>JAZOLW010000073.1:0-17618 GCA_045653405.1 Eubacteriales bacterium | reverse complement strand
CCCTTGCCGAACTTTTCTGTATAAGTAATGCCGTGATATGAATCGTCGGGAGTTGTGAGTCCGGGGAACTTGTCAGCGTGAGCCGCCCAGTCAAAGTTACCGCTGTCTACAATGCATCCGCCTACAGTCATTGCGTGACCGGAGATATACTTTGTTGTGGAGTGTGTAAGAATGTCAACACCAAATTCAAAAGGACTGCAGTTGATAGGTGTGGGGAATGTGTTGTCAACAATAAGCGGAACGCCGTGTGCGTGTGCAACCTCTGCAAAAAGCTCAAAGTCAAGTACGCACAAAGAGGGATTGGAAATACTTTCAGCAAACACAGCCTTAGTGTTGGGTCTGAATGCCGCTACAAGCTCTTCCTTTGTAGCGTCGGGGCTTACGAAAGTAAAATCAATACCCAGCTTCTTCATTGTTACGGCAAAAAGGTTGAATGTGCCGCCGTAAATTGCCGCAGAAGAAACAACATGGTCGCCTGCGTTGCAGATATTGAATATAGCATAGAAGTTAGCTGCCTGACCTGAGGATGTGAGCATTGCCGCAACGCCGCCTTCAAGGTCGCAAATCTTTGCCGCTACACAGTCACAAGTGGGATTCTGAAGTCTTGAGTAGAAATATCCGCTTTCCTCAAGGTCAAAGAGTCTGCCCATCTGTTCGCTGGACTCGTAAAGATATGTTGTGCTCTGTGCTATGGGGAGAATTCTTGATTCTCCGTTCTTAGGCTTGTAGCCTGACTGTATACATTTTGTGTTAATGTGACTCATAATAATTCTCCATTCTCAATTCTCAATTCTTCATTATTGCGCCCTTGTCTGCTCCGCTTACCTGCTTTGCATATCTTGCAAGCCAGCCGGATTTAACCTTGGGTTCGGGCATAACGTGAGCTTTTCTTCTTTCTTCAAGCTCGCCGTCGCTTACCTTAACATTGATGGACGCTGAAGGAATATCAATTTCAATTATATCGCCTTCCTTGATAAGCCCGATTTCGCCCCCTGCCATAGCTTCAGGTGAAACGTGTCCGATGGATGCACCGCGGCTTGCACCGGAAAATCTGCCGTCTGTGATAAGGGCAACCGTCTTGTCAAGCTTCATACCTGCAAGAGCGCTTGTGGGGTTAAGCATTTCTCTCATACCGGGGCCGCCCATAGGTCCTTCGTATCTGATGACAACAACATCACCGTCAACAATTTTTCCTGCATAGATAGCGCTGATTGCTTCGTCTTCGCTGTCAAATACTCTTGCGGGACCTGAATGTTTGAGCATTTCGGGAGCAACCGCACTTCTCTTGACAACGCATCCGTTCTTTGCAATATTTCCCCAGAGAATCTGGATGCCTCCTGTTGCGCTGTAAGGATTGTCAACAGGACGGATGTTGTTTGTATCCTTTATGTAAGCACCTTCAATATTTTCAGCAACTGTCTTACCTGTTGCAGTAAGTGCTGTTCCGTCAAGCAGTCCTGCCTTGAGGAGTTCTGCCTGAACAGCAGGAATACCTCCTGCCGCATCAAGGTCCTGCATATGTGTAGGTCCTGCAGGTGCAAGGTGGCAGAGGTTGGGAACCTTGTCGCTCATCTTGTTGAACAGTTCAAGGTCAAGGTGTACACCTGCTTCATTTGCAATAGCAAGAAGATGAAGTACGCTGTTTGAACTGCATCCCAGAGCCATATCGCAGGCAAGTGCGTTAGTGAGTGACTTTTCATTTATGATATCTCTTGCAGTTATGCCCTTTTCAACCAGCTTCATAATAGCCATACCTGCATACTTTGCAAGAATTGTTCTCTTGTTGCTTACTGCGGGAATTGTTCCGTTTCCGGGAAGTGCGATACCCACAGCTTCACACAAACAGTTCATACTGTTTGCAGTGTACATACCTGCACAGCTTCCGCATCCGGGACAAGCGCCTGTTTCACATTCTTCAAGCTTGCATCCGTCAATAATGCCTGCCTTGTACGCGCCTACCGCTTCAAAGAGCTTTGAAAGGCTTACTTCTTCCCCATCATACTTACCTGCAAGCATAGGTCCACCGCTACATACAACCGCAGGAACATTCATTCTTACTGCCGCCATAACCATACCGGGGACAATCTTATCGCAGTTGGGAATAAGCACAAGACCGTCAAGCTGATGAGCCATTGTCATAGTTTCCACACTGTCTGCAATAAGTTCACGGCTGGCAAGGGAATACTTCATACCTGTATGTCCCATTGCAATACCGTCGCAAACACCGATAGCAGGGATAAGTATGGGAGTGCCGCCTGCCATACGGATGCCTGCCTTTACGGCATCTGCAATCTTGTCAAGGTGGAAATGACCGGGCACAATTTCACTGTGTGCGGAAATAACACCGATAAGGGGCTTTTCAAGTTCTTCCTTTGTATAGCCCATTGCATAGAACAGACTTCTGTTAGGTGCACGCTCAGCACCCTTTTTTACGTTATCGCTTCTCATTATGTAATCAATCCTTTCGGAAAATCAAATTAACAATACTGATATTTTTTTAAGTTTATCACACTTATATTAAAAAGTCCACACTATTTTTTAAAAATTGCAAGCTGTTTTCAATTATTTTTGTCACTATACTTGCACAAAAAGTCAATTTACGGACAACTTTGGGCATTTTATGGCATATTTTCTTTTTTTTATAGACAAATAAAGTAAACAGTGATAAAATGTATACAGACATTACTCCACCATTTTCGGAGGTTATCTATGATAAACAAAAAAGCATATGCAAAAATTAATCTTACTCTTGAAATTTTAGGAACAAAACGTGGTGACGGCTTCCACGATATCGCATCTGTTATGCACAAAGCGGAAAACCTGTACGACGAAATTTCGGTGGCTCTGACAGACGGCGGTATTCACCTCTGCTGTGACAAGGATGTGTGCGTGCCGCAAGAAAACCTTGCATATAAAGCAGCACAGAAGTATATAAATTTGTATACCGAAAAAACAGGGAAAACAATCGGCGCTGATATTGTTATACATAAAAACATTCCTGCAGGAGCAGGTCTTGCAGGAGGAAGCAGCGACGGTGCGGCTGTTCTTGATGCAATGAATGAAATGTGCGAATACGCACTTTCTGATAAAGAGATGTTTGACATTGCTCTCTCTCTCGGAAGCGATGTCCCCTTCTGTCTCGAAAAGCATAAGTGCGCATTGTGTACCGGCAGAGGAGAAATAATACACGACCTGCCTGAACTTGAAAATATAAACATAGTTTTCGCCCTCCCCCAAACTCCCCTTTCCACAAAAGGTATTTACGGAGAATATGACAAGCTTCACGGCGACGATTATACAAAATCAAACAGCACCCGTATGGCAGAGCTTATTGAGAAAAAAGCCGATATAAAAGATATACTTTCGCTTATGTGCAACGATTTTCAGGCACTTTGTGAAAAACGCTGTCCCGAAATAAAAGAAGCTTGCGAGAGCCTCAAAAAACAAGGTCTGTATGCACAGATGTCGGGAAGCGGGTCTGCCGTATTCGGAATCGGTTTGAAAAAATAAAAATTTAAAATTCAAGGAGATTTGCAGATGCCGGATTTTACTTTCAGAAAAGCAGAAAAAAAGGACACCCCCGTAATTCTCAGCTTTATTAAAAAGCTTGCGGAATACGAAAAGATGTCACACGAAGTTGTTGCGACGGAAGAAATACTTTCGGAGTGGCTGTTTGACAAAAAGAAAGCAAATGTAATTTTTGCCGTTGCAGACGGCAAGGAAGTAGGATTTGCACTGTATTTCTATAACTTCTCAACATTTCTCGGCAGAGCCGGAATATATCTCGAAGATTTGTTTGTCCTCGAAGAAGAACGGGGCAAAGGCTACGGCAAGGGACTTATAACAGAGCTTGCAAGAATTGCCCTTGAAGAAGGATGCGGAAGACTTGAGTGGTCCTGCCTCGACTGGAACACTCCCAGCATTGAGTTCTATAAATCAATCGGCGCTGTGCAGATGGATGAATGGACAGTTCACAGACTTACAGTTCCCGAAATGGAAAAACTTGTTTCAGGTAAATAACACATAAAAAGCGGTGACAAATGTCACCGCTTTTTCGTTAAGCAGAGTTGTAAATTCAAGTGTATTAATGCAAAAAAGAGCTGAATCAAAACAAACCTCAAATTGAAGTTCCGTTTTAAAACAACTCTTTTTTATTTTTTCAATATCCCGGAAAAAGCTCCGTCGGCTTTTCCCTGCATAATTTAACTTCTGTGTGACATACCTTAATTATTAAAGGTCGTCAACATCCTGAACAGGAACTTCCCCAAACTGCTCTGTTGGTATTCCCGTATAGCTTCCTTCGGGGTCTGTAGCCTTGAAATCGTAAGAATCGTAATATTTTGCCCGATTTTCAGCTTCAGGACCTTTCAGTTTGCATATACTGTCCATACCGTCAATAATACGCAGTTTTATTTTTTCCTGTCTTGTTTTATAGGAATAGGTTTTTCCCTTTTCTCTGTTTTGCTGAAAACTCATAAGTGTTCAGTCCTTTCCGGAACACCGGCAGAAAGAATCTTTCTCTCCGGAGCATCTGCCTGTCTTTCCGTTTAGGTTGTTACATTTGCACTTCAATCAATCGTGCTGTAAGCATATCTTATGCTTACATCCGTATTATATGCTGAAAGCACATATCTAACCGCTGAAAATTTTTGTTTGATTTCAATTATTTTCTTTTGACTTTATGAAAATATGATTTCCCAGCCTGCCGCAAGTGCAAGATAATACTGTTCAAGACACTGTGCGTTTCCTTCAATTACAGCCTGCGATGCAGCTGCAAATGTTGCAATTTTTCCATTAGCAAGCGCACTATCTTTTGAAAGTGCCGCGAGTATAGACTGCAAAGACGCCGTTGTCAGCTTTGTACACCACTGCATATCTATGCTTGTTGCAATAACACCCACGATGGTGATATTTTCCAACCTATTGCTACCCGTAAATACATTTGTCAAGCCCCTTGATGCCTCGCTTGCTGTCGTTTCGCTTACGATAAGTTCCCTGATTGTAACCAATTTTGTATCGGAAAACATATTTGACACATTACGTACTGCACCGCTTATATCTATCGGTACTTTTGTATCGGTAATGGTGGAATAACTATACGTATTTTGACAGTTGGCACTCGGAGTAATAGAATATTTAGGATTATATGTGTTATCCGTCCACCCTTTTCCCGCAAAACCGTACAAATAGTCAGTTCTCTTGCCATTAGTCTGGTAAAAATCCCAGAATCTGTCATGCTCCTCCTTATCACCTTGAGCCTTGCCCGCTTCAAATCCTGCCCCATATACCTTTGGAACATTCTCGGCAACCTTTATAAGTTTTTCTGCTGTTGTCATACTGTACCACCGCCTATCAGATTTTCTTGCATAGCGATGATGTTGTCAAGAGCTGTGTTGATGTCTCCCAGTTTCTTATCAGCTTCATACAGCATTTTCAAACTTCCCTCGGGCATCATACCGAGAGTTGAACCTGAAACTTTATCAGATTCAATTAAGAATGTGTTAAAAGTTACCGTGTGTTCTTCACTAGAATTACCCATTACAACAACCTCTATAGGAGAATTAATCTCTCCTTCATAACAGAAGCCCTCTTCGCCAAAAGAATAATTCTTGCCATTAATAATTATAGAAGATTTGTAAGAATCTGTTGATGCTGAAATTTTAACATATCCGGAAACATTTATTATGAAATCACTACCAAAATACGGATCACCTACTTGGGTAATATAGTTCTTGCCAATTGTTCCACGCGCAGCATCCCCTTCAAATATTTCACTTGTACAGGTTGTCAGGTCAACGTCTTGCATTTCATAAATGCATTCTGCTTCACCGTGAGTATGCTCAGCACAGGCTTTTAATGCAAGAAGTCCATCAGTTTCCTCCTTTGAGTATGCACCAACATCACTTGCTTTTATTATATGAGTATGTGATACATCAGCCTTGGAAGAAAGGAGCGTGTCAACTTCCCTCTTTGTATACGCACCTGTCTGCTGAGCCGTTACTGTATGGGTATGATTTACCTCTGCTTTGCGGGATAGCAAGCCATCCACTTCACCGCAAGTATACGCTCCCGTCTGGGATGCTGTTACTCCGTGGGGATTTGCAGTATTTTCATAATGCTTTTTTGCATCGCCTGAAATTACTTCGTATCCGCCTGTCATCTGTTCAAAATCCGCTTCAAGTTCAAGCAGTCTTTGTGCTGTTGCATCCACGTCTTCCTTCGCTATTTTTGCTTCATTGCATTTGTCAGAAGCTTCTTTTGCAAAGTTCTGCGCCTGCAAAACTGAATCCTCTATGTCCTCTACCGCACTCTGAACTCTTGTTTCAAGCTGTTCAAACTCAGTGATGATACGTTCCTCGTTTGCCGCCTTTTCTGCATTTACCGACGGTTCGGACACAAGTTCAAAAACCGCACTGTGCCATACACGCTCGCCCTCAGTGTCAAAGGCTCTCAGTTGTGCTGTGATTATTCCCCCTCCACCGATAACAGGTGCGCTGATATCCCATCTGAGAATAATAGTATCGTCTGTCAGTTTATATGGTACGAGGTCTACTATGTCAAGGGTGTTCTTAATATCCAGCTTGAATGAAAAGCCGAACAGGCTTTTATCATTAATCTGAAACAGCCTGCTTTCCACAAGATGGTCATTTTCAAAGCCTATATGTCTGTCCGATTCGGGGATATATACGCTTCTGTCTTTTCTAATTATTATCATTATTGTCCTTTCCGTACTGCTGCAACACGATTATAGCACATTTGTTCTATAATTACAAGATATAAATTGTTAACAATGAAGTAACTGCAGATTCGGATAATAAAAAAATTTAAACTCAAACAAATATAAGGATGGAAAAACGATAAATATGTATTGTAAAAACAAAAAAAATGTGTTATAATTTAGAAAAAATTGATTGTTCGATAAAACAAAATTAAGATAACATTTTGAAAGGAATAACAATTATGGCTACTTATTATGTGGACTCAGTAAGCGGAAAACCGGAAAACGACGGACTTTCGGAACTTACCCCCAAGAACTCGTACCGTGGGATAAACATTAAACCCGGTGATACAATTCTGTTCAAAGCAGGAAGTGTTTACAGAGACGCCATCCTTTCCCCCTGCGGAGAAGAAGGCAAAATTATAAAATGGGATATGTACGGAGAGGGCGACAAGCCGTTGTTCTTAGGTTCGATAAATCTCCACGACAAGGCTCTCTGGACAGAAACCAAGGATAAAAACATCTGGGCGTGCAGTTACAAATTCGAAACAGATGTATGCAATCTCATTTTCAACGGAGATAAAGAGTGCGGTGTTCTTGCGTGGGAATATGAGGATCTCAACACGCAGGGCAAATGGCACTTTACACTTATGGGATACCTTGGAAACGGCAAAAATCCTGTTCCCGCAGATATGGAAAATGTACTGTATCTGTACTCAGAAGGCAATCCCGCTGAAGTATACAGTGACATCGAATGTGCAGTACACGGTTACAGATGTCTTCTTGCAGGTCCGAGATATGTAGAATTCAACAATATTTCCGGTAAGTACAGCGGTGTGCACGCATATGCACAGTCATTTGTAAAGAATGTAACAATCCGCAATTGCGAATTCCGTTTCATCGGTGGATGTGTATGGGACAGAATACAGAGAATACGTTTTGGTAACGGTATGGAAATCTGGGAATATGGTGAAGACGTAACTCTTGAAAACTGCTACTTTGACGAAGTATACGATTCCTGCACAACACATCAGGGCTTCAAGAACGAGAACCCCTGCGTAAGAATCAACATAATAAACAACATTTTCAAGAACTACGGTATGGCAGCATACGAGCTTCGTGACAAGATTGCTTTCGATACACACTTTGACGGCAATATTTGTATCGGTGCAGGCAGAGGCTTCTCACTTCAGGGCGAAACACCACCGAGAAAGTCTGAACTGTGGCCTCAGCCTATGGGACATCACCTCTTTATATGGAGAATTTACGGACCTACAGAAGGCGGCTGCATAACAGTAAGAAACAACGTATTCCACGATGCTCCTTACGGTGCGGCAATTTATTCTACAGCACATCCCGATGCTGACGCTCAGCTTGTATTTGAAAACAATGTTTACTACAAGGATGAAGATACATATCTTGTAAGACTTGGCGGAAAGAACTACGGCAAAAACGAGTTCAAGACTTACCAGCTCGAACAGAACACAGACAGAGGAAGCCGAGTAGAAAAACTCTTTTAACTAAATGAATGGCTAAAGCGGAAACATTGCTGTTTCCGCTTTAATATTTCTTTCATCGACAATAAGTAAACGCTCATCGACATGGTGTATATCGCTTCACCTGTTGCTTTGAAATCGCTGTCAGCAATTAAATGAATTACAGACTTGAACTTCATTTCATATCCGTTGAGCAAATCATATGTATAGTTTACTTTGACAATTGACATTTTATTTTTACAATAGTATAATAACAAATAAAGTAGGAAAAAGGAGCGAAACAATGACAACCACCGTGAAATCCGCGTCCGTATACGGCATAGACGGACTTATTGTAGACGTAGAATGTTTCAGTTCGGGAAATATTCCGAAATTTACCCTTGTAGGACTTCCCGACACAGCGGTAAAAGAAGCGTATGAGCGTATAAAAGCGGCAATAAAGTCGTCAGGGATTGCCTTCCCCAACAGCGCCGTAACAGTAAACCTTGCTCCTGCCGACAGATTGAAGTCCGGCACAGCCTTTGACCTTGCAATTCTCCTTGCAATCCTTAAAAGCTGTACGCTGACAACGGTAAATACCGACGGAAAGTGTTTTATCGGAGAGCTTTCCCTGTCGGGAGATATAAGAAGAATTAACGGAGTTCTTCCTATGTGCCTTGCGGCAAAGCATGCAGGACTTAAAGAAATATATGTACCCAAAGACAACGCACCCGAGGCGGCAGTTGTTGAGGGGATAGATGTGTACGGTGTAGAGAGCGTAACACAGCTTATCGCCCACCTGACGGGACTTTCAAGAATAGAAAGAACAGCATCGGACAATTCAGGTGCACTGTCTGCGTCATATGACGGAATACCCGATTTTTCCGACGTAAGAGGACAGGAAAACGCAAAGCTCGCACTTGAAATAGCCGCCGCAGGTATGCATAACGTTTTGCTTATCGGTCCGCCCGGCACAGGTAAAAGTATGCTTGCAAAACGACTTCCGGGAATTCTTCCCCAGATGAGTTTTGACGAAGCAATTGAAACAACCCGTGTTCATTCGGTGTGCGGAATTCTTGACAAGGATAAGGCTCTTGTTGTGTCCCGCCCATTCCGCTCCCCTCACCATACAATGTCAACGGCAAGTCTTATAGGCGGAGGAAAAACACCTATGCCGGGAGAAATCTCCCTTGCACATAACGGCGTGCTGTTCCTCGACGAGCTTGCAGAGTTCAAAAAGGACTCCTCGGATGCTCTGCGCCAGCCAATAGAAGACGGTGCAGTTGTCATAACAAGAGTAAACGGAAGAATGAGATTTCCCAGCAAATTTATGCTCATCTGTGCAATGAATCCCTGTAAGTGCGGATACTTCGGAAGCGGAGATAAGAAATGCACCTGCTCGGATGCGGCAAGAAGTGCGTATCTTTCAAAAATATCAGGCCCTATGCTTGACAGAATTGATATTCAGATAGAAGTAGGACAGCTTTCCTATGAGATAATGAGGGATAATACCCCGAGAGAATCATCCTCCGATATAAGAAAGCGTGTTGAAGCGGCAAGAAACCGTATGATAAAAAGGTATGCAGGCACGGGTATCTACGCCAACGGTCAGCTCACCCCTGCAATGATAAGGGAATACTGCGTAACCGACGAAAAGGCAGACGAGCTTCTCAAGGCGGCATTTGAAAAAATGGGGCTTTCCGCAAGAGGCTATGACAGAATTCTCAGACTCGGAAAAACCATTGCCGATATGGAGGCACGCGACATCATAACAGGACCTCATATCGCAAGGGCAATTCAGCTTAGAAGTCTTGACAGAAAATACTGGAAAAACAGTTGAAAAACTGCTTAAAATATGCTTTGTCAACAGCATTTCGACGAAATTGCATAAAATTTGCAAATTGTTTAAAATTACGCCATTTTAAGTATCAATTTGGAAATTATACGCATAACAAATAAATGTTCGGTAGACATAATTATTCCCATGTTAATATTATTTTCCACCGAAAAAATGTTGATAACCCTGTTGATAATGTTATTAACTAGGTGAAATTTTCCCGATTTAACCACATTTTCAGAAAAAAATACCTTTTAAAACAATTTGCGACATTTTCCGCAAAAATGGATTTGCGACAAATTTATGTCAACAAGAACACCCCACGCATATATGAATATTTATTCGTTGAAGCTGCATAAATATTCATATAGGCTATTTTAATAACAAAAATGGAGATAAAAAGTGGAAAAAGTAAAAGAAATAATTTCGACAAGTGAAAAAGACACCGAAACAGCAGCAATTGAGTTTGCATCGGAACTTAAAAAAGGAGATTTTCTTGCCTTTTACGGCGACCTCGGTTCGGGCAAAACAGCATTCATAAGGGGACTGGCAGAGGTGTTTTGTCCCGGCGTGCGTGTTTCAAGTCCCACCTATGCAATAGTAAATGAATACAGAGGTAATACAAATATATATCATTTTGATATGTACAGAATTACAGATGATGACAGCCTTTATTCCGTAGGATTTTACGATTATTTTGATATGCCAGGAATTATTGCGGCAGAATGGTGCGAAAATATCCCCTTTGCCCTGCCCGACGAGTATTATGAAATAGTTTTCGAGAAGCTTTCGGACACAGAGAGAAAAATAACAATAAACAAAATCAGCAGATAACATAAACAGCCCCGAACAATCGGGGCTGTTTTTCGGCCGGGGAACCGGCAGCGGGCGGATTAACCGCAGAAGCAACAGAGTATAATAACAGCAATCAGAATGATAATCCAAATGTTATCATCAAAAGCATTTCCAAGGCAACCTGACATGGATACTCCTCCTTACCGTTTATTAGCAGCGGTGTGTTTTGCTTTCCGCTACCTGTTGTATAGTATGCTGCCGCTTTCTTTTTGTTACCGAACGGTATTTACATAAATACCAGCGCCGCAATAACGGCAATTCCGCCGAATATAACCAAATCAAGAATCTTTATGGGAACGCCAACGCCGCTGTACATTCCCCCTGCCCCTCTATAATGTACTTCTTTCTTTGCCTTTTTCTCTGAATTTTTGTTTTCCATATTTTCCCTCACAACAATATTCTCCCGTACGGTCTGTACGGGAGTTTTCTTTTTACTTTCTTACAAGATATTTTCTCATATCAATGGCACATGCAACAAGTATTATAAGACCTTTTATAATATACTGCATATTCTGGTCGATGCTGAGGAAGGTAAGGCCTACAAAGATAAGTCTTAACATCACAACACCCATAATAACTCCGCGGATCTTTCCTATGCCACCCACAAAGGATACACCGCCGATTACGCAGGCTGCAATGGCATCAAGCTCATAGTTCTGTCCCGTTGATGCAGTATTTGAGCCGATTCTCGCCGCTTCAATAAAGCCTGTGATACCGTACATAATACCTGCAAGCACAAAAACAGAAATTATGGTAAGGTGTACGTTAACACCCGATACATTTGCCGCTTCCGGATTTGAGCCTACGGCAAACATATTTTTGCCAAACGCCGTCTTGTTCCAGATAAACCAGATTATAACCGTTATGATTACCGCATACCACACATAGTTAGGTATGGGTGTCGAACCGATTGACAGTATGCTTCCCGTGATAAAGCCAGTGTAACTGCTGTCAAGTCCGGAAATTGACTGCCCGTTGTTACTGCCGAGCATAAGGTACATAAGCAGTATTCCGTATACAATAAGCTGGGTTGACAGGGTTACTATAAAGGGATGCAGATTGAATTTTGCAGTGCAGAAGCCGTTGACAAAACCAATTACAGCACCGATAGCTATAACTATGAGGAAAACCACAATAAGCGGCATTGTATCAAGATCGGGAAACATTTTGTTCGGGTATCCCGTTGCCTGAAGAAGAGATGCCGCAACGCAGGCAACCAGTCCCACAATACGCCCTGCAGACAGGTCTGTGCCCGTAAGTATGATAGCTCCCGCAATACCAAGGGCGATAGGCAGATTTGCCGCCGAAAGAGATATGATGTTTATAACCGACCTTGCCGAAAGAAAGTTCGGGCTAATGAACTGTATAGCAATTATAGCGGCAATAAGAAAGATATAAAGTGAATTATTTATCAGAAATTCTTTCCAGAACGTAATTTTTTCTTTACCGCTCATACCTTGGTATTTCTTGATACCGGTCATTTTGTTTTCTCCTTTTGCTGTGTTGTGTAAAAGTCTAAACCAGTGTTTTATTTAACAAACTTTGCCGCAAGCGCCATTATCTGCTCCTGAGTTGCATCCTTTGCGTCAAGTTCTCCTGCAATGCGTCCGCCGCTCATAACATATATTCTGTCGCATACCCCTAAAATCTCGGGAAGCTCACCTGAAACCATAATGACAGACCTGCCGTTTTCCGCAAGCTCGTTAATAAGCTGATAAATTTCATACTTTGCACCCACGTCAATACCTCTTGTGGGTTCATCAAGCATAAGCACTCTTGGCTCTGTAAGCAGCCATCTGCCAAAAATAACCTTCTGTTGATTACCTCCTGAAAGAGAGCGAATCTGTGTGCGCTGAGAGGGGGTTTTAATCCTCATTGATTTTATCATCTGGTCGGTCACTTTGCGGCGCTTGAGGTTAGAAAGCACAATTCCGCCGGTTCTGTACCTCTTTATACTGGAAATTGTTGTGTTTTCGCATATATCAAGTATTCCGAATATACCCGTCGAACGCCGTTCTTCCGTCAGCAGTGCAAAGCCGTTGCGTATGGATTCACGGGGCGAACGGTTGTAAATCTCCTTGCCGTCAAGAAACAGTTTGCCGCTTTTTCTCTCGGAAATACCGAAAAGATTTTCAATTATTTCAGTGCGTCCTGCCCCTGCAAGACCTGCAAACCCAAGTATCTCGCCTTTTCGCAGATTAAACGAAACATCGGTAACCTGGTTGTGAACAGATGAGAGATTTTCAACCTCAAAGAACACCTCACCCGGTGTATGCTTTTTTTGAGGGAATCTGTTTGTAAGTTCTCTGCCCACCATAAGACGGATGATTTTATCCATGGTAAAATCCTTTGCAGGCTCGGTTGTCACCCACGTTCCGTCGCGCATAATTGTAATATCGTCGGAAATTCTTAAAATTTCCTCCATTTTGTGAGAAATATAGATTATTCCGCAACCCTTTGACTTTAGCATCTCAATTATTCTAAACAGATGCTCAACCTCTGTTTCCGTAAGAGAGGAAGTAGGCTCGTCAAGAACTATTATTTTTGAGTTGTAAGAAACTGCCTTTGCAATTTCCACCATCTGACGGCTGGCAACAGACATTTCACTCATAACCGTCCTTGGATTAACATCTATACCAAGCTCCGAAAAAATCTTTTTTGTTTCTTCAAACATAGTTTTTTCAGAGGTTACAAAACCTAACTTTTTAGGATATCTGCCAAGCCACAGATTGTCCATTACGTTGCGCTTAAGTGCCTGATTCAGTTCCTGATGCACCATCGCCACACCGTTTTCAAGTGCGTCCCCCGAGTTCTTGAACTCCACTTCCCTGCCTTCAAGATATATTTTTCCGGAATCCTTTGAATATATACCGAAAAGGCATTTCATCAGCGTGGATTTTCCCGCGCCGTTTTCCCCCATAAGCGCATGAACCGTACCCCTGCGTACAATAAGAGATACATTGTCAAGTGCCTTTACTCCGGGGAATTCTTTGGTTATATTTTTCATTTCAAGCAGAATATCATTTGCCATGCTGATGAAATCCTTTCCTCTGCAATCGTAGTTTTACGCCTCTGTTTCGCTTCCCAGATATTTTGCGTAAGCAATTCTCACTTTATTCACTGTATCATCCACATTGTACATATGAGTTTCAGCCATAAGGTCGGCAGTTCCCGAAAGGCTGTTCCTGCAAAGGTGCAAGATTGCCTGTGCCATTCCGACTGCGTCCTGTTTGATTGTTCCTGTCATCTTGCCGTTTGCAATCAAATCCTTCGCTGCATCCGTTGCGTCAACTCCGAACACGGGGATGCGCTTTCCTGTGCCTCCAAGATTATAGCCTGCACTGTTAAGTGCAGAAATTGCGCCCTCTGCCATATTGTCGTTGTTGCATATAACAAGCTCAATCATATTTCCCTTTTCTTCACCGTAGGAAGTGAGGGCTGTTGTCATATACTCGTTGGCTGCCACTGCGGACCACTGTCCGTTTTTGTCAACAAGATATCTGTTGGGGTTTCTTTCATCATAAAATGTCAGCGGATTTCTTCCTGCCTCCGTGAGAATAGCATCCGCTTCGCTTACACCGTATTCCGTACGGTATACCGCCTCCATATTACCTTCTTCACCCTTGAACATTATATATGATATATTTCCATCGCCGTTGAGGTCGAGTGTATCATAATGTTCAAGCACATATTCACCAATCATTTCGCCCTGGAGAATACCTGCTTCCATTGCATTTGTTCCGACGTATGCACAGTTTTCGTAGCTTGTGATAACATCGTCGGACACTTCTCGGTTGAAGAAAATCACCGGCACACCGGCACTTTGTGCGAGAGAGACAATTCCGTTTGCCGCATCGTCGGAAGATGTGTTTACTATATTTACAATAATAGCCTTTGCGCCTTTTGTTATGGCTGTCTGTATCTGTTCTGTCTGGGTAGTCTGATTGTTGTTGCCGTCATAGTCCTGAAAAGAGATTCCTGCATCTGAAAGCTTTGCATCAAGAGCAGTTCTCACACTTGAAATATAGGGGTCGCTATAGGTGTAATAAAAGACGTGCACGTCTGCTACATTTCCTCCTGCTCCGCCTGCACAGGACACAAGTGCAGGTATGCAAAGTATGCATATAAGCGCAACTGTCAGAATTTTTGTGAGTTTATTTTTCATTTTTCTTCCTCCGTTTGTTTTTGCGTTTTGTCTTATTATTGCACAAAAAAATGTAAAAATACATTTGAGAAATTTTTTCTGCCGGTTTCAGCAAAAACGGCTTATAAAAGCCTCCCTTGACTAAAGGGAGGAAAGCTCGGTTTTACCTTCCCCGTTTCGGGGAAAGGGGACCACGCGAAGCGTGGTGGATGAGGTGCGCGTGCTGGATGAGGTTGTGCCGAGGCGGAGGAATTTATCGCCACTGCAGTGACGCGTTACTTTTCACTTGATTTACGATGTTTTATGAAAAATATCCCAAAATCTCCTGATATTATGAAAAAAACCTTTATATTGTAATATCCTGCCACCGCAGGAAAAAATAATACATTGATAAAAGCCCTTCCAAGCCGTATAATTGTTGACAGAAAGGAGAGATTTTGATGAAAAAGCTAATCGCTGTAACAGCTTCCTTGATGTTCGCAGTAAGTGCAATATCTGTAAACGCCGCAAACATAAGCGAAGCCAAAATTTCTGTTTCTGACCTCATTGAATGTGTGAATGTAAAAACAGAGGACGGCAAAGGCTGTAACCTTCTTTCCGGTCTCCTTGACTGCATAGGCAAGGGCGAGTGCACTCTCCCCGAAATAAACCTCGGCGGGGGATCTATCGGTGATATTATCGAGGGAATTATCGGCAACCTGCCAAACAGCAAA
Source organism: Eubacteriales bacterium (assembly GCA_045653405.1). GTDB lineage: Bacteria > Bacillota > Clostridia > Oscillospirales > CAG-382 > UMGS882. The sequence continues at coordinate 1,876 of JAZOLW010000073.1, read as the reverse complement.
CCCGATACGGAAACTCCCGATTTCAATGTTCCCGATACTGACATTCCCGAAACTGATGTGCCGGACAACGACACTCCTGAGTCCGACACACCCGACACAAACCTCCCCGATATCAACATTCCCGATACAGATGTTCCCGAAAATGACAACAATCAGGGCGGAAACACCGGTAACGGATTTGTAAGCCAGAGCGAATATGTAAACGAGGTTCTTCGCCTTGTAAACAAGTACAGAGCTGAGAACGGGCTTGGTGCACTCACTCTTGACAGCGCCCTCTGCGGTGCTGCAGATGTGAGAGCAAAGGAAATTAAAACATCCTTCTCCCACACAAGACCTGACGGTTCAAGCTGCTTTACCGTTCTCGGCCAGCTCGGTATTAACTATGGCGGAGCAGGCGAGAACATTGCCTACGGTCAGTCCTCTCCCGAGGAAGTAATGACCGCATGGATGAACTCCGACGGCCACAGAGCAAATATTTTGAATTCCTCCTTCACAAAGCTCGGAGTCGGAGTTTATTCCTCAGGCGGAACACTCTACTGGGCACAGATGTTTACATATTAATGCCCGAAAATAATTAAAAATTATCATTCACACAAAACTTTATAAGAAAAGCTCCCTGTTCGGTAAAATTTCTTTAATGCCGTACAGGGAGTTTTTGTATTTGTCCTAAATTAATGAGATATGGGAAATAATAATCAGAAAAGTAACCAAAAAATGCGCATTGCATAACATAATAATAAAACACGAAAGGATTTACCGTATGAAAAATCTTGACTATATACAGGAAATCAATTCCCTTTCAAACCCAAACTTCCACATTTTTGCGGCGGCAAATACACACTCAGGCTTTGTCAGTTACTTTGACAGCATATTTGCATCTTCGGGACTTGACAGAATATATATTTTAAAAGGCGGGCCAGGTGTTGGCAAAAGCACCCTTATGAAAAAAGCAGGCGCAAAAGCACTCGAAAAAGGTTTTTCTCCCGTATTCTGCCACTGTTCAAGCGACCCGAAATCTCTTGACGGAGTGATTATTCCCGAAAAAGGCTGTGCAATACTTGACGGAACTGCTCCCCACATATTTGACCCCGTTTATGCAGGCTCACGGGATATAGTCGTGAATCTCGGTGAAGCGTGGGATACGGATTATCTGTATCAAAAAAGAGAGGTTATAAAAAACCTCTCCGACAATAAATCTGCCTGTTACAAATCGGCATACCGTCTCCTTGCCGCTGCAAAAAACGCACAAGACGAACTGGGCAGCATAGGTATGCGGTGTATGAATGTAAAAAAAGCAAGTCTTGCAGCCGAAAGACTTGCAACAAAGATGTTTAACAAAAAAAGCGGAGGAAAAACATCTGTTACAGTATGCAATGCCCTTTCCTGTTACGGAGAAGTGCGGTTCTTTACTTACGAAAAAATGGCTGAAACACTGTATTTTGTAAAGGATGTAAAGCATACGGCAAGTGCGTTTTTTGACAAGTTATTTACCCTTGCAAAAATGTCAGGGGCAGAAGTTGTGGCAGGTGTTCGTCCTCTTGCTCCCGAGCAGATATGTCTGCTGTACTTCCCTGCTGTAAAGCTGAGTATCAGTCTTTATGATGACGTATTCTGTCAGGAGCTTGACAAGGCGGGAAAAATATATAAAATAATAAACCTTGCCCGTTTTCTTGACTCGGAAAAATACAAAATATATCGGGGAAAATATAAATTTACGGAGAAGTGTTGTTCCTCTCTTTTGGAATCTGCCTGCGGAGAGCTTGAAAGAGCAGGGTGCTTCCACGCAGAGCTTGAAAAAATTTACGGCAAAGCAACGGACTATGAAGTTGTTTCTCAAATAGGAGATAAGGTAACAAGGGATATTTTCGGATAAAAA
>JAZOLW010000072.1:0-4981 GCA_045653405.1 Eubacteriales bacterium | reverse complement strand
CCCGAATACAACGAGCTTTTCGGCGGAGACCCCATGTGGATAACAGAAGCTGTGGGCGGTATGGGCGAAGACGGCAGAACTCTTGTAACAAAGAGCAGCTTCCGTGTGCTTAATACTCTTTACACTCTTGGTTCTTCTCCCGAACCTAACCTTACAGTTCTCTGGTCAACAGCTCTTCCTGAAGGGTTCAAGAGATTTTGTGCGAAGGTTTCTGCAGATACAGACTCAATCCAGTATGAAAACGACGATATTATGCGTCCTCATCACGGCGATGACTACGCCATTGCGTGTTGCGTTTCCGCAATGACAATCGGTAAACAGATGCAGTTCTTCGGTGCAAGATGCAATCTTCCCAAGCTGCTTCTCATTGCTCTCAACGGCGGTTACGATACAACAAGCGGTATGCATATCGGTCCTCAGATGGAAGTTCTTGACGGGGACAAGCTGGACTATGATACAGTTATGGAACGTTATGGTATATATGTTGAATGGCTCAGCCACCTGTATGTAAATACAATGAACATCATTCACTATATGCACGATAAATATTGCTATGAAAAAACACAGATGGCACTTCACGACACAGAGGTTGAACGTCTTATGGCGTTCGGTGTTGCAGGTCTTTCCGTTGTTGCAGACTCCCTCAGCGCAATCAAGTATGCAAATGTACGACCCTTAAAGGATGCTTCAGGATTCATTACAGACTTTGAAACAACAGGAGATTTCCCCAAGTACGGAAACGATGACGACAGAGTTGACCTTATTGCAAAGGATATGGCTCACAAAGTAATTACCGAACTGAGAAAAACTCCTACATACAGACAGGCAGTACATACTCTTTCCGTTCTCACAATTACTTCAAACGTAATGTACGGAAAGAACACGGGGGCTACTCCCGACGGAAGAAAGGCATCAGCACCCTTTGCGCCCGGTGCAAACCCCATGCATAACAGAGAAGAAAACGGTGCACTTGCATCTCTCAACTCTGTTGCAAAAATCAGCTATGAGGACTGCCGCGACGGTATTTCCAACACATTCTCCATCACACCCGAAGCACTCGGTAAGACAGAGGATGAAAGAATCGGAAACCTTGTTGCAATCCTTGACGGATACTTTGCAAAGAAGGCACATCATATAAATATAAACGTGCTCAACCGCGAAACACTTATGAAAGCATATGAAAATCCCGAAGCATACCCCAACCTTACAATACGCGTTTCGGGCTATGCAGTTAACTTCAATAAGCTGTCCCGTGAACAGCAGCGCGAAGTAATAAGCCGTACATTCCACGAAGCAATATGACAGAAAATCACATAACCGGCAGAATACATTCATTCCAGAGCCTTGGTACAGTAGACGGACCGGGTGTTCGGTTTGTTGTGTTTATGCAGGGCTGTAATCTGAGATGCGGATGCTGTCACAATCCGGATACGTGGGATATGTCGCAGGGTGAGGAATATACCCCTCGGGCAGTGCTTGGCAAGGTTGTGAGATTCAAAGAGTATTTCGGCAAGGACGGCGGAATTACACTGTCAGGTGGAGAACCACTCTTGCAGGCAGAGTTTGGGGCAGAAGTTTTCAGACTGTGTCATAAAGAGGGTATAAATACCTGCCTTGATACTTCCGGCAGTGTGCTTGACGACAGTTGTAAGGCTTTGCTTGAGCACACAGACAGGGTTTTGCTTGATATCAAGTATACAAACGACGCTGATTATAAGAAGTATGCGGGATGCAGTATTGAAAAAGTGCTGAGTTTCCTTGAGTATCTTGACAAAAAGCTTATACCCGTAACACTCCGTCAGGTTGTAATTCCTACACTTACCGATACGGAAGAAAACATCCTTGAGCTGAAGAAGGTTGCGTCGGAGCATAAGTGCGTTGATAAAATTGAGCTTCTGCCGTTCAGAAAAATCTGTCAGGTAAAGTATGACAAAATGGGCATAGAGTTTCCTTTCGGAAACTTACCCCAGCCGGACAGCGAAACAATGGCGAAGCTTAATAAATTGATTGCAGAATAACTTTAAGAGGACATCAGACGGTGTCCTCTTTTTATTTTCAAAATTTGTCATTACCCTTTGACATATAAAGGGTAATGTGGTATCATATAATAGAAAAGGTATATGTATTTGAAATCGGAGCTGATATAATGTACAAAAACGTAGAAATGTCTGCATATTCTTCAATGAAAACGGGCGGTACAGCACCCGAATGCTATTTTCCCGAAACAGAGGAAGAACTGTGTAGTATAATAGATTCACTCGAAACAGAAAACAAGCGATACTTTGTGTTCGGCAATATGTCAAATGTGCTTATTCCAGACGGAACCCTTGACTTTGTTCCTGTAATCACAACAAAGATGAATTCGTGGCAGGTAACAGAAAAGGAAAACGGCGAAGTTTCTGTATATGCACTTTGCGGATCCTCCCTTACAAGACTTGCCTTTGATATGTGCAAAAACGGATACAGTGATATGACATTTGCATACGGTATTCCCGGAACTGTGGGCGGCGCCGTGTTTATGAATGCAGGCGCATACGGCGGAGAAATCTGTCAGGTAACAGAGTATGTTATGTGCTATGATAAAAAGGCACGCAAAACCGTGAGATTTGAAAATGCAGACTGCGGTTTTGGCTACAGAACAAGCGCATTCCAAAAGAACGGTCTTGTAATTCTCGGTGCGGGACTTACGCTGAAAAAAGGCAACGCAGAGGAACTGACCGCCACAGCAAAAGAGACAATGCAGAAGCGTGTTGATAAACAGCCCCTTGAATATCCATCCTGCGGAAGCGCGTTCAAAAGACCCGAAGGGTACTTCGCAGGCGAGCTTATAGAAAAAAGCGGACTTAAAGGTTACAGTGTGGGCGGAGCGTGTGTGTCTGAGAAGCACGCAGGTTTCATAATAAACAAGGGCGGAGCCACAACGGGTGACGTGCTGGGACTTATTAAAGCAGTTCAGGATAAGGTAAAAGAGAATTTCGGAGTAGACCTTGAGCCTGAAATACAGGTTGTAAAATAACAGGAGAAAACATAATGGACAGTGAAAAGCTGACTTTTACCGCCGCGGTAAAAAAAACTCTGACGGAGTCGAAAATAGAAAAAGGCTGTTGCAGACAGGCGTATGCATACGGCCTTGAAGTGTTTGATGAAAGCGACTTCATATACATAGACAGACGTCAGTTCAAGTGCAAGAACTGTGCATCAAACTTTTTAAAAGGTGTGTTTGTAAATAACGGAAGCGTCAGCGCTCCTCGGAAAGGACACCATCTTGAAATAAAAGTGCCGGGAAAACCCGAAGCCGACGAGCTTGCAATATTTATGGCAGAAAACGGCTTTGAAGCAAAAATTTCCAAGCGCAGAGATAAGAATATTGTTTATTTCAAGGACGGAGATACAATATTCGGATTTCTCAGCTTTATCGGAGCACAGAAATGTGCATTTGACTTTCTTGAAGCCATAATTGAAAAGCAGGTAAGAAACGACGTAAACAGAAAGAATAATTTTGATACTGCAAATATGCAGAAAACTGCAAATGCAGGCAAAAAACAGCTTGAGGCAATAAATTATTTTTACGAAACGGGCAAAATTGCAACATTGTCGGATGTTTTGAGGGTTACTGCTGAAATCAAGCACGACAACCCGTCAGCAAGTCTTGCGGAACTTGCAGAACTCCACGAACCGCCCATAACAAAGTCCTGTGCAAATCACAGACTTACAAAAATTATTGAGTATTATGAAAGCATTACCGGAAAGCGGTAAAACGATATTACATCATACGGAGGTATAACCGTGCAAAGAAACTTTGTACATCTTCATCTTCACAGTGAATACAGTCTTCTTGACGGTGCCTGCCGTATAAGTGAGATACCCGAAGCTGTAAAGACGGCAGGACAGACTGCCGTTGCAATTACCGACCACGGTGTTATGTACGGTGTTGTTGATTTTTATAAAGCCTGCAAAAAAGAGGGAATAAAGCCGATTATCGGGTGCGAAATATATGTTGCACCCGGTTCGCGTTTTGATAAAGACAAAATGAATGATGCAGACTATTCTCACCTTGTTCTCCTTTGCAAAAACGAAATCGGATACAGAAACCTCATACAGATTGTGTCAAAGGCATACACCGAGGGCTTTTATTCAAAGCCGAGAGCTGATATTGAACTTCTCAGACAGCACAGTGAGGGACTTATTGCCCTTTCTGCCTGCCTCGGAGGATTTATACCCAAACATATCGTTGCAAATGATATCGAGGGTGCAAAGCAGCACGCAGCACTGCTGAACGAAATATTCGGTAAGGATAACTTCTATCTTGAACTTCAGGACCACGGAATTGCGGAGCAGAAAATAGTAAACAGCGTTCTTATTCAGATGTCAAAGACAATGGATATCCCCCTTGTTGCAACAAATGACGTACATTATATAAATAAGAGCGATGCAGAAATTCAGGAAATCTTAATGTGCATCCAGATGAACAAAACCCTTGACGAAAAGAAAGGCTTTGCCTTTGAAACAAGGGAGTTTTATCTCAAAAACACAGAGGAAATGAGTTCTCTGTTTGAAAGTGTACCTGAAGCCATTGACAACACAGTTAAAATCGCCCAAATGTGCGATTTCGACTTTGAGTTTGACAAACTGTTTCTCCCCGCATTTTATCCACCCGACGGACTTTCGTCAAAGCAGTATCTTGAAAAGCTGTGCCGAGAGGGGCTTGAAAAGCGTTTTGCCCAGATGGATAAATCGGGAGAAAGCTATGATGTAAAAGAATATACCGAAAGACTCGAATATGAACTTGATGTCGTTGTAAATATGGGATATGCTGAGTACTATCTCATAGTTAATGACTTTATCTCTCACGCAAAGTCAAAGGGTATTCCTGTAGGACCCGGCAGAGGCTCGGGGGCGGGAAGCCTTGCGGCGTACTGTATGGGAATTACGGATGTAAACCCAATAAAATACGATTTGCTCTTTGAAAGATTTCTCAATC
>JAZOLW010000071.1:0-16595 GCA_045653405.1 Eubacteriales bacterium | reverse complement strand
TATAATACGGGTTGAGATGTTTTCTATAACCTCCGTCTTTAATTTGGTTTCGTTTTCGGAGTTTGCGCTTGAAATAATATACTCAAGGTCACTATGGAGATAAGAAAGTATTTCAAGGTCTTTCAAGGCTCTGAAAACCCATTTATAATAAGGAATATATTTTTTGTTTAAAAGAAAAATCACCTTTAATGCGGCATTGACAAATTCTGATATGGCAAGCTGTGCCGCACCTGTTTCGCCCCTGTTTATGCATCTTGGGTAATTGTACTGTCCCGACTGTGCCATCACAAGAAGATTACCTGCCAGCTTTTTCAGCCTTACATCTTCGGGAAGATAACAAAGCTTTTGACGGATATCTGTTAAAAGCCCGAAGTTATCCGAGAACAATTTGCCGTTTGTTGCCTCCAGAAGAAACTGTTCGGAAACGAAAAACCAACCGTTTGTTGACAGTTCTCCGTTTTTGTCACCTGTTTTATCCTCAAAAAAATTGTTTATCCTTATAACCCCGTGACGGTTTCCGCCAACAGGACTGAGTTTGCTTCTTTTATATCCCAAATACTCTTTTGGAAGCTTTGAATATGCCCGTTCAAGCAAGAATTCATCTCTTGATGATACAAGGCTTTCATCAGGCAGGAAAATACAAAAACCCGGCTCAAAATCATGATCTTTAGACAGGTCATCATCAAACCCCATACATTCGGAACCGCTTCCGCATAGACCTACAGCAAGGTATTGTTTTATGTGAGAAAAGTTCTCATCAATCATTTTTTCGCCGTATTCTTTGTAAAACTTTTCTGCGAGTTCAAGACCTTTCATAGATTTCTGAAGCCCTTTCTATAAGTTCATTTTCATAGGCAAAATATCCGTAATACCCGAACACCGAGGCGCATTTTTCGCACACAAAAGCGTAGTACCCGTTTCTGATTGGATATTCGTCTATGATTTTTTCTGACTTATTCAGCAAATCTTCTATAATCTCCTGCGCATTTTCAAGTCCGAGTTCAGCTTCCTTTAAACTTGCAATGTTAAGATAGGTTATGGCAACTTCAAGCATTCCGTCCTCGGCGTTTTTCATTACGAAAATAGCTTTTTCATACAATTCAAGGGCTTTTTTGAATTCTTTCAAATCAACTAAACCAAGAGCCATATTGTTATAAAGTCCGCCAAAGCGTGTATCGGTTTCAGGAAGGTCTTTTTTATATACAGTCAATGCTTTTTCAAACAGCGGGATAGCATCTTCAGCTCTGCCGAACGCTTTTAAAACCGTTGCTGAGTTTATATATGTTGTTCCTGCACAGCTATCGTTTTCTATTCCGATATCAGTTACCAGTGCCAGTGCACTTTCGACAGCAGTAAGAGCATCTTGTTCTCTGCCGAGTTTTCTGTAAAGTCCGCAGAGTTCATTTTGCAACAGGAGCATAGCTCTTTTATTACCCAAAACTTTTGCTTCTTCAAGCCAGTATAAAATATGTCTTTCGGCACCGTCATAATCGTTTTTGCTGAAAAACTCATCTAATTTATCTAAAATTCGTCCTGTATCTATCATAAAGCACCTCGTTTTTTATATAGCATAATTTTATCATATATCTATTCTTAGTATAGTCTATGATTTGCAAAAAATCAAGTTGTTTTGACTATGCTTAACTTAACTCCGTCGTATTACAATATCTTACCGTCGGTTTGACTTTTTGACATTACAGTGATATAATGCACATAAATGTAGAAAATGCGACAGCAAATTCGGAAATAAAGGGAATTTACAATGAAAAATGATGTGTTTATAAGCTATAAATCTGAAGATCTTGAGCATGCAAAATGGCTGAAAAATAACCTGGAACATAACGGGATTAATTGCTGGATGGCGAGCTTATATATGTAGAAATACATACCTACAACACAAATCCCGTAGCAAACGGAGACTACGTTGTTATGGTCGAAAAAAGCGTTGCTGAACAGACAGCAGAGTAATGTATTGCAGTTACACGGCAGTCCCCTTAAAAGCAGCATACGGAGGTATGTTGCTTTTTGCTTGACAGGTATAATGCGGGCGTGAGATTTTAAGTTATTTCAAACAAATACACAGTACCGGCTTTGGACACTTTGCTCGTTGACTTTGATGCTGTAATATGGTAAAATTATATGTATCGAAGTGTTTTGACTTTTCATGTCAATCTTTGCGATTTAATAATAAAACTATATAAGGAGTAATGTTTATGGCAGAACAAAAGAATCTGGCTCAGGCACAAAGTGTTTTCAGAACACTTTGCAGTGCTTTTGAGACAAATGAATGGAATTATAAAAAAGACGAAGAAAAACTGGAAATTGAGTGCGGTGCTCAGGGCGACGATTTGCCAATGGAGTTAACTATTAAAGTTGACGCAGAAAGAATGTTGGTTATGTTCATTTCTCATCTGCCTTTTGTAATTCAGGAGGATAAGCGTCTTGACGCAGCTATTGCTGTCAGCGCAATCAACAATCTTCTTGTTGACGGATGTTTTGATTATGATGTTAAATCGGGACATATGTTTTTCCGTATGACAAACAGCTTTATGGACAGCATAATCGGCGAAAAGGTTTTCTCTTATATGCTGTTAGTTTCCTGCAAGATTATTGACGAATACAACGATAAGTTCTTAATGATTTCCAAAGGAATTATTTCTATTGAACAGTTCCTTACATCACTGAATCAGTAAAGGAGAATAAAAGGTATGGCTGAAGAAAATAAAATTGTTGTTGCTAAACAGGTATTTGATACCCTTTGCCAATCTCTTGCAAACAGAGGTTGGAAGTTTGATAAGGATGAAGAAAAGCTTGTAGTGTACTTTGGTGTCAACGGCGAAGATCTTCCTATGAGATTTATAATAATTGTTGATGCAGAAAGACAGCTTATCCGCGTTATGTCTCCGCTGCCCTTTAAAATGAGTGAAGGAAAAAGAATGGAAGGTGCGATTGCTTCCTGCGTTGCTTCCTATGGAATGGCAGACGGAAATTTCGATTATGATTTAAGTGACGGTTCAATTGTTTTCAGAATGACTGCTTCATACAGGGAGAGTATCATAGGTGAGGGACTGATACAGTACCTTATATCCTGCACCTGTGCTATGGTTGACAAGTACAACGATAAGTTTCTTGCAATTGACAAAGGCTTTATGAGCATAACTGAATTTATTGAGCAGAGATAAGCGGTAAATTTAATATTAATACATAAGCTCCGTTCATATGGAGCTTATTGTTACAATAAGGAAGGCTGCAAATGACATACATAGAATTTTTTGACAAAACTGCGTCGGAAAACATCAGTACATCTCTCACTCATACTCCTGACAGAGTGATTTACATCGGGGACAATTCAAAGCTGATGACCAAACACATAGCAAACTACAGAAAAGTGTTTGAGGGCAGAGGACAAAATATAGAGTTTCTGTTCAAAACGGTTTCCAAAAGCAATCTGGACAACGCTGTTGAAGTGTTATCCGGGATTGTGGAAGCTTATGATGACTGTGTGTTTGACATAACCGGCGGAGAGGAAATACTCAACCTTGCATTAGGCATAGTTTACTCAAAATACAAGGACAGAGTAATTCAGATACACAGATTTAATCTGAGGAATAACGCCGTTTATGACTGCGACAAGGACGGTGCGACTATATACAGGGATGTTCCCAAACTGTCGGTTGAGGAAAATATCAAAATATACGGCGGAGACGTGGTATACGGGGCAGTTAATGAGGAAAACACATATGCGTGGGATTTGACTGAAGACTTTCTCAACGACATAAATGTGATATGGAACATTTGCAAGGGGAATGTCCGTTATTGGAATATGCAAATCGGGATTCTTGAGGCTGCTGACATTGTGGGCAGTGTAAGTGAAGACGGACTTACAACTGTTGCTCACAGAGATGCTTTAGACCAGTATCTGTTACAGCGCAGAGCAAAATATAAAAAGGCTAAAGGCATTATCGGTTCCCTTTTGCGCTACGGATTGCTTACATTTTTTAATGATGATGACGAAGATAAGATAATAGTGTCCTATAAAAACGAGCAGGTTAAGAAGTGCCTTACAAAAGCAGGACAAGCTCTGGAAATGAAAGTCTATGTAACAGCAAAAGGACTTCGTGACAAAAACGGGGAGCTTTTGTATAACGATGCATTGAACGGAGTTGTTATAGACTGGGACGGAGAATTCCACGATGAGAAAACAGAGAGCTTGTACGACACAGAAAACGAGATAGACGTACTTCTTATGCACGGTGTGGTGCCGGTATTTGTTTCCTGCAAAAACGGAATTGTTACATCTGACGAGCTGTATAAGCTGGATGCCGTTGCAAAGAGATTTGGCGCACACTATTCAAAGAAAGTGTTGGTTGCTACAGCACTCGATGCTCTGGGAGAAGCGGGAAAATATCTCCGCCAGCGTGCAAATGATATGGGTATAAGAATTGTCGAAAATGTGCAGGATATGGACGATGATGAGTTAGCAAACAAGCTTAAAACCCTCTGGAGCAATTAATTTCAGGTTAATTTAATATAAAAGCAGGATTTACTTTGATTATTGTGATCCTGCTTTTTTGTTTTGCATAAAACCTGTTAAATGATAATGGCAATTCTTGACAAGTTCGCAGTTGCGAAGTATAATAATCTTGTATAATTATATTTAGACAAAATTTTACAGGACGGAGGAAGCTATGGCAAATTTACAGTATAGAACAAGAGGAAATTCACTGCCTAATAAAAAGCCGAGGGTATATTTCACCTGCCATCCCGAAGATTTTGCAAAACACTTTGATAAAATCTGCGAGGATATATTCACAACCCACGACTGTGCCGTTTATTATACCGAGGATATGACAGAAGTTTTTGACGAGCGAGACATTGACACAGACCTTGGCAGTATGAACTTGTTTGTAATTCCTGTTACATTTAAACTTTTGACAAAGCCTAACAGAGCAATGGATTTTGACTTTGCCTATGCCAAGCAGAAGCATATCCCTGTGCTGCCTATAATGCTTGAACCGGGAATAGATAATTTTTATTCTCGTCCTGATAAATTTGGAGAACTTCAGTACATAAACCCTTATTCAACCGATTTGACGGAAATCAGCTATGAAGAAAAGCTGAGAAAGTATCTTGAGTCAGTACTCATCAGCGACGAGATGGCAAAAAGGGTGCGTGCGGCATTTGATGCATACATTTTCCTCAGCTACCGCAAAAAAGACAGACGGTATGCCAATGAGCTGATGCGTATTATCCATGCAAACCCCGAATTCCGCGATATAGCAATATGGTATGACGAGTTTCTTACACCGGGTGAGAGTTTTAACGAAAATATCGGCAGGATGCTGAATGACAGCAAGCTGTTTGCGCTTCTTGTAACCCCGAATTTGCTTGAAGAGCCGAACGGAAAGCCCAATTTTGTTATGGGAGAAGAATATCCTATGGCAAAAAACAAGGGTATGGATATTCTGCCTGCAGAAATGGAAGATACCGACAGAGACATATTAAAAGCAAAATTTGAGAATATCCCCGAATGTGTAAATCCTCATGACGACGAGGCTTTTAAAGCGAGACTGCTCCAGTCTATCACCAAAATTGCAACATCCGAAAATGACGAGGACCCCGAACACAATTTTCTCATCGGTATTGCTTATCTTGACGGCATTGATGTTGAAACAGACCGTGAAAAGGGCATTGAGCTGATTACAAAAGCAGCAGAGGCGGATTTGCCTGAGGCGATGGAAATGCTGTATGGGATGTATTATGAGGGAGCCGGCATTGGACTTGATTACCGCGAGGCTTCAAAGTGGGCGAAAAAGCTGGCAGATTACCGAACCAAAGAGCTGGGAGAAGAGCACCCCGATACGCTTACGGCGTTGGGGGATTTGTCGGTTGTATATAATAAATCCGGAGAATACGGGGAAGCACTGGAAATTTGCAAGAAGGTATATGAATTAAGATGCAAAGTGCTTGGCGAAGACCACGAAGACACTTTCTTAGCATTAAGTAATCTGGCAAGTGTCTACGGCAGTCTCGGGGAATATCAAGAGGCATTGAGGCTTGATAAAGAGGTGTATGAACGAAGATGCAAGGCGCTTGGCGAAGACCACCCCGATTCATTTGCTTCATTGAGTAATATGGCAGTTACATATGAGCTTATCGGGGATTCGCAGAATGCATATGAACTGGCAAAAAAGGCTTATGAGTTCAGGTGCAGGACTCTTGGAGAGGAACATCCGGAGACGCTTATAACCATGACCAATCTGGCATATTTTCAAAGCGAGCAGGGATACAAGCAACAGGCTTTGGAAACGGCAAAAAAAGCATATGAATTAATGTGTAAGATTCGCGGAACCGATCACCCTGCAACAATAGCCGCGCTGCTTGTTATGGCAACGGTTTATGGCGATCTCGGCGATGATCAGAAGGCACTGGAAATGTCTAAAACAGTTTATGAATTAAGCTGCAAAGTATTTGGAGAGGAACATCCTAATACAATTACAGCGTTAAATAATGTAGCTTTTTCGTACAGCATACTGGGAAATCTCCGGAAAGCGCTGGAACAGCAGGGAAAGGTATATGAATTGAGCTGCAGGGTGCTTGGCAAAGAACATCCGGATACTATTACTTCGCTTGCTAATATGGCAGATATATACGGAGGGCTTGGCAACTACGCCAAAGCACTGGAACTGCTGAAAAAAATATATGAAACAAGGTGCAGAGAGTCGGGTAAAGAACATATAAAAACGATTCAAACAATGAGTGATATAGCCTTTTGCTACAGCGGATTGGGAGACTACAAAAAGGCGCTGGAGCTTGAAATAAAAGCATACAATTCAAGACGGAAACTGCTGGGAGACGAGCATCCGGATACAATAAAATCTTTAAACAGTCTTTCCGTTGCATACAGTGATATGGGTGACCATAAAAAAACGCTGGAGTTTGGTAATAAGGCGTATGCTATGAGTGTTAAAGCATTTGGTCAGGAGCATCGTAACACGCTTGTGGCACTATTCAATCTGGCTCATACATACGATAAGTTAGGCAACCACGAAAAAGCACTGGAAGCATACGAAAAAGTATATATGTTAAGACGCAGGGTGCTGGGAGAAGAACATCCTGATACGGTTTTGTCATTACGGGGCACTGCATTTTCATACCTTGCCCTGAAAGAGCAGAAAAAGGCATTGGAACTAATGGAAAAGCTGTGTGTTCAGATGACAAAAATCTACGGAAGCTCCCATAAGGATACTGTGATGATAAAACAGTTGACACAAATGCTAAGAGGTCTGGTCTGAAAATAAAATATAAGGAGAACAAAAATGAACTACAGTAAATTGCTTCAAGAACTGTTAGAGATATCAAAAGGAATAGGCAATAAAAGCAACTCTCCTTTCACGGCGGAGCGTTTTCTCGTTGCCATTCTTGACAAGGCAGGCGAATTTGCAAGAATGAGCGACCCCGATATTCCGCAGGAGTTTTCAGATGTATGCGGCGTGTGTGTAAGCTTTATCAGAGATGAAAGGGAGGCGAAAGAGGTACTGCTTGAATACGTCTGCAAGGAAAACGGTGCACCTTTCCTCGATGACCTGTATATGAAAAAGAAAATCAGGGAAGCAACCGAACTTGCTCAGAAGGAACGCCATACGGAGCTGAGTGCAACCCTTCTTATTCAGTGTATTGCCAATGACCCGAGTGAAATTATTAAGTCTGTGTCCGTAAAAGCAAATGAAGATGAAAAAAAGGAGCTGACCGAGGAAGAAAGACGTGCGGAAATTATGAAACGCTTCAGAGAAAACCTGAGTGATTTCGGTCTGTCCGGCGGCAGTGAGGAAAAGGAAACGGCAGACGGCGATGATAATGCAGAGCCGAAGCAGTCTGTTTCTCCCAAGGGTGAAATGTCAGCACTTGTTTCGGATGTCAAGAGAATAAGAACCGAGCTTCAGGGCAAGGTTTACGGTCAGGATAACGCAATAAATGTTTTTGCAACAGGACTTTTCCAGGCTGAAATGCTGTCTATGATTGATAAGTCGAGAAAACGTCCCCGTGCAACATTCCTGTTTGCAGGCCCTCCCGGTGTGGGCAAGACTTTTCTTGCTGAAAAGGTAGCCGAAGCACTCAAACTGCCCTTTATGAGATTTGATATGAGTGAATACGCAGACAAAGAGGGAAACCTTGAGTTCTGCGGTTCGGACAAGGTGTACAAAAACGGTAAGCCCGGAAATGTAACCGGATTTGTTTCGGAAAACCCCAAGTGCGTATTGCTGTTTGATGAAATAGAAAAGGCGCATATAACCGTAATACATCTGTTTTTGCAGATGCTTGATGCAGGCAGACTGCGTGATAATTACACCGACGAAGAAGTTTCTTTTAAAGATGCCATAATCATTCTGACAACAAATGCAGGAAAGCAGCTTTATGAGGAATGTGAAAGCGGCGACCTTTCTTCTGTACCGAGAAAGGTTATAATAAAGGCGCTTCAGAAGGATGTCAACCCCGAAACGGGCGTGCCTTATTTCCCCGGTGCTATCTGTTCCCGTTTTGCTTCGGGAAACGTTGTTATGTTCAATCATATAGGAGCACATAATCTCCGTACAATTGCGAAGAAAGAGATTGAAAGACACGCATCCAACCTTGAAAAAGAAACAGGTATTGCACTTGATATTGACGAGCGCGTGTATACAGCACTTCTTTTCTCGGAAGGCAGTGCGGCAGATGCAAGAACAATCAGAAGCAGAGCAGAAACCTTCTTTAACGATGAGCTTTACGAACTGTTAAGACTTATCTCCTCTGAAAAAGCAAAAACCAATATTGATGATATAGAAAAAATACATATCGGTCTTGATTTAAGCCATACAAAGGCAGAAATTTCCGGGTTCTTTGCCTCTGCGGCAAAAACAAAAATTCTTGTTTTTGCATCCCCCGAAACAGTTGATGTCTGCAGAAAAAAGGTTGCGGATTTTGATGTTCTGGGTGCGTGGGAAGTTAAGGACGCCGTTGAAATAATGAAATCACACAGTGTTGACTTCGTTTTGCTTGATATGAAATACGGTGCTGACAGTGCATCTTCTGCAAGTCTTAATATTGAGGATGTGGAATCGCCTGCCCGTGATTTCTTAAGATTTTTGAGAGAACAGAAGAACAGTGTTCCCGTATATCTTACGGAAAACTGCGGAAGCGATTTAAGCGAGGAAGAAAAAATTTCATTTATGCGTCAGGGCGTAAGAGATGTTCTGTGTATTGAAAAATCGGATGACGAATTTGCTCAGCAGCTAAATACAATTGCAGGCGGTTTGTATCAGCAGGCAAGTATGGTAAGACTTGCAAAGGAAAACAAAATTATATCTTTTGAAACAGCACAGACGGTTTCAGACGACGGAAAGAACGCAGAAATCAAACTGTTTGATTTCAAAATGGCAACTGCGGTTGATTCTGAAGACGCAAAAAATGTTCTCAGCGCTGTATCTACTCCCAATGTGCATTTTGATGATGTAATCGGTGCAACCGAGGCTAAAAAAGAGCTTACGTATTTTGTGGAATATCTGAAAAATCCCAAGAAATATATGGGAACAGGTGTTAAAGCGCCTAAGGGTGTTATTCTTTACGGACCTCCCGGCACAGGTAAGACTATGCTTGCAAAGGCGATGGCTTGCGAAGCAGGGGTGACATTTATTGCGGCCGAAGGCAACCAGTTCCTCAAAAAATTCGTTGGTGAAGGCTCAGAAAAGGTTCATGAGCTCTTCAAGACCGCACGCAAATATGCGCCCTCCATTCTTTTCATAGATGAAATTGATGCAATTGCCAAGGAACGCAAGGGCGGAGCAAATGCGGGATCAAACGGAGAAGAAACGCTTACCGCATTCCTTACCGAAATGGACGGATTTGTAAACGACGCATCAAAGCCCGTATTTGTTCTGGCTGCCACCAACTTTGATGTAGAGCCTGGAAGCGACAAGAGCCTTGACGGAGCTCTTATGAGAAGATTCGACAGACGCGTGTACATTGATTTACCCAACAAGGAAGACAGAATCAGATTCCTGAAAATGAAGATTCAAAAGAATGTGGCGTTAGATATTTCCGAAACTCAGATTGAAAACATTGCAATGAGAGCTACCGGAATGAGCCTTGCGGAACTTGATTCTGTTGTTGAACTTGCTTTGCGTTCTGCAATAAGAGAGGGAAGCACAACTGTTAATGATGCAATTCTTGAGGAAGCTTTTGAAACATTCAACAGCGGAGAAACCAAAAAATGGGATATTTCTCAGCTTGAGAGAGTTGCAAGACACGAAGCGGGCCATGCACTTCTCTGTTATCTCGGCGGAGAAAAGCCTTCATATCTGACTGTTGTTGCAAGAGGCAATCACGGCGGATATATGCAGCGTGCGGAACAGGAAGGAAAAGCAATTTATACAAAAGATGAGCTTCTTGCCCGCATAAGAACATCTCTCGGCGGAAGAGCTGCGGAAATAGTTTACTACGGTGAATACGACGGAATTTCAACAGGAGCAAGCGGCGACCTTGTGTCTGCAACGGGCATCGCCCGCCAGATTGTATGCACATACGGTATGGATGAAGATTTCGGCCTTGCGGTGGTTGACGGGGCTGCTGCATCAAACGGCACAATGTCAGTTGAAGTAAGGGCAAGTGTAAACCGCATCCTGAAAGAGCAGATGGGTGAAGCAGTACGGCTTATTTCCGAAAACAAGGAAAAAATTAATTCTCTGGTTGCAGAATTGCTTTCTAAAAACCATCTCAATGCCGCAGAGATTGAACATGCTATAACAGGAAAAACAAAGTAACAACCAAAGAGGTTTTTGATGTGAATACGGATATTGAATATTCTGCCGAGCAAAAGAGAGAAATAGGAAAGTCCTGTTTCTTCGGAAGCGGCAATGACCCTGACAAAAAAATCTACGGCATCAGAATGATTATGGAAGCTCACAGGGAAAAGGATGCAGAAGCAACTTTTTTGGTGGCACGCCTGCTTCTTGACGGAGTTATTAAAATGTTTGTCAAAGACCCTGTTGAGTATGCATTGTCTCTTATGTGTGCATCCGCAAACAGAGGGTGTATCCAGGCTCGCGCATATCTGAACTTTTACTGTACGCAGAGGTATAAACACGAATACAAAGTTACAGAACGGAAAAAGCCTTGTGATGCACTCAGGGACTTTGACGGAAAACCCATAAAAATAAAACGCAAGGGCGTATTTACTCCCGTTGATGCAGTGCTTGAATGCAAAGACGGCAGAAACATTCTGACTTTAAGTACAAACGTAATGTTTCTTTACGGTGACGAAATCGAAGATCCCGCAGAGTTTGAGCAGGCAGTATATAACGGTCTGCTCGAATGGCAGGGTGAATATGAAGTTTTCGGTGGACAAAGGCTTGAAGTAAGGGTTGAGCTGACAAATAAAAATAATCTGTTTGACAATCTTGTGATTATGCCGATGACAGATGAGTTTGGCGATATGTTTCAGAAAATAGCAACAGCAATCGGAACCGAAAACCGTAAGAAACAGGTAACAGATATGATTGCAAGCAAGCGTTCTTTTGCCACATTGGGTTTCAGATGGAAAGCCAACTCAAGAAAAGTTATTTATCTGCAGAGCAAAGACGGCAAATTCAACGATTATAACGAGATTATGCACGTTACCAAGCACGAGTTCGGACACGCTCTCGGTCTTGGCGACCTTTACGACAGCGAGGTTGACTCCCTTTGCGGAGTTGAAAAAGGGACATTCCCTGAGCTTGACAGCTATGCAATAACCGACAAGTATTATAATCTTGTAATGTGTGATCATCACGGCCCTGTCAGCAATAATGATATAGAAATGGTAGTGCTTGCTTTCAGGGATAACAAAATGCAGAACTATCAGCCGAGAAAATTCGCAAAAAGAATTTCCGAGGCACTCGGAAAAGGAAATTGATATAAAACGAAAGGAAATTTAAAATGAAAAACATTGAAAGCTTTAAAGTAAAATATGAGGAATTTATCACAGGCTGTGATTCCATAGAAGAAATGGGATTGTGGGACAAAGAAGAACTTGGGGAAATGGATGCTTTTTATGCTAACGATATTACAAGCATTATCATACGCCTGATTGCTTCCGACGGAAAAATCACTCAGAAAGAAGTTGATTATTTCAATGATTCTTTCGGTTTTGAATATACTCTCAGTGAATTGGCTGATATTTACGATAGTTGTAAGGACGATATAGGACATTCTTTTGATGAAAATTTCGAAAACGGAATTTCTTATATGCGTAAAATCAACACAAAGCTTGCAGATGCATACAAGGAGCTTCTTGTTCTGGTATGCGATATTATAATTGAGAGCGACGGTATTGTTGCAGTGCCTGAAATCGCAGAGATCAATAAACTCAAAGACCTGTGCAAATAATTGCATCAATCCTCTGAAATTACAGGACAGGAGAGATTTAAATGGATTTTGAATATATTTCCGCAAAGGAAGCCGCAATGCAGATAGGCGTGACAGAACGATGGATTCAGCAGCTTTGCAAAGACGGCAAGGTGGATGGTGCAAAGCGATTTGGCACTCAAGGGATATGGCTTGTACCGCTTAAATGGGTTAATGAGAAGATTGAATTACAAAACGCAACAGAAAAATAAATAAGCCGACAAATAAAGGCGAGTAGGCGTCTGATGTTCTTCTTTAAGCGAAAAAAGTTTTCATACGGGAGATTCATTCGAATGCCCTTGAACTCTCGATATTATTTTGATAGTTACCGTTAATTATATGAGCAAAACAGAAGCAGATTTTAATAACAATCTGCTTCTATTGCTTTTTGTGATATCTTTTATTCTGCAACAGATATTTATATATAGCATATCAGCATATATTATTTATAAGATCTGGTGATAGAGAAACAAGAGTATTTACAAACTCCTTTTTTTGTGATAGAATGTCATAAACTCACAAAGAAAGACAGTGATAACAATGTACAAATATGAAACACACCTTCACACATCCCCCGTCAGCAAGTGCGCAAGCGTACCTGTTCGCGAAAATCTTGAGTTTTACAAGCAAATGGGCTTTGACGGCGTTTTTATTACCAATCACTTTATTGATGGTAATATAAGTGACTGCGGAGAAAACTACGAGGACAAAATTAACTATTATTGTTCCGACTATGAGGCAGGAGTGCAGATGGCGGAGGAAATTGGAATAAAAGTATTCTTCGGAATTGAAACCAGCTACAAGGGAACAGACTTTCTTGTTTACGGACTTGACAAAGCGTGGTTTCTTGCTCATCCCGAAATAATGTCTATGAAAAAGAGAGAACAGTTGCAGTTCTTTATGGATAACGGTGCACTTGTCATTCAGGCGCACCCCTACAGAGAAGCAAGCTATATTGACCACATAAGACTTTTCCCAAGAAGCGTTCACGGAGTAGAGGTTTACAACGCTTGCAGATCTCCTTTTGAAAACAAAATGGCAGAGCTTTATGCTGAAAACTATGAACTGCTGAAGTTTGCAGGTTCGGATAACCACGTGGGAGCTAAAAGAAAAAATCTTGCGGGAATGTGCTCGGAAACTCCCGTTGAAAACGAACTTGACTTTGTGGAACGCGTAAAGAACGGTCAGATGCAGACGTTTTCAGAGCCTAATCCGCTGGTTGTTGAATGAAAATGTTTTTCAAAACAGACAAAAAGAGGCAATGCCTCTTTTTTATTTGCTTAATCTATTGCAATAACCGTAAAAATGTGGTAAAATGTCAAAAGAGATTGTTAAAACAATTAAAGGACGGATAAAAATTATGGATAATCAGAACAGAAGCAGCTTTACAGGCAAAATCGGCTTTGTACTTGCTGCGGCAGGCTCTGCGGTAGGTCTTGGAAATATATGGAGATTCCCATACCTTGCAGCAAAATACGGCGGAGGAATATTCCTTCTCGTTTACATTCTTCTTGCGGTTTCCTTTGGCTTCGCGCTCATGGCGGCTGAAATCGGTATAGGAAGAAAAACAGGACTCAGTGCTATTGGCGCATTCAATGTGCTTGACAAGAGATTTTCCTTTGTCGGTGTGCTTGGTGCATTGGTTCCTGCAATCATTCTCCCTTACTACTCCGTAATTGGCGGATGGGTAACAAAATACCTGTTTGCTTTTGTAAGCGGCGGTGCAAATGCAGCGGCGCAGGACGGATATTTTGAAGGATACATTGCGCAGACTTCACAACCCATTATCTGGTTTCTTATTTATATAGGTATAACAGCACTTGTTGTTGCTCTCGGCGTTGAAAAAGGCATTGAAAAAGTGAGCAAATTTATGATGCCTGTTCTCGTAGTTCTCTCACTGTTTATTGCGATATATGCAATGTTCCAGGAAGGCGCTATGGAGGGTGTTAAGTACTATCTGCTTCCCGATTTCAGCAAGTTCTCGGTAAAGACAGTTCTTGCCGCTATGGGTCAGCTTTTCTACTCAATGTCTCTTGCTATGGGTATTATGATAACATACGGTTCATATATGAAGAAGAACGTAAGCATCGAATCTTCAGTTACTCAGATTGAAATTTTTGATACAGGAATTGCTTTCCTTGCAGGTCTTATGATTATTCCGTCCGTTTTCGTTTTCTCAGGCGGAACTCCCGAAGCACTCGGCAAGGGCCCCGGACTTATGTTTGTTACACTTCCCAAGGTTTTTGAGACTATTCCCGGCGGAACAATAGTAGGCGCAGCATTCTTTATTATGGTTCTTTTTGCGGCACTTACTTCTTCCATATCCCTTATGGAAACTGTTGTATCGGTTGTTTGTGATAAATTTAAGCTTAAAAGAGTGCCTGCCTGTGTTGCGGTATTTGTATTCTCTATTGCGCTGGGACTTCTTTCATCTATGGGCTACGGTCTGCTCGGCAACGTAAAGATAATCGGTATGCAGTTCCTCGACTTCTTTGACTTTGCAAGTAACACCGTTCTTATGCCGATAGTTGCACTGTTTACCTGCATATTTGTAGGATATGTTATAAAGCCTAAGGCTATTATAGAAGAAGCTGAAGTGGGCGGCGCGAAGTTTGGCAGAAAGAAGCTGTTCTCTGTTGTAATCAAATATATAGCACCTATATTCATCGTGCTTATTCTGGTTTCTTCTGTGCTTGATGCATTTGGCGTATTCAAAATCTGATTATTGATGTTTTACGGAGTGACGGTTCGTCACTCCGTTTTTTGCGTTAAGGATGCCGTAAAATTGAAACAAAGCTGTTTACGATACTTGACATTATAAGGTATTTTTATTATAATTACCTTGTATTATTATAATAGGTGAGATATTGAAATTCGGGAGGAGAAAGCTATGATAGAGCAGGTGTTTGAGTTTTTCAGCGGCGCAGGAGAATTCTGGGCATTATTTATAGTTTCAATGATACCGTTTATTGAGTTGAGAGCCGCAATTCCTTTCGGTATGCTGTTTTTGGGGATGCCCTGGTATGAGGCATTCATAATTTCCTTCCTCTCTAACTGTGTTCCCATTCCTTTTGTAATTCTTCTCGCGCGTCCTATTATAAACTGGCTCAAGAAAACAAAAATGTTTTCGGGTTTTGCTCATAAGTTTGAAGCAAAAATGATGGAAAAATCAGAAAAAGTGACGAAATACGAAATTATAGGTTTATTTTTATTCGTTGCAATTCCGCTTCCTGGAACGGGTGCTTATTCGGGCAGTGTTATTGCAGCACTTCTCGGGATGCGTCTTAATAAGGCAATTCCCTCAATTGTTGCAGGTGTATTTGCGGCAGGTGTAATTATAACAATACTTTCTGCCTGCGGCGTAATGGCGCTTTCTTAAATTTAAGGATGTGATTTTTTGAACTGTTCCGGATACGGAAACTATAATACAGATATAAACGTAAAGCGGGCAGGAAAAGCATTGCGTAAGTCTGCAAGAAGAAGTGTAAACGGTGCTTGCTTTATGTATCTTATGGCTTTTTCTCTAGAATATCTTTTTGTTATGGGATATAAGGCTGTTTCTCCTTTTCTCACGTCATTGCTTGCTAAGGCTTTCGGTGTACTTACGGGAGAGGGAAATGTGCAGTCTGCCATTTTTGCAGAAATCACGGCATCTTCCGGTGTGGTGAGATATTTTATATCAATGCTTATGTCGGTTGTCTGCCTGTTTATTCCCTTTGCGCTTTACGGAAGATTTATTGAAAAGCGCAGCTTTGGTGAGCTTGCTCCTACGGACGGCAGATTGATGAAAGGCTTTTTGTTCGCCTATGCGGCGTCACAGATTATGGCATCTTTTGCATCTGCTTTTGTCAGCACTGTAGGCTCGTTTGTTGCTCCCGACCTGTTTTCACGGGGAGAAATGGGTGCGGATTTTTCGGCAAACAATCCCTTTGAGCTGGTTGTTGTCTTTCTGTCACTATGTATTCTTACACTCTTTGTTGAGGAGTTTATAATCAGAGGGGTTATTTACGGCTCTCTCAGAAAATTCGGACTGAGCTTTGCTGTGGTTACAAGTTCGCATATTTTCGGACTTGCTCACGGTTCCATAGAGCAGATGGCATATGCTTTTGCTTTCGGTGTGGCGCTGGCACTTGTGTTTGAAAAGACAGGCAATCTCAAAACGTCTATACTGTTTCATT
>JAZOLW010000070.1:0-32090 GCA_045653405.1 Eubacteriales bacterium | reverse complement strand
TTATTCCCACTCAATCGTACCAACAGGCTTAGGAGTAAGGTCGAGAAGAACTCTGTTAATACCTTCAACTTCGGATGTGATACGGTCAGTGATTTTGTGAAGAACGCTGTAAGGAATTTCTTCAATAGTTGCGCTCATTGCATCAGTTGTGTTAACGGCACGGATGATTGCGGGCCAGCCTTCGTAACGGCTTTCGTTCTTTACGCCAACGCTCTTAATGTCGGGTACAACAACGAAATACTGCCATACCTTGCCTGCAAGACCGTTGATGTCAAATTCTTCACGGAGAATTGCATCCGCTTCACGAAGTGCGTGAAGTCTGTCACGGGTAATAGCGCCAAGACATCTTACGCCAAGGCCGGGGCCGGGGAAAGGCTGACGGTATACCATATTATGAGGAAGACCCAGAGCTTCGCCTACAACTCTTACTTCGTCCTTGTAAAGAAGCTTGATAGGCTCAACAAGCTCAAACTTGAGGTCTTCGGGAAGTCCGCCTACATTGTGGTGGCTCTTTACCGCCTTCTTGCCTTCTGCCTGCTTGATGCTTTCGAGAATGTCGGGGTAAATTGTACCCTGTGCAAGGTAGTCAACATCTTCAAGCTTTCTTGCTTCGTCAGCGAATACATTTATAAATTCAGCACCGATAATCTTTCTCTTTCTTTCGGGGTCTGAAACACCTGCGAGAAGGTCGGGGAAACGGTCTGTTGCATCAACATATACAAGGTTTGCATCAAGTCCGTCTTCAAATAACTTTATAACGTTTTCGGACTCATCTTTTCTCATAAGTCCGTGGTTTACGTGTACACATATAAGCTGTTTGCCGATTGCCTTTATAAGAAGCGCTGCAACAACTGAACTGTCAACACCGCCGGAAAGGGCAAGGAGAACCTTCTTGTCGCCAACCTGTGCTCTTATTGCTTCAACCTGTTCTGCAATAAATGCATCTGCGAGTTCCTTTGTCTGAATACGTGCCATTGTATCGGGTCTTCTGTTTGTATCCATAAATATTTCTCCATTCCGCCTGTCGGAAAACCGATAAGGCTAAATTAAATTACAGAATTAAAATTATATTGTATTTTACCACAAAATTCGTGATTTTTCAAGTATTTTGTTCAATTAAAGCAAATTTTTGCGAAGTTCTTCGGGAGAAGCAGGGTGCAGATATGCAGGTGCTATATCGAATACAGTCTTGCATCCGCAAAGTCCTTCTTTGTTCATGCGGTAAGCTGCTCTTGCAAATGCCGCAATTACACTTGCTGTAAATTCGGGGTTGGAGTCAAGCTGAAGCTTGTATTCTATAATGTGCTTGTGTTCTCCTTTAAGCCCTGTAACACCGCTTCTGAACACCACTCCTCCGTGGGGAAGTTCAGTGTGGTCACGCTTCATTTCTTCTTCGGTTATGAAATGAACTGTGGTATCATAGTCCGCAAAATAGTTAGGCATAGTTTTTATTGCGGTTTCTATTGCCGCAAGGTCAGCGCCGTCTTGTGCCACAACAAAGCACTCTCTTATGTGCTTCTGTCTTGTGGAAAGTTCGGGATTTTCACCGTTTCTTACGCTTTCAAGTGCCGCGTTAACAGGGATTGTGTACTGTCTTGCATCCTTAACTCCGTCAATTCTGCGGATTGCATCGGAATGACCCTGGCTTACACCTTTTCCCCAAAAAGTATAGTCCTTGCCATTGGGGAGAACAGCCTGTCCGTAAAGACGGTTGAGGGAAAACATACCGGGGTCCCATCCTGCAGATATAATGCTGATTTTGCCGTTTTCTCTGCTCACCTTGTCAACATTTGCAAAATGTTCGGGTATCTTTGCGTGGGTGTCAAAGCTGTCGACAACATTAAAATATTTGGCAAGCTCGGGGGTCTGAACAGGAAGGTCATTTGCGCTTCCTCCACAGAGGATAAGAACATCAATTTCATCCTTCATTTCGGGAGCTTTATCCATGGTATATACCGGAATTCCGGTTGCTGTCTTTACTGTTTCGGGATTGCGTCTTGTAAAGAGGGCAACAAGCTCCATATCGCTGTTTGCCTTTACTGCACATTCAACGCCTTTTCCCAAATTTCCGTATCCTGCGATGCCTATTCTTATTTTCATCGAAAAATTCCTTTCGGGACGGTATTATTTCGAACAAATACCTATTAATAATACTATATTATATATATTTTTGCGAAAAAATCAATAAAAAAATGCGTCAACACAATTTTTTTACAAAATAAACTAAAATTGAAAAAACGGAAGTAATATTTTGATAAAATATAAAAAACAGCCGAAAACTCAAAAGCGGTTTTCGGCTGAATTTATGTATTCACAAGAATTATTCAAAGAGAGGGGTGGAGAAGTATCTTTCGGCAGTGTCGGGAAGAACTGTCACAACAGTTTTGCCCTTGCCCAGTTTCTTTGCAAGCTTTATTGCCGCCGCAACGTTTGTTCCGCTGGAGATACCGCACATAATGCCTTCCTTTGAAGCAAGTTCCTTTGCAGTGCTGATGGCTTCGTCATCCTCGATTATGCATATGTCGCTGTAAATTTCCTGATTAAGTATTGCAGGGATAATTCCGTCGCCGATACCCATCTGAATGTGAGTTCCTATAGAGCCGCCGGAAAGTATTGCCGCGTGCTTGGGTTCAACCGCCCAGATAGTTATATCGGGGTTCTTTTCCTTGAGTGCTTCGCCGATACCTGTAATTGTACCGCCTGTTCCTATACCTGAGCAGAAGCCGTGGATAGGACCGTCAACCTGTTCAAGAATTTCTACACCCGTAACACTTCTCTGAACTGCAGAGTTTGCAGGGTTCTCAAACTGCTGGGGAACAAAAACTCTCTTGTCCTCTTTCTGCATTCTGAGGGCTGTGTTAAGACACTCTTCAATACATTCGCCGATGTTTCCTGCATCGTGTATAAGAATAACCTCTGCGCCGTAATGCTCAACAAGTTTTCTGCGTTCTTCGCTTACAGAGTCGGGCATTATGATTTTAGTTTTGTATCCCTTTACTGCACCTACAAGAGCAAGACCGATTCCCTGATTGCCGCTTGTGGGTTCAACTATGATTGTATCTTTATTTATAAGACCTTTCTGCTCTGCGTCCTTTATCATATTGAAAGCAGTTCTTGTCTTTATGGAGCCGCCAACATTAAGCCCTTCAAATTTTACTAAAATCTGAGCACCGTCGGGGTCTCCCATATGATTGAGCTTTATTATAGGCGTGTTGCCCATTGCTTCAAGAATATTGTTGTATACCATTGTTCCTCCATTCCGCCGGATGTGTGGCGGGAAACATTGCCTCTCGGGCAGTACTAATCTATAGTATTATATACCACTAAGAAAATATTGTCAACGAATTTGCACCATTTTCTTCAAAACTTGTAACAATTCTGTAAAGTGGCTTGACTTGTTGTATAAATGTATTATAATATTTGAGAATGATTCTCATTTTCAAATCAATAACAGGTGTTTAAATTAATGAAAAAATATTTCTTGGCGGTACTCGCCGCAATACTGATTGTCCTTTGCCTTGCAGGGTGTGAAAGGGCAGATACGGGCAAAGATGATATATTTGATATCGTATGCACGGTGTTTCCCCAGTATGACTGGATAAAGAACATAACAGACGGAGCTGAAAACGTGACCGTAACCCTCCTTTGCGGTTCATCGGATATACATAGCTATCAGCCGTCTGTGCAGGATATAGTAAGAATAAACGGCAGTGATATTGTAATCGGCATTGGCGGAGAATCCGACAGTTGGGTGTTTAGCTCACTTCAGAGTGAAAGCGAAACCGTACCCGTAAACCTTATGGAAGTGCTTTACGGAGAGGATGTACAGCACCACTCACATACTGAAGACTGCGACCATTCTCACACAGAGGATGCGAATGATGAACATATCTGGCTTTCTGTGAAAAATGCCATAGTTATAACAGAGTATCTTGCGGAGCTTTTGTGTGAGCAAGACCCGCAGAACAGTGAAGTGTATGCTGTTAATGCAAAAGCATATTGCGATACGCTCAGAGAAATGGATGCAAAATTTGAGGAAGTTTGTGAAAAGGCAGAGAACAATACCGTTGTCTTTGCTGACAGATTTCCTTTCAGAAGTTTGTTTGATGACTACGGCATAAATTATTTTGCGGCATTTCCCGGCTGTTCTGCCGACACAGACGCAAGCTTTGATACTGTGATAAGCCTTGCAGAAAAGCTTGATGAATACTCGATTGAATATGTTGCGGTAACCGAGAACACAGACGGCAAAACCGCAAAGGCGGTTATTGAAAACAGCAATGATAAAATCAGAAGCACCGTTGCTCTTGACTCAATGCAGTCGATTACGAGAAAAGATGTTGACAACGGAGTAAGCTACGTTTCTATAATGAAGAAAAACCTTGAAGCAGTGAAAAAACTGCTGGGATAAACGGAGAGAAAACAAATGACTCTTTTTGAATGTAAAAACTTAAGCCTTGGCTATGACGGAAAAAGTGTTGCGGAAAATATAAATTTTTCTGTAAGCAAGGGCGATTATCTTTGCATAATCGGTCAGAATGGTTCAGGCAAAAGCACTCTTATCAAAACACTTCTCGGACTGCAGAAGCCTGTTTCGGGAAGCATTGAGGGCAACATACTACCGTCGCAGATAGGCTATATGCCCCAGACCACCGAGCTTCAGCAGGATTTTCCCGCAACGGTGAAGGAGATTGTCCTTTCGGGACTTCTCGGCTCAAAAGGCTTTTTCAGTTTTTATACAAAAAAAGACCTTGCAAAAGCAAGGGAAAATATGGAAAAGCTTGGTATATCAGCACTTGAAAATAAGCGATTCCGCGACCTTTCGGGCGGACAGAGGCAGAGGGTTTTACTTGCCCGTGCGCTGTGTGCCGCAAAGGATGTGCTTCTCCTTGATGAACCCTGTGCAGGACTTGATGCACATACAACACACGAGCTGTATGACCTTATAAAGAAGCTCAATGACAGCGGAGTTGCAATAATTATGGTAACTCACGATATGGACAGTGCCGAAGTGTACGCAAAACAGATTCTGTGTCTTGGTTGCGGGCTGTTTTTCGGTACGCGCGACGAATATATAAAGCATACGGGAAAAGGAGGAAATGACTGATGTTTGCCATACTTTGTGAATATTTTTCCTACCCCTTTGTAAGATATGCTTTTGCTGTCGGCATAATGGTTGCATTCTGCGCATCACTTCTGGGCGTTGTGCTGGTGCTTAAAAGATTTTCTTTTCTCGGTGACGGACTTTCACATTTTGCTTTCGGTGTTGTTGCAGTGGCGGCAATTCTCGGTCTTACCGACAATATGTTACTTGTCCTTCCTGTAACGGTTATATGTGCGGTACTTCTCCTCAGAGCAGGTAAGGAAACAAGTGTAAAGGGGGATGCGGCACTTGCTATGGTGTCGGTTTCGTCACTTGCAGTAGGTTATCTGCTTCTTAATGTTTTTTCGGCATCCTCAAATGTGTCGGGAGATGTGTGCAGTACGCTTTTCGGCTCATCTTCTATACTTACACTGAAAAAAGGCGATGTTATACTGTGCGGAGTGATTTGTATTGTTGTAACGGCAGTGTTTATTTTGTTCTACAACCGCATTTTTTCTGTTACTTTTGATGAAAATTTTGCTACGGCAACGGGAACAAATGCAAATGTGTATAACACTGTAATCGCAGTAATTTCCGCAGTTATAATAGTGCTTGCAATGGAGCTTGTGGGCTCGCTTCTCATATCGGCACTTATAGTTTTCCCCGCACTGTCTGCAATGCGTGTGTTCTCGGGATTCAAGGCGGTAGTCATTTGCTCTGCTGCGGTTTCCGTGAGTGCGGCGGCACTGGGACTTATACTGTCAATTCTGTTTTCAACCCCTGCAGGAGCAACAATCGTGGCAGCCGATATAGTAATTTTCCTTTTGTTCTGTGTTATCGGCAAGGTTTTCAGAAAATAAAAGGAATATAAGGTGAATAAGGCGAATATATATTAACATATGAAAACGGGAGGAACCGATATGTTTATATGTTCGCTTAAAGCATCAAAAATCAAGTTTGTATTATCTGCTGTTATATGCGTGTTTGCCGCTGTTGCCGTAATAGCCTTAATGCCGGATACGGAGCACACGGTAAGTGTAAACGGTATTCAGCAGGATGCCGGCAAAGAAATAAAGCTTGACGGCATAAAAGACGAATCAGACGTTGTTGAATTAATACAGAATCTCGGCTATTCGGTTGAGCAGACACATTGCGAAAAGGTGCAGACAAAAATCCCGTCAAAGCTGGATGCCGTTCTTGAAAAGTACAATGAACTGCAGAAAAGCCAGGGGTTCAATCTTGCAAAATACAAAAACAAGAAGGTTGACCGATATACATACAAAGTAACTGCACTTCCCGAAAATCAGCCGCTTCCCGAAGAGGATGTTTTGTTGACGGTAATTATCTGCAAGGGCAAGGTTATTGGCGGAGATTTGTATTTCTCGGGAGTAAATTCACAGGTACTGCCGTTTTTAAGATAAGCAAAAATCAAGGGAGCTTCATTGAAGCTCCCTTTTTGCGGCTTTATTTTACCAAAGAAAATCCGTCTTTGGAAATTCCTTTGTTTTTGAGATAGTATTCCACCCACTGGCGTTCAACAATTTTTTCATCTGCCCAGACTTCGCTTCTGGGAATGTAGTCTCCGTTTGACTGAACATACTCAACACCGAGAACATTATATTTGTCCTTCAGCTCTTCCAGATAGTTCATATAGTACGAACCGCCGAAGCCCATACATTCAAACAGTTCGTTCATAAGGTAAATAGGAGAAATGGTGGGACCTTCACCCTTCACATCTGTGCCGAGTGCTTTCTTTGCTGCATCGTTTGCATAGAAAACATAGGGTGTGCAGTAGTAGTTTTCTGAACCGAGAGGAGTAGAAGTATCTATGTCTATTCCAAGATCGGTATATCCGTCTAAACCGTTACCCAGAGAAGGATTGTGGTCTCCGAAAAGCACAAGAACTATCGGTTCTGAGTGGTTGTCAACATATTCTCGAAGCTGTTTGATTGCAAGGTCTGTCCGATATACTTCGGACAGATAATTGTTCAGACTGTGGTATGCTTCTTCGGAATAGCTGTCTTTTCTCACAAGACATTCTCTGTCGGTTGTGGATTCCGTAGCATACGGACCGTGATTCTGATATGTAACACTGAATCCGAAATATTTTTCCCCTCTGTCAACCGCTTCTTCAAAACTCCTTGTTATGCGGTCGAAGAGGTCGAGGTCGCTTATCATACCCCAATACATATACGATTTCAGTTCGTTTTCCGGAATACCCGAAAATTTATTTTCATAACAGTAGAAGTTGTCAAATCCAAGATATTTATACACATTCTTCCTGTTGTAGAACCATCCGTAGAAGGGGTGAAGTGCCTCGGTGTAGTATCCTTGATTTTTCAGATACCATACGTGAGACATAGCCTTTCTCTCATATTCAACTCC
Source organism: Eubacteriales bacterium (assembly GCA_045653405.1). GTDB lineage: Bacteria > Bacillota > Clostridia > Oscillospirales > CAG-382 > UMGS882. The sequence goes on along the minus strand of JAZOLW010000070.1, from coordinate 24,622 downwards.
GCCGAAGCCTGTGAGAAATGACCGTTCAGTATATACTGTGTTACCTGCAAAAATGTTTGTATATAAAAGCCCGCTGTACCCGTCTTGCTGCAGGCTGTGCATATGCTCATAGGGTGATAAATCAAGCTCAATTCCGGGGAATTTGCTGAAATCGTTGTACGCTTCAAGCATTATGCTTATTATATGTACTTTTTTGTCCTCGTCGGTAGGAGTGGATTTATATTCTGACAGCAACTGCTTTACCCTGTCTTCGTCATATCCATCGGGGGGCAGAGGTTCTGATGCATATACACTTCTTGCAAAGCAGTATATAACACCTCTTGACATATTCTGGTTTGAAGCTTTGTATTCGTTTCCGAATTCCGGATGCCAGGTTGAAAGATAAACAGAGTATCCTCCCGACCCGTCACGATAAAAACGATATCCGATAGCCATAACAAGTACAGCACACAGCAGAGTACCGCATATACGAATAATTATGCCGGGTTTTATCTTAGGCATATTTCTGAAGCAAAGTATTGCGGTTATTACAAGTATGGCGAGAACAGTTATTGATATTGCCCCCAAAAACAAAGAATAACTTTTTGTCATCTCACTTGCTTCTCCAACCAGCTTTATGTCGGCAAATGAGAACGGCGTATCGCGGAAAGTCATTGTGTATATGTTAATCTGTGCTATACAAAATGCAACAACACTTGTAACAGTGAACCCTGCCCGTATACTACCGAATATAAAGAAAATAATTGTCATCAGGAAAAACAAGGGGAGAAAATTGAGAGTAACAATTCTGATGTCCGACAGCAGTATTGCAACCAACTTAAAATTGAACGGTAACACAGTCATAAACAGCGTACACACATCAATAAGCAGAGACAGACCCGCAATAATGCCGAGAGCTTTCAGCATATCAAGTGACGGTTTGCGTGCTTTGTCAAACAGTTTTTTTGTGTCCATTTCTTCTCCTCCGTAAATTTCATTCCAATTTCATATTCTATCACAAATTACGACAATATGCAAGAGCTTTAGGTGTAAATATTAAGGGGCAATATAAGGTATATACGGTTAGTATTGATTTTTGATGCAAAAAGTTGTATAATAATTCTCAGAAACTGACAGAGGAGGAAACTATATTGCTGACACGGGTATTCGGACTTCACGGAAGCGGAAAAAGTGCATATGTATACGGACTGCTTGAAAAATGCGTCAATGAAAAGAAGCAGGCATTTCTGATAGTTCCCGAACAGCAGGCTGTGTCTGCCGAGCGTATGCTTATAGAAAAACTCGGCAACCCTGCAAATATGTATGTGGAAGTTATAAACTTCAAACGCCTGTGTAACAGAGTTTTCCGTGAAAGCGGCGGAACTGCGGTGTTCACCCCGGATTCTGCGGCATACCAGCTTGCTATGTCCCACGTACTTTCTTCACTGTCTGACAATCTGAAAGAATATGCACCACTTGCCGAGGACGCGGATTTTTCCCTTAAAATGCTGACGGCTGTCGAGCAGATGCACAGAGGAAGAATTACACCCGAAATGCTTGAGGATATTCTTCCTGAAGTGAAGGCGAGAGGCTCTGAAAGTCTTTACAATAAACTCTGCGATATATCACTTGTTTACAGAGGGTATTCTGCATATACGGAGCAAACCCTGGACTTTCCCGGAGATTTGCTTGATTTACTGTATGAAACACTCTGCGGATTTGATTTTTTTGAGGGGAAAACCGTAATTTTCGACTCTTTCTACGGCTTTACCGCACAGGAGCTTGTAATTATAGGAAAAATCATTTCAACTGCAGAAAATACACATATAACATTCCTTTGCAACGGTGAAAATCACGGTGACAAGTGCTTTGAACGCGGAACAAGCGCGGCTCTTTCCTGCAGACACCTTGCGGAGAAGAACGGTGTGCCTGTAAAAGATATATTGCTCAGCGAAAATATAAAGCACAAAAACAGCCCTGCTCTCGAAAAAATAGCAGGATGCTTCTCTCTTTCATCGGTATCTTCAAAGGATGGGGAAACTGTTGGAAACGGACTTGAAATAATCGGGTGCGAAAATATATACAGTGAGGCACAGTGTGCCGCAAAAACCGCGTCAGACCTTATTGCTTCGGGAGTTAAACCCAGAGAAATTGCTGTATGTGCCAAGGATATCAAGGCTTATGACGGAATAATAGATTCATATTTTGAAAAGGCAGGAATACCTTTTTCCTTTGACAAGCATACGGATTTGTCTGCAACACCTGTTGCGGCGCTTATCGGTGCGGCGTTTGAAATATATTTTTCCTGGAATATACAGGCGATGATCAGCTACATAAAAACTGGGCTTTGCGGACTTGATGACACGCAGGCTGACGAGCTTGAAATATATATGCGCACCTGGAATATCAGTGGTAAAAACTATTTCCACGATATCTGGTATATGAACCCAAAGGGGATTGTTGAAGAAGATGCGGATGCTGAAAAACTGGAAAGGATAAACAGTTCAAAGGAGCTTATTCTCTCCTGTATAGACCCGTTTTGCGAGGCTCTCGACAATGCTGAAACTGCATCTGATATTGCCCGTGCGGCATACACTTTAACTGCGGATATTGCCCGTGTATGCGGTAAAAAGAGTATTGATGACGGCAATGACGGTGCATACCTTGACCTGCTTTACAGAGTTCTTGACTGTGCAGTCAAGACAATCGGTAACGAGCAGATAACTCCCAAAAGATTCTATGAGCTTTATATGTCGGTAATCAAGAGTATGTCTTCGGGAAAAATCCCTGAGCTTATTGACCAGGTGAGATTTTCTCCCATAAGTCTTATGAGAACCGACGGGGTGAAATATGTAATAATCCTTGGTGTCAATGACGGAGTATTTCCCGCAAGCCCTGACGGTTCGGATATTTTGCGTGATTCCGAGAGGGTTTTACTCAAACAGCTTGGAATTGAACTGTCGGAAACAGACGGTGACAAAGCATATGACGAAATTTTCCTTGCATACACTGCACTTTGTTCTGCAAGTGAAAAGGCGTTTGTTACATACAGAATGGAAGATATCAACGGAAGTAAAATGTATCCGTCCATAATAATAAACATCCTCAAAGCTCTTTGCGGAGTGACGGAGAGCATATTTGACGGCAAAAATCTTCTTGAATTTGCAATCAGCGACGAGGCATTGTTTGATTGTTATCTGACTATGCCTGACGGCGTGGAAAAGGCGACTGTCAGGGCCTATTTTATGGAGAATGAGCAGTACAGAGCAAGAATCGAAGCAGCAGAACGGGGAGATTTCTCGGAAACTCCGTTGTCAGATAAAATCACATCGCAGCTGTACAAAGGCGATATGACAGGCAGCTATACAAGGCTTGAAAGCTTCAGAGAGTGTCCATTTAAGCACTTTTGTAAATATACACTAAAACTCACTCCCGAGCCTGTGGCGCAGCTCGGTTCATTTGAAACAGGCAATGTGGTACACAAACTTCTTGAAGAGCTTGTTCCCGTTCTTGTAGAACGTCACGCGGCAGGCGAAAAGATGACGGATGAGCAGGTCAAGGAAGAAGTAAGAACACGTCTTTCCGAATTGCTGAAGCGGTTTATGAGGGGCGGAACAGAAATGGCATCCAAGCGGTTTCAGTATATGTTCGCAAGGCTTGAGGGTGCTGTGAATGCACTTTGCATTGAGCTTGTACATGAGCTTGAGGTGAGCAGATTTGTTCCTGCGGATTTTGAACTGAGAATAGCTCCCGACGGGGATGTAAAGCCTGTTCAGGCAGACCTGCCCGACGGAAGAAAGCTGAATATTATCGGTGCAATTGACAGAGTTGATTTGTTTAAGGACGAAAAAACGGGCAATACATGGGTGCGTATTACCGATTACAAAACAGGCTCGAAGAAATTTGTTCTTGACGATATACACAATGGATTCAATTTGCAGATGCTTTTGTATTTGTATACACTTACTGCACAGAACACGGATAAGTACGGCAAAATATATCCCGCAGGCGTTACATACAGGATGGTGAAACGCCCGTCGGAAAATGCGTCTCTTGAGCAGGCAAGCGGAGCTGATTATGCAGAATCCGAGGCAACAAGCGAGATAAGCGGAATTGCGGTTGACGATTTGGAAGTAATATTTGCAATGGATCCGTCGGGAAAGGGAAGATATGCTCCCGCAAAGATTACAAAGGACGGAGTTTCGGGCAATGCCCTGCCGTTCAGCGAACTTACGGCGCTTCTTGAGGAAGCAGTGGGTACTGCAACTGAACTTGCAAAGGGTATTCTTGCAGGGAGCAAGAAGATTGCTCCTTACAAGGACACAAAGCACGATTCCTGCCAGTATTGTGATTTTGCTCCCATTTGCGGATATAAAGAATAGTTAAGCTGCGGCGGTGACATTGTTTGTCACCGCCGCATTTTGCCTTTAGAGGCAAAGCCTCTTTCTTTGTCGATATGCTCGTCTGGCGGAACTCGCACATCGACGTAGAGCAACAATGAAGCTCTTGTTTAAATTAAGTTTTGCATTCGGCGAGTTTCTTTTCCCTTGTAGGAAAAGAAACCAAAAGTACCCGAGGGCTTTGCTCTTCGACCGGCGAAGCGCCGGAGCAGATTTGTCAATATGCGCGCACAAAGATGCTTGCATATTGACGGGCGTATATATGTGCAGCTGCTCTGCCACAAAGATGTTTTAGTGAAATATCAGATTATATCAATAGTTAATCAGTGGCACATAGCTTGAAATTGGCACAAACCAAAACGTTATAACGTGTAACTGACAAAGGTGTACATTTGCAAGAAAAAATAAATTACACCAAGCAGTTACGCCTGATGTAAGCAGCATAGATTTGCCCGTCAGCGGTGAAGTTCTGCGAATTTCATCGCTGACAAAAAGAGAGGCTCAGCCTCCGCCCGTCAATCTTGAAATTTTCTCGTTTGGCATAACATTAGATGCAACATCAAAGAAAATTTAATTGACGGGCGTGGGTTCGAAGGGCAAAGCCCTCGGGTGCTTTTGGTTACTTTTCACACAAGTGAAAAGTAACACAGGAATACGAGTGCTCCTTTTTGCATTAAAAAAGATGCAAAAAGCCGTATTTTTGCGTTAAAAACTGCCATATAATTCTTGACAAAGAAAAATGCAGGTTATATAATATATAATAGATTAATATTATGGTTAAATGCCGTATTTTTCAATATTTTTACGGAGATGATTAAAATTCTTAGTATGACAGGCTGCGGATATGCCCGCGTACAAGGTGAAACCACCATTATAACAACCGAAATCAAGTCGGTTAACTCAAGATATTTAGACCTCAACTGCAAAATGCCAAGAGCATACAGCAGAGTGGAAGAAAAAGTAAAAGCTCTTGCAGGCACATATGCCACAAGAGGTAAAATAGATATCTATATTTCGGCGGAAGCTGTACCCGGTGCGACAGACTCATTTATCTCGATTGATGAAGCGTACCTGCTTAACTACCTCTCCTGCTTGAATCAGCTCAAGGATAAGTACGGACTCAAGGATGACATTTCCGTTATGAGTGTTGCTCAGAACAGAGATGTATTCACATCTGTCAAGGCTGACGATTCAACAGACGAGCTGTGGGAAAGACTTGTTCCGTCACTGACAAAGGCATTTGAAGACTTTGTCACTATGAAAAAGGCAGAGGGAGAAAGACTTGCAAAGGATATTCTTTCAAAAATAGATATTCTTGAGGGATATGTTGCCGAGGTAGAAAAACTTGCTCCTGCAGTTGTTGATGAATACAGAGCAAGACTTACGGAAAAAATACACGAAATGTGCGGCGACGCAAATATTGACGAAACAAGAATCATTGAGGAAGTTGCTATATTTGCAGACAGAGTTGCAGTGGATGAAGAACTTGTAAGACTGAAAAGCCACATAAAGCAGTTCCGCACAATGATAAAGGAAAACGGCGACGCTCCCTGCGGAAGAAAGCTCGACTTCCTTCTTCAGGAAATCAACCGTGAGATCAACACAACAGGCTCAAAGTGCAACAGCGCAGATATCGCAAAGATTGTTGTTGATGCAAAGAGCGAAGCGGAAAAAATAAGAGAACAGATTCAGAACATAGAATAATTTCAGATAAGGATTAAGATTATGAAGCTTATAAACATCGGCTACGGAAACTTAGTCAACTCTCACAAGGTTGTGTCGGTTGTAAGTCCCGAAGCTGCCCCTATAAAAAGACTTATTCAGGACACCCGTGATACAGGAAAACTGATTGATGCCACCAGCGGCAAGAAAACAAGATCTGTCATTGTTGCAGACAGCGGCCACGTAATACTTTCAGCACTCACGGCTGAAACAATACAAGGCAGACTTAACGACGACTCAGGCAAAGAAAGCGAGGTAGACGAAGATGAGTGATATTCTTCGCAGAAAAGGAAAGCTGCTTATAGTCTCAGGCCCCTCGGGCGTTGGAAAAGGAACAGTTCTTTCAGAGCTTTTCAGAATGAGCGACGAGTTTGTTTATTCTGTGTCTGCCACCACAAGAGCGCCCCGTGAAGGAGAAACTGACGGAGTGAATTATTTCTATAAAACTACCGAGCAGTTCGAAAAAATGATTGCCGAAGGCGAGCTTCTTGAGTATGCACGTTATAACGGAAACTACTACGGCACCCCCAAGGCGTATGTGGAAAGCAAGCTTGAAGAAGGCAAGAATGTAATTCTTGAAATAGAAGTGCAGGGCGCAATGCAGATAAAGAAGCTGTGTCCCGAAGCCGTTATGATATTTATTGCACCCGAAAGCAAGCAGGTGCTCCGTGACCGTCTTGTAGGCAGAGGAACTGAAACAAAGGATGTAATTGAAAACCGCATCTCTATTGCGGAAAAAGAACTTCGTGCCTGCCTTATGTATGACTACATAACAGTAAATAAGCAGGGCTTTGCCGATGAGTGTGCAAAGGATATAATGGCGGCAGTAAGAGCTGAACATATAAGAGCATCTGAAATGTTCAACCTTGCTTGTGATTTCATATAACAAAAATTGTCAAAAATAATATTACATATACATTAAAAACAAAGGAGTTTTAAAAATGGTAAAACCGTCAATCGCTGAACTTTCAAAGGACAACAAGTACAACAGATACACACTCGTTATGGCAACAGCCAAGGGTGCAAGATACGTAATCGACAAGGAAAACTATGACAAGAAGCATCCCGAACTTGAACAGTACAAGGCTCTCACAACAGGCAAGAAGACCGAAAAGGTAGAAGAAAAGCCTGTTAAGGAAGCTATCAATATGCTTCATAAGGGTGAAATTCTCATAAAGACACCTGACGAACAGGTAGACGCTGAATAATTTCAAATAACACTTTTGCAGGAACGGTTTTTCCGTTCCTGCGGACATATGACGGATTAAATTTTTCTGGAGGCACATATGCAGTATGCAAGCGTGAGGATTATGAATCTTCCTTACAGCGCAGACAAAAGTTATGAATACCTGATTCCGGCACAGCTTGAAAACGAAGTACGTGCCGGTAGTGTTGTTCTTGTGCCTTTTGGCGGAGCAAACAGTGTCCAGATAGGACTTGTTGAATCGGTTTCCGATAAGAAGCAGTGCAAGAGGGAGGTAAAGCCCGTTCTCTCTGCACCGGGAAAATATATGTTTGTTAAAGAAGAGTTGCTTGCTCTTTGCCGTTATATGAGTGAAATGTTGCTTTGCTCTGTGGGAGATGCAGTTAAATGTGTTCTTCCTGCGGGACTTGGCGTTAAAAAAACTGTTTTTTACTCGCTTAATGAGGAAAAATGCTGTAATCTTCCAGAAACAGAAGTTAATTCTGCGGTAGGTGAGATGATTTCCTATATCAGACAAAGAGGCAAGGTCTCAGAGTCGGAGCTTGAACGTGAGTTTGGGTTTGCAGCATCCCACTGTATAAAACAGCTTATCAAGCTTGGTGCGTGTACAGGCGTTCCGGGATATGTCTGCAGAGTAAATTCCAAAATCGAGAAATTTGCATCTGTGAACACGGACAATAATATTCTTGAAGCAGTAAACAACGGAAAAATAAGACTTACACCTAAGCAGGCGGATGTGTATAACACTCTTTTGCTTGCAGACGGAGATATGCCGGTGAACGAGCTTTTGCAGACAATAAACGCAAAAACTCCTGCAGTGATAAAAGAGCTTGCCAAAAAGGGCGTAATACGGGTATACGATGTAGACCACGACCGTTCGGAGAATGTGCTGACGGAGTTTGAAGGAACGCAGTACGGCGATTTTGAGCTTTCCGAAGAGCAGAGTGATGCATACAGCAAGTTGCTTGAGCTTTATAAAAGCGAGGATGCACAGGCAGCACTTCTGTGGGGAGTAACGGGAAGCGGTAAAACAAATGTTATACTAAAGCTCATTGACCGTGTTATCGAAAGCGGCAAAACAGTGATTGTTCTTGTTCCCGAAATTGCCCTTACGTCACAGACTGTAGGCAGATTTGCGGCAAGATACAAAAAAGAGGGCATCGCCCTGATACATTCAGGACTTTCCGTGGGTGAGCGCATTGATGCGTGGAAGAGAATTACGGACGGAGAGGCAAAAATCGTTATCGGAACGAGGTCGGCTGTTTTTGCACCTGTTGAAAACCTGGGGCTTATTGTTATGGACGAAGAACACGAAGGCTCATTCAAGTCCGATATGTCGCCCAAGTATCACGCAAGGGATATTGCCCGTTTCAGATGCGCGTACAACAAGGCGCTTCTTGTAATGGCTTCCGCAACCCCATCGGTTGAGAGTTTTTATAAAGCAAATACAGGAAAATATAAGCTGATAAAATTACTGAACAGATACGGCGGAGTATCTCTCCCCGATGTCAGCTTTTACGATATGAAAGACGAGCCGTTTTTCGTTATGCCGGAGGACAGCTTTGATACCTCGGCAAAGTCTGATGATAATGCAGAACTGGGAATGTATACCCCTGCCGAGCTTGCAAACGACAACGGTGCCGAGTCGGAGGCAATACCGCTTCTTATAGGAAAACAGCTTGAAGAAGAAATTTCCTCCTGTCTTGACAGAAAAGAACAGGCAATTCTGTTTATAAACCGCAGAGGATACAGAGCTTTTGCAGTGTGCAGAAGTTGTTCCTATGTGTTTACCTGCCCTAATTGCAGTGTGTCAATGACATTCCATAAAAACAAGAGAACAAATCTCAAGCGTATGACCTGTCACTACTGCGGTTATACCGAGAGTGTTCCAGAAGTGTGTCCCGAATGTGGGAAAAAGCATATATCCTTTGTGGGTAGCGGAACACAGCTTCTTGAGGAAACACTTAACAGACAGTTTCCAAGCGCAAGGGTACTGCGAATGGATGCAGATACAACCGGGGGTAAGTTTGCCCACGAAAAAATACTGTCAGAGTTCCGAAAAGGCGAGGCAGACATACTTGTTGGAACTCAGATGGTCGCAAAGGGACACGATTTCCCCAAAGTTTCACTTGTGGGTGTTGCTCTTGCCGATACATCACTTTTTGTAAACGACTTCAGAGCAAATGAGAAAACATTTTCACTTCTCACTCAGGTGCTTGGACGCGCAGGAAGGTCGGGGAAAACGGGGAAAGCGGTTTTGCAGACATATGTGCCTGACAATGATGTTCTAAATCTTGCGGCAAAGCAGGATTATGAGAGTTTTTACAACGCAGAAATACAGTTCAGAAAAGTAAACGTGTTCCCGCCGTTTTGCGATATTGTGACACTTGGCTTTTCATCTGTTGTTGAAAATGACCTTATAAATGCAGTAAAGATTTTCGGAGCAGACCTTGACAGAATGGCAAAGGAAGAATATGACGATGTGAAGTTTATTCTTTTTGGTCCGTTCAGAAACGAAATATACCGTCTTGCAGGAAAATACAGAATGAGATTCATAATCAAGTGCAGAAACACGGCGAGAACGAGAGAATTACTTTCAAAGCTTGTTAAAAAATACAGTTCGTCACTGAAAAATGTGTCGATTTCCGCAGATATAAACCCAACAAACTTATAAACCGAAACGGAGAGTTATTACTATGGCAATACTTAAGATTATTACCGAAGAAGACGAAACACTTCGCAAAAAGAGCAAGCCCGTAACCGAAATAACGCCAAGAATAATTCAGCTTCTTGACGATATGGCAGATACTCTGAAAAAAGCAAACGGTGTAGGTCTTGCGGCTGTACAGGTTGGTATTCTCAGAAGAATATATATCATTGATATCGGTGTTGAAGACGGAAAAAGCAATATTATTGAGTTCATCAACCCCGAAATTATAAAGACAGAGGGTAATCAGCAGGAGGCTGAGGGCTGTCTGTCAGTGCCGGGTAAATACGGAATTACGTCCCGTCCTGCAAAGGTTACTGTACGTGCTCAGGACAGAAAGGGAAACTTTTTTGAATATACGGGAGAAGACTTGTTAGCAAGATGCCTTTGTCATGAGTATGACCACCTTGACGGTATTCTCTATACGGACAACGTTCTTGAAATGCTTGACCCCGATGATTATGAATAAAAACGCGTTAATCTTTTGATTTGTGGTGATTTGAATGAAAGTTTTATTTATGGGAACTCCCGATTTCGCAACAGCCTGCCTTGATGCGCTGGTGTGTGACGGCTTTGACGTGGCGGCGGTAATTACACAGCCCGACAAAAAACAGGGCAGAGGTATGAAGTTTGCTTTCAGTGATGTAAAAAAGTATGCACTGGAAAAGAATCTTCCCGTTTATCAGCCCGAAACGCTCAAGGACGGTGCAATTGCAGACTTACTTTGCGAAATAAAGCCTGATGTTATTGCAGTTGTTGCATACGGCAAGCTTCTTCCGCAGTATGTACTTGAATATCCGAAGTTTGGGTGTGTAAATGTACACGGTTCACTGCTTCCGAAATACAGAGGAGCAGCTCCCATTCAGAGAGCGGTACTTAACGGGGATAAGGAAACGGGTATTACCACTATGTTTATGGCAAGCGGTATGGATACCGGAGATATACTTCTTGCCGAGAAGATGGAAATAGGCGAAAATATGACAACAGGGGAGCTTTTTGATGCTCTTGCAGTTGTGGGCGGTAAGCTTCTTGTGGAAACCTTAAAGGGACTCGAAAGCGGAAGTATCACTCCCGTTCCCCAGAATCACGACGAGGCTACTCACGCAGATAAAATTACAAACGAAGAATGTCTTGTGGATTTTACTCTTGATGCAGACGAAGTTCACAACAGAATAAGAGGTCTTTCACCTTTCCCCGGCGCATTCAGCTACCTTGACGGCAAGGTAATAAAGCTGTTTGACAGCAAAAAGGGTGCAGAAGAAGCAAAAGGACAGCCGGGCGAAGTTATTTCTGCAAACGCTAAAACGGGAGTTGAGGTGTGCTGCGGAAAGGGAAGTGTCATAATAACCTCCTTCAAGCCCGAGGGCAAGGGAATTATGACGGCGGCAGACCTTATCAACGGCAGAAAAATTGCCGTTGGCAGTAAACTCGGAGAATAATTCCGAAATAATAAAAATCAGATTTTTGAGCATAATAAAATTAAAATCCGGAAAGGAGAAAAATTATGCCTTTTATGTATTACAGCAGCGATTCGCTGTGGACTTACATTATACTTGTTCTTCCTGCGGTAATTCTTGCAATGTGGGCATCATCAAATGTTAATTCCACGTTTAAGAAATACTCAAAGGTGCCAAGTGCCAGCGGATATACAGGCTTTGATGCAGCAAGAAGAATTCTTGATGCAAACGGACTTCATCATATAAGAATTGAGCATATAAGCGGAAACCTTACCGACCACTATGACCCCAAAGCGGGAGTGATAAGACTTTCCGATGCTGTTTATTCCAACAACAGCGCGGCGGCAATAGGGGTTGCGGCACATGAGGCGGGACACGCAGTTCAGCACGCAACGGGGTATTCTCCTCTTGTTATAAGAAATGCGATTATTCCTGTGTGTAACATAGGCTCAAATCTTGCAATGCCTCTCATTCTTATGGGACTTTTGTTTGAAGCATTCGGACTTTGCTACCTCGGTATATTTGCATTCGGTCTTTCAACATTTTTTCAGCTTGTTACACTGCCTGTTGAATTCAATGCAAGCAGACGCGCTCTTGCGGCACTTGAAAGCAGCGGAAGATTTTCCGGCACAGACCTTTCCAACGCAAACAAAACGCTTCGTGCGGCAGCACTTACCTATGTTGCTGCTCTTGCAGTTTCACTTGCAAACCTTCTGCGTCTTATAGTTTTGGTAAACGGCAGAAGAAGAGACTGATATTACTTTGAAAGGCAAGGTTTTACGCCTTATGACTCCAAGACTTGCGGCTGTTCTGTCACTGAACAGTGCATTCAAAAATTCAAGATTTGTAAACTTAGAGCTTGACAGCTCAATAAAAAAATATGGCTTTGAGGACAAGGACAAGAGTTTTTATACAAGACTTCTTTACGGCACAGTTGAGAGAAAAATCACTCTTGATTATATAATCGGCGAGCTTTCCGATGTGCCTGACAGCAAAATAGAACCTCTTGTTAGATGTATTCTTGAAACGGGACTGTACCAGATTTTTTATATGGACAGAGTTCCTGACAGTGCCGCCTGCAACGAGGCAACAAACCTTGTAAAGCAGTTGTGTCCCAAGTCTTATGCGGGATACGTCAATGCGGTAATGAGAAATGCCGTACGCAGAAAAGAGGAACTCGTTCAAAAAGTGATGACTCTTGACGGAGTGCAGGGAATAAGTGTCCGCCACAGTATTCCCGAATGGATATGCGAGCTGTGGGAAAAGGACTATGGATGCGCAGAGAAGATTGCGCGGGGATTTGAGAATATCCCGCCTCATATCACAATAAGAGTAAACACACTGAAAATCACGGCAAAAGAGCTTTACGAAAAGATGCCTGCAGAATACGGTGCAAGAGTTATAGGGAAAACACTTATTACACTCAGCAAGAGCGTTCCCGTTTCCGAAATATATGGCTTTGAAGAAGGACTGTTCTTTGTTCAGGACGAATCAAGCGCTGCTTGTGCAGACCTTATAAACAAAGATTCGGTAAAGAGCGAAAATCCCATAGTTATAGATACCTGTGCCTGCCCCGGAGGAAAGACCTTTGCAATGGCAATTTCCCTCGAAAACAGGGGAAAGGTACATTCCTTCGACCTGCACAAGAACAGACTTAACCTCATTGACAAGGGAACAATGCGCCTTGGTATTTCGTCAGTTATGACAAAGGACAATGATGCAAGAAAGCCGTTAGAGGAGCTGTTTAATACAGCCGATGCGGTGCTTTGCGATGTACCTTGTTCGGGACTTGGCATTATTGCCAAAAAGCCTGACATAAGATATAAAGGCAGAGAAGAAATAGAAAGACTGCCTGAAATTCAGAGAGAAATCCTCACACAGAGCGCAAAATATGTAAAATGCGGAGGAATACTTGTTTATTCTACCTGCACGCTGAGAAAAGCTGAGAATGAGGATAATATAGAGTATTTTCTTGAAAACAACAAGAATTTTGTGCTTGCCGACGATGTTTTTGACGGCAAGGGAATGAAAACATTTTTCCCTCACACAGACGGAACTGACGGATTTTTTGTGGCAAAGCTTATAAGGGTAAAATAACATATAAATGGTGAAAAAATGACAAAAACAGATATTTCAAGTCTGCTTCCCGAAGAACTCGCGGCATATCTTGCCGAGCTTTCGTCAGTAAGCGGAGTGAAAATTGAAAAATTCAGAGCAAAGCAGATTTTCTCCTGGCTTAACAAGGGTGTGGAAACCTTTGACGAAATGACAAACGTTTCTGCGGCTATAAGAAAAGTGCTGGAAGAAAATGCATATATCGCACTGCCGAGAGTACATACAAAACTTGTATCCCAGATTGACGGAACGGTTAAGTATCTTTTTGAACTTAGTGACGGTGAGTGTGTGGAAAGTGTTTTTATGCGTTACGAACACGGAAATACTGTTTGCATTTCCACACAGGTAGGATGCAGAATGGGTTGTACCTTCTGTGCCTCAACTCTTGGAGGGCTTGTGCGTAATCTTACTCCGTCGGAAATGCTTGGTCAGGTTATTGCGGCTCAGAAAGATACGGGAGAAAGAGTTTCAAACATTGTTATGATGGGAATCGGAGAACCTCTTGACAATTATGATAATACGCTTCAATTTCTGAAGCTTGTAAATCATCCCGACGGAATTTGTATAGGACACAGACACATCTCTCTTTCAACCTGCGGTTTGTGCGATAAAATAAGGACACTGGCAGACGAAAATATGCAGATAACTCTGTCTGTTTCTCTCCACGCGCCCGACGGTGAAACAAGAAAACATCTTATGCCGGTTGCAAGAAAATTTGATATAGATGAACTGATTGATTCCTGCAAATACTATATAGAAAAGACAGGAAGAAGAATTTCCTTTGAATACTCTATGATTCACGGAGAAAATGACACGCCCGCACACGCAAAGAAGCTTGCAAATCTTCTCTCGGGTATGCTGTGCCACGTCAATCTTATACCTCTTAATGCGGTAAAGGAACGCTCATATGTCAAGAGCTCAAGGGAAGCAATAGAAGAATTTGTAAAGATACTTGAAAAGTCACATATAACGGCAACAGTACGCAGAAGACTTGGAAGCGACATCAATGCTTCCTGCGGACAGTTAAGACGTGCTACAAAAGAGAAAAACGACGCTGATACACAGAATTAGGAAGTGATTACATTGAGAATATACGGACAGACTGATACCGGTAAGGTAAGAGACAACAACCAGGACAGCTTCAGAATTGTTGACATCGGGAAACTGACACTCGGAGTTGTCTGTGACGGAATGGGGGGAGCTGCAGGGGGAAGCACTGCAAGCAATACCGCCTGCGATGAATTTGTAAACAAAGTCCGTGAGCTTATAACCTATTCCGATAAAGAAAGCACTTATGAAGCGGCGCTTAAAACCGCTGTGGACTTTGCAAACAGCAAGGTGTATGCAATGGCAAATTCAAACAAAGAGCTTGAGGGTATGGGTACTACACTTTGTGCTGTGCTGACAGACGGTAAAAAACTGTGGGCTGTAAGTGTGGGGGACAGCAGAATATATATGTTCAAAGGCGATGAAACTTACCAGATATCCCACGATCACTCATATGTGCAGACACTTGTTGACAGCGGTGCAATCACTAAGGAAGAAAGCCGCAATCACCCAAATAAAAACATAATCACAAGAGCTGTAGGCACACAAAGCACAGTAGAGTGCGACTCATTCGTAATGGACTTTACAGCAGACGGCGTACTTCTTTGCAGCGACGGTCTTTCAAACTATGCGACAGATAGTGAATTAAATGAGATGTTCAGGCAATACTCGTGTAAGGAAGATGAGCTTTGCATCTCTCTTATAGAACACGCAAATAACGGTGGCGGCAGTGATAACATTACCGCACTGATACTTATAGCAGACGGAAAAGATTCCGCCGAAAACAACTGAAAGGAAGCTGAAAAATGGATACAGGATCATTCCAGAAGCTTATTAACACAGTAATAGATGAACGCTACAGAGTTATGGAAAAGCTCGGCGTCGGCGGAATGGCATATGTGCTTAAGGCAAGAGATCTGAAAGAAGACAGAGATGTTGCCATAAAGGTGCTCAATGACGAGTTCAAGAGCGATGAGAGGGCGGTAAAGCGTTTTATAAACGAATCAAAGACCGTTTCAATGCTCAGTCACGACAATATTGTAAACATTTATGATGTTGTACTCAAAGAAGATATGAAGTATATCGTTATGGAATACATTGACGGTATTACACTGAAAGATTATATTGACAATGTGGGCGCGCTTAGCTGGAAAGAAGCAACTCATTATATAAAGCAGGTGCTTTCCGCGCTCACCCACGCTCACGAAAAGCAGGTAATACACCGTGACATCAAGCCTCAGAATATGATGCTTCTTCCTGACGGCAAAATCAAGGTTACCGATTTCGGAATTGCAAAACAGCCCAATGCCGAATCTATCACAATGACAGACAAGGCGATAGGAACTGTTAACTATATAAGCCCCGAACAGGCAAGCGGTGTCAAGGTTGATTCAAGAACAGATATCTACTCTGTAGGTGTTATGCTTTATGAAATGGTTACGGGAAGACTGCCCTTTATTGCAGACAGTCCCGTTGCAGTTGCAATGATGCAGGTTTCAAACGAGCCTATTGCACCAAGAGAAATAAATGCACAGATTCCTGTGGGTCTTGAGCAGATTATTCTCAAGTCAATGCAGAAGAATCCCGATGACAGATTTGCATCTGCTGCCGCAATGCTTAAGGCAATAGAATACTTTGCAGCAAATCCTACAGTTGTTTTTGCATCAAGCATCTCCGGCACAGGGGCTTCGGGCGCAAAGGTTAAGGACACAGAAGAAGAACAGAATAAACTGAAAAAGTATATCAGAGGAAGCCGTTCAATGTTCCCGATCATATCGGGTCTTGCTGCATCTTTTGCGGTTGTGGCTATTGTATTTGTGTTGATATGGGCGCTTCCGTTTTTCAAAGGGGTGTCTTCAACAGAGGAGGCACTTGAAAGCGGACTTCCGTCTATGATTAATACACTGCTTGGGATAAAGGACACCTCTGACAGCCAGAAAATCAATGTCAGCTCCTTTGTGGGAGAAAAGTATGATGATGTACTCGTTGCGGGTATGGAGAGCCTTGGCTATACCGTGGAAAAGGTAACTTATGTAAGAAATACTGGATACGGCTCAAATGTAGTTGTAAAACAGGAGCCTGAGGCAGATTCAATAAGACTTAAACCTGATGACGGAAAGCTGATTCCTGTTACTCTGTATGTAAATATGGGAGAAGAAGAAATGGAAATGCCCGACTGTACTCTGCTTCATATGAGTGATGCAAAGAGAGTTATCAGAAGCGAGGTAAATTCTGTTTCGGTTAATGAAATTTCAGCGGATGACATAAAAGTGGTATATGAGTATCACGACACTTATCCTGCTGATTATGTAATCAGAACAGAGCCTGCATTAAAAGAGGTTATTACACTTTCGGATGCCCCGGTATTCACTTTGTATGTAAGCAAGGGACGCAAAATTTCCAACACCGTTGTTCCCGAACTTGAGGGTCTTACTCTTGATGAAGCCAAGCGCAGTATTGTTTCAAGCAAACTCGCTCTCGGAAGAATATATTACGAAGAAAGTGTATCTGTTAAGTCGGGAGAGGTAATAAAGGCAAGCCACACAAAAGGCGAAGTTGTGGCAAGCGGAATAACCTCTGTAGACCTTTGGGTCAGCACAGGAAGCGCCTTTGCTGTTCCTGAGGATACTACTCCCAAAGTACAGACGCCTGCACAGAATACCGAGCAGAATAAACCCGAGCTGAAACCGGAAGTTACAGAAAATGACGGTGGAAACGGCGGAGAAAATCATACAGTGGAGGATATTGCGGGTCTTCTTGAGATGCGCAATTCACAAGATGAATAACAACACGGAAACAACAACTCTCTACGGGAAAATAATAAAAAGCACCGGCGGTCTTTACACGGTGGAAACACTTTCGGGCGATGAACGCGGAAAAATTGTGGAGTGCCGAGCCAAGGGTACATTTAAAAGGGAAAAGCTGACACCGCTTACAGGGGATATGGTGAATTTTCTCCCTGTTGATGCGGGAACGGGATTTATTACCGAGATAACCGAGAGGAAGAACTCTCTTATCCGCCCTGCCGTTGCCAATGTCGATTTGCTTATAATAGTAATTGCCTCGGCTCACCCTGACCCCGATTTGTTTATCCTTGACCAGCTTACGGCGATTGCAAAGTTCAATGATATTGACATATTGCTGGTTATAAACAAGTGTGACCTTAAGAATGCAGACGAGCTTCTCGAGCTTTACAGAAATGCAGGTATCGACACTGTGGGAATGACGGCAAACAGTCCCGAAGAATGCCAAGAAACTCTTGAATATATCAAAGCTAAGTCAAAAGGCAAAACAACCTTTTTCAGCGGGGCATCGGGGGTAGGCAAAACCAGTTTGCTCAACGCACTGTACCCCCAGTTTTCACTTGCGACGGGTGAAATCAGCCGAAAGATTGCAAGAGGAAAGCATACCACAAGGGTCACAGAGCTTTTTAAGGTGGGCGAGGATTCCTACATAGGAGATACCCCAGGGTTCAGTATGGTAGACGTTGCAGGCTTTAATTTGCTTACCTTTGATGGTCTGCTCGGCTCTTTCCCCGACATTGAAAAGTATGCCGTGGGATGCAGATACACAGACTGCACCCATGTTTGCGAAGACGGATGCAGGGTTATGGAAGCGATAGAGGACGGAAATATAGAAAAAAGCAGACACGAAAGCTTTGTCCGTCTTTATAATGAACTTAAGAATATAAAACCCTGGAACAGTTAAGGGCTTGGAGTTTATATGTAATATCTCAAACAGTTTGGAATCATTATGGTTATCGGAGCATCTTTTTTTGCAGGGTTGTATTGATAAATAAAAAAGCGGTGACATCGTCACCGCTTAATTTTTTATTCTTATACCCCGTAAAAAATCCATATGTAAATATACGCAGGAATTATAGCCGCAAGAGTGAAAGGAATACCTATTTTCATAAAGTCGGAATTCTTTACTTCATAACCTGCCTTGCGCAGAATGCCTATACCGGTAATGTTTGCAGATGCTCCGATAGGAGTGAGATTTCCGCCGAGGGTTGCTCCCGAAAGAAGTCCGAAGTAAAGCACCGTCGGGTCAACTCCCATTGCGGCTGCAATACCCTGGGTTACAGGGAGCATTGTTGTTACATAAGGAATGTTATCAATAAATGCGGACAGCGCAACACTCATCCATACAATCAGCGTATAAACAATGAACACATTGCCCTTTCCAAGCTTTGTAAACAGACCTGCGATAGCATCTACAACTCCCATTTCCGTAATTCCACCGATTACTATAAACAAACCGAACAGAAGAAGGATGGTGTCTGTGTCAATTTCTTTTAAAACATCCTTTACGGCGGAAAAATCTTTTTTACGGATTACACTGTAGATAACACCTATTATCATAATTACGGTGCAGATTATTCCGTTTGTAAGTGCAGGTGTGTTGGGGATAAATGAAGCAGCAATCAGCAGAAGCACTGTGGCGCACATCAGCACTGTAGGAACGTAGTCAGTTACAACGGTGCGTTCCCCTGCTGTTATCTTATCTTTTTCCTTGCGGAAGAATATAAGAAGAAGCGTTGCAGAAAGTACAGCACCGAGTTCAACTGCAAAGAAGATACTCGGTTTTCCTTTGTAAACAAAGAAGTCAAGGAAGCTCATATCTGCGTATCCGCCAAGCAAAATGGAGGTTGTGTCGCCTACAAGTGTTGCCGCACCTTGAAGATTTGAGGAAACAGCAATTGATATAATCATTCCTACGGGATTGATATTCAGCTTTTTAGAAATTTCAAGAGCAATGGGGGCAATCATAAGAACTGTTGCTACATTGTCGATAAAAGCGGATACAATTCCGGCAAAAAGGGAAAGGATAACGATTACCCACTTTACGTTGGGTGCCTTTTCTATAACAAGGTCGGCAAGGAGCGCCGGCATCTTTGATTCTATCATAAGGGCAACGGTACCCATTGTACCTGCTATCATAAGAAGTACATTGAAATCAACGTATCCGAACACTTTGCCGAGAGGCACCATACCCGTAACAATAAATATCACAGCAGATGCTATGGCTATGTGTGGGCGGTATTTCTGAAAAGTCATCATAAGTATGTAGGTTGCAATAAATATGCAAAGTGCTGTAATCATAAGCGTCGTTCCTTTCTGCTTAACCTTAGTTTTATAATAACACACCTTGTCTTTGAAAATGTTACCAAAAATTTAATTCTTGTTTTGGTGTTGATGTTTGATTTTTTGTGTGGTAAAATGATAAAAAGACCGGCATCAGGATTATCCGGTCTTTGTAGAATCTTGAAAAAGAAAGAAGACAAAAGTGAAGTACAATACTTATTTATTTGATTTTGATGGTACGCTGGTAGATTCTATGCCGTCGTTTATCTCGTCTATGTTAAGAATTTTAGATGAAAACAATATAAAGTATGAAGATGACATAGTAAAAATCATTACACCGCTGGGAAATGCAGGAACTTCCGAATATTTCATCAAAACGGGTGTTCCGATGACAAAGGAACAACTGATGAAGCTGATGGATGAGTATGCGTACGAAAAGTATGCGTACGATATTCAGGCAAAGCCTAATGTTGTTTCCGTGCTTGAAAAGCTAAAGAACGAGGGTGCTTCTTTGAACGTTCTCACTGCAAGTCCTCACAGACTGCTTGATGTTTGCTTAAAACGGCTTGGAATATACGATTTGTTCGATAATGTGTGGTCATGTGACGATTTTTCAACAACTAAAGCAGACCCGTTAATTTACACGGCGGTTGCAGAAAAATTAGGAAGACCTGTCACAGACATACTTTTCCTTGACGACAATTACAATGCCGATAAAACAGCAAAATCTGCAGGTATGAAGGTTTGCGGAGTGTATGATGACTCATCTGCAGAATATGTTGACGATATAAAAAGCATCGCTGATTATTATATATACGGTTTTGATGAATTGACACGGGTTGTTGAAATTTAAAAAGGAGAGATAAAAAATGATTTCATTTGAAAGCGATTATACAGAGGGCGCACACGAAGAAATACTAAAGAAGCTGTGCGAAACAAATCTTGAGCAGTTGTCGGGCTACGGTGCGGACAAATACTGCGACAGCGCAAAAGACAAAATAAAAAAAGTGTGCGGATGTACAGATGCGGAAGTTTTCTTCCTTGTGGGCGGAACACAGACAAATCAGACGGTGATTTCAACTATGCTTCAGCCTTACGAAGGAGTAGTTTCCGCAAATACAGGTCACATAAGCACCCACGAGGCAGGAGCTATTGAATATACAGGACACAAAGTTCTGACTTTGCCCCACGAATACGGAAAAATCAAGGCAGAAGACCTCAAAAGATACCTTGAGAACTTTTACGCCGATGACAACTTCGAGCATACAGTGTTCCCGGGTATGGTATATATTTCTCACCCCACAGAATACGGCACACTGTACACTCTTGATGAGCTGACTGCCATTTCTTCTGTGTGCAGAAAGTATGATATACCCTTGTATCTCGACGGTGCAAGACTGGGTTATGCACTGGAGAGCAACGGAACGGACGTAAAGATAACAGATATCGCAAAGCTGTGCGATGCGTTTTATATAGGCGGAACAAAGGTTGGTGCGCTGTGCGGAGAGGCGGTTGTGTTTACCCATAACAATGCTCCAAAGCACTTCTTTACAATGATTAAACAGCACGGTGCACTTCTTGCAAAGGGAAGACTGCTTGGTGTGCAGTTTGATACACTGTTTACAGACGATTTGTATTTTAAAATCAGCCGTCACGCAATAAAAATGGCGGACAAAATGAGAGAAGCATTTAAAAATAAGGGCTATCAGTTTTTTATGGAAACAATTACAAACCAGATTTTTATAGTGCTTGAAAACGAAAGAATGGAACAGCTTAAAAAATCCGTCTCCTTCGGTTTCTGGGAAAAGTTTGATGACACTCACACCGTTGTGAGATTTGCATCAAGCTGGGCAACAAGGGAAGAAGACGTAGACAAACTTATTGAAATGCTTTAAATCAAATAAAAAGCGGTAACTGATGTTACCGCTTTTTTGTATCTTTATTACCGCATCCGCAGTTTTTACTTGGGCAGCTGTCGGCGTGTGGACATCCGATGCACTTTTTGCCGCTTTTCTTTGCCTTAACAATATATGTTACCGCACTGCCTACAATTATAAGAAGTACAGCAATAATAATCAGGTCTGTCATACTGACACCTCTCTTTTATTTGGCTGATAACTGTGTCTTTCTTGCCGCCTTTTCAGCTTCTTGTGCTTTTATCTTTTTATTTGTATTTGCAATCATTGCTGTAATTAATACAGCTATCGCAATTACTGCAACAAGTCCGGGAACAAATCCTGCACCAACAGAGCCGATTGTAACAATTGTGCCAATCTGGTATACAAAGTACGAAACTGTAAAGCCTGTTGCAAACTGAAGTCCGATACCTGCCCACAGCCACTTTGCGCTCTTCATTTCTGAGCTCATAGCGCCTATAGCCGCAAAGCAGGGAGGAGTAAAGAGATTGAATACCAGATATGCAAGAGCGGCAGCCTTTGAAAGACCGATAGTAAGTGCAACTTCATTTGCACCGCCGTTAAGTGCAAGTGCATCCATATCAATAAAGTTTGTAATACCGTAGCATACAGCGATAGTGCCTACAACATTTTCCTTTGCAATAAATCCTGTAATTGCCGCTGCTGCAAGCTGCCAAGCCTTAAATCCTATAACAGGTATGAGAACATAGGCAAAGGGTTCTGCAATAAATGCGAGGATTGATGTGTTTGCCATGCTTTCGTCAATAAGTTCAAAATTCAGATTGAATGACTGCATAATGTGTACAGCAGTGTTGCACACCAGAATAACGGTACCAGCCTTGACCACATATGACCAGCCTCTTGAACACATAGACTGAAAAGCTCTTATAAAGCTTGGAACTTTGTATTCGGGAAGTTCCATAATGAAATAACTCTTTTTCTTTTTGCGTCCTGTTATCTTGTTAACAAGAAGGGCACCGAAAAAGATAATGAGTATTCCTGCAAAGTACATAAGAGTTCCAACCCAGGATGCATCTGCGAAGAATACACCTGCAAACAAGGAAATAACAGGGAGCTTTGCACCGCAGGGCATAAAGGGAGCAAGCATTGCTGTTGCTCTGCGCTCCCTTTCGTTCTTGATTGTACGGGAAGCCATAACGCCGGGTACGGCGCATCCTGTTGTGATAACAAAGGGAATTACCGATTTTCCCGAAAGTCCTACCTTTTTGAATATGGGGTCAAGTACAACCGAAACCCTTGCCATATATCCGCAGTCTTCAAGAAGGGCAATAAGGAAGTACATAACCATAACAAGGGGAAGAAATCCTACAACCGCAACAAATCCGCCTATAACACCGTCAATGAGCAGTGCGTAAAGTAAAGGATTTGCGTCTGCAAACAATCCGCCCATAAATTCCTTGAATATCTCAAGCCATCCGACAAGTGTATCTGCAATCAGCGGACCTAAGGTTGACTGGGAAATATCAAACACAAGGAACATAACAAGGGCGAAAATGGGAATACCAAGCCACTTGTTTGTGAGATATGCGTCTATTTTATCGTTTATATTCTTTTTGTTGGTGTAAAACTCTCTTTTTTCAACGGATTTTACTACCTGATTTACAAAAGCGAATCGACGTCTGTCTGCTTCTTTTGCCGATTTTTTGTCTAAAAGCCAAGCGGTGTCCTCAACATAGGGAGCAGACTGGCTGTTTCCTTTAAGTGAGATTGCTTTGCCTGCAAGCTCTGAAAGTCCTTCAGCCGAAGTCGATGCTGTGCTTACAACGGGACATCCAAGCAGCTCAGACAGTTTTTCGGTATCTATTTTATTATGCTTTTTGTCATTGATATCGCTTTTGTTAAGAGCAACAACTGTAGGAATACCAAGTTCAAGGAGCTGTGTTGTGAAAAACAGGCTTCTGCTTAAATTTGTAGCGTCTACAATATTTATAATTACATCGGGACTTTCATTCTTTATGTATGTACTTGTTACGCTTTCTTCAGAGGTGAAGGGGGACATTGAATATGCGCCGGGAAGGTCGACAACCGAAATTTCCTCTTTGCCGCTGTAATATATTCTTTTTAAATGGCTTTCCTTTTTTTCAACGGTAACCCCTGCCCAGTTTCCAACCTTTTCACTTTTTCCTGTGAGGGCGTTATACATAGTTGTCTTTCCGCTGTTGGGATTTCCCGCCAAAGCGATTTTCATTGCCGTTTGTCCTCCTGATGGTTTTTGCTGCATTTTATTTCTGATACACCGTATATTAGTCCAGTTATCAGGGTTAGAGATAGCTAACTGTGTGTCAAAAACAGACAGCAGCCGTGTTTTGCGTGTTATATCGCAATAGCTGCCGCTAACTGCTTGTCGATATTGTATCTGCCGTCCTTTATGGAAACAATGCATCCTCCCTTGAGGTGGGATATTACGGTTATTGGTTCTCCGCTGTAACATCCGAGAGAAAAGAGGAATGCGTCCATTTCTTCGTCTTCGGTGTTTATTTCTTTGATTATATATTCTTTTTCTTCAATCGCATCAAGCAAAGTCATAAAAGCACCTCCGTGAAAGATAGCAACCAAACGAATTAGTCTTGACTAACTCATCTGGTTTCAAAAACGGTTAGACTTATCTAACCGTTTTTATTTTAATGA
Organism: Eubacteriales bacterium; assembly: GCA_045653405.1. GTDB lineage: Bacteria > Bacillota > Clostridia > Oscillospirales > CAG-382 > UMGS882. Next base: position 339 of record JAZOLW010000070.1, on the reverse strand, counting down.
TTTTTCCTGTGTTTGTCAATAAAAATCTGCCAAAAAAATGTGTAATTTTACATTTTTGTCGTTTTGCTGTGACAGTTGACGGATTATTCAAATCACACTTGTATATTTTTTACAATACTTTCGGTTTATCAGCTGAAGAAAAGATGCTCAACGAGTATCTTTATGCCGATAATCACAAGAATTATACCGCCTGCACGCTCGGCAAGAGATTTGAATTTTGTACCGAAAACATTACCTATCTTTATTCCCAGTGCTGACATAATAAATGTAAGTACACCTATAAATGTAATTGCTGCAACAATGTTTACGTCGGGAAGAAGGGCGAAGGTTACACCCATA
>JAZOLW010000069.1:0-9545 GCA_045653405.1 Eubacteriales bacterium | reverse complement strand
AGTCAAGACGAGGAGCGGCTGTATCCCTCCTTCTCCGCCAAGAATTAAGCGGTACACTTTAGTGTGCCGCTTAATTCTTTTCTGAGAGGATTCGAACCCTGAGAGGGCGCGAAACGTAAAGAAAACAGCCTGTTACGGCTGTTTTTAGTGGAGCGGTGCGAGACCTTCACGGTCGAGCAGTCAAGACGCGGAGCGGCTGTATCCCTCCTTCTCCGCCAAGAATTAAGCGGTACACTTTAGCGTGTCGCTATATTTTTATGTTGAGAGGATTCGAACGACTTGGAGGGATTTTTGAGATAAAAAAGTTGCCGTTGACAAGTTTACTTTTCCTAATTCTTGTGTTATAATAAATATCAATAAAGATGGAACACGAAAGAAGCACCAAAATGAAAGAAATCTACCCGAATTACTATAAAAAATTCAAATGTATCGCCGACAGGTGTACACATAGCTGTTGCATTGGCTGGGAAATAGATGTTGATGAAAGCACTTTGGCGTTGTATAATTCTATGAACACCACGCTTGGAGAGAGAATAAGAAGCAATATTGAAACAGACGGTGATACACCTCATTTTGTGCTGCAGGCAGGAGAAAGATGTCCTTTTCTGAATCAGGGTGGCTTGTGCGACATTATCACCGAATGCGGTGAAGATGCACTTTGTGATATCTGCCGATTGCACCCAAGATTCCGTAATTTTTATTCAAGTTTCACAGAAACGGGACTCGGACTTTGCTGCGAAGAAGCGGCAAGAATTATTTTGTCTGAACAGGATAAATTTTCGATTGAAAAGCCTGAGGATAATGCACTTACCGAGAAAGAACAAGAGTTTTTTAAGGGAAGAGCAGAGATTTTTGATATACTTCAGGATAGGAGCAAAAGCATACAACAGAGGTTCAATTTTATTGCCGAAAAGTTTGGTTTCAGTTTTGATTTTAAACTAAACGAGCTTTGCGATACATATTTGTCTTTGGAAAGACTTGACAAAAACTGGACAGATATGCTTGAAAATTTGAAAAAATCAACCCTTGATAAAAAGATTTTTTGTGACAGTAAGTTTGCCACAATGCTTGAACAGCTTGCAGTGTATTTTGTTTTCCGACACTTGACCGATACTCTTTATGAAGGTGATTATGCAACGGTAGTAAGATTTGCTGTTATCAGTTGTTATATTATAGGAGCACTCTGGTCATTTTTGGGATATGATGCTGACACAAATGTTGACGGTATTGCAGACGTTGTAAGAATGTACTCCTCAGAGGTTGAGTATTCCGAAGAAAATATGGAACAATTGATGTATTTAATATAGGTGGAAAATATGATAGATTTAAAAATAACAGATGTAAGAGTTCTTCCAGGGGACAGCGCCTTTCTTCTTGATGACGGAAAGACTACTGTGCTTTACGATGCAGGTTTCGGCTTTACAGGGGAACGAATTGCGGATAATATAAAGAGGGAACTTGGTGACAGAAATTTAGACTATATTTTTCTTACACATTCCCACTATGACCACGCACTGGGAGCACCCTACGTTGCAAAGCATTATCCCGAGGTTAAAATTGTTGCAGGGGAGTATGCGGCAAAGATATTTGAAAAGCCGTCCGCCAAGGCTGTAATGAGAGAACTTGACAGAAAATTTGCAAGAAAATGTGGTGTGTATGAGTATGAAGACCTTGTAGACAACTTAAAGGTGGATATAGTTGTAGGAGACGGTGATACCGTAACAGCAGGAGATATGGTGTTTACAGCGGTTAATCTTCCGGGACACACAAAGTGCTCTGTGGGCTTTTATCTGAATGAAAACAAACTGCTGTTAAGCTCAGAAACACTTGGAGTATATTTCGGTAATAATGAAGTGTTACCAATTTGTCTTGTGGGCTATCAGATGAGTCTTGATTCCTTCAGAAAAGCCTCAATGCTTGATATTGAAAACTTCCTTGTTCCTCATTACGGACTTCTTACAAAAGAAGAAGCTGAGCATTTTCTGGAAAATTCACAAAAGGCGCTGAGAATAACGGCTGAAAATGTTGTTGAAATTCTCACAAGTGGCGGAACTGATAAAGATGCACTGAAATACTTTGAGGATAATTTTTACACGGATACAATAAGACCTGCATACCCCATAGATGCCTTTCTCCTTAACACAAGCATAATGATTGAGCTTATAAAAAAAGAATTGATGTGACAATACAAAACGGATATGTGCGTTACATATCCGTTTTGTTTCATTATAAACTATCTTCTTCTGTGTTTTCTGCGCCTTGAATCAAAGGCAACTGATGCAGCAAAGTAGGCGGCAAGAAGAATTATTGCAGTAACGGCGAAAACACCAAACCATCTGCCGAGAATGAGTTTTTCTGCTCTGTCGAGAAAATACAGAACATTGCTTTTGTCAACATTTTTTCCTGCGACAAGACCAACCGTTCCGAGTGAAATTTCGTTTTTGTATTTTACAACCGCTTCACCGTATCTGTTTCCCTCGTAAATGGGAGCTGTTGCATAATCTTCGCTGACACGGGGTTCTATGGAGATTTCTTTTGTATAGTCAAGATTTTTGGGCAAGAGAGCCTTTAATTCTTTTTCGGGCAGGAGAGTTACATAGTCTGTGTCAACTGCAAGTCTTACAGGAATTTCGCATATTATGTTCTTTGTGGAAAGAACGCTGCTGTAAGTAAAGTTTCCAAGACACATTCTGAGAAGCGCCGCTGCATCAAGACAAGCGGCATTGACATCTTTTTTGTCGCTTCTTGAATTCATAACAACACATATGTAGTTCATTCCCGAATCATCTGATGCCGCAGTTACAATGCAGTCACCTGCTTCGGGGGTGCTGCCAAGTGACATACCCATGGCAGGGGAGTAGTAGTAGTCCTCCGAACGAACACGGGAGATAAGCAGGTTTCTGTTGAGCAGAATACGCTGTTCGGTAAACTCGGTTTTGGGGATTGTGTAGCGTGTCGTGTCAGACATATCGAAAAGGGTGTTGAGATTATATAAATGTCTTGCAATAATAGCTGTATCCCTTGCGGTGGTTATCATATCTTCGTGATGAAGTCCCGTGGGGTTTTCATAATGAGTTTTCACAGCACCAAGCTCTTTTGCTCTCCGGTTCATCATATCGCAAAAGCCGTCAATGCTTCCTGCAACGTGTTCGGCAAGCACATTTGCCGCATCGTTTGCACCCGTCACAAGAAGACCGTACAATAACTGTTCTGCAGTGAAGCTTTCACCGATTTTTATTGCCATATTAGAACCCTGTGCGGCTCTTACCGCAGTTTTGCTTGCTGTAATTACTGTGCTGAGGTCGGGTATGTTTTCGTATGCAACAATGGCAGTCATAAGCTTTACTGTTGACGCAGGATAAATGATGTCATCCTGATTTTTTCGGTACATTACAGAACCCGTTTCAACATTGTAAACATATGCACTGTACCCGCTTATTTCAGGGATGCTGTCAATTCCTGCATATTCGCAAAGGCCCAAACCCTCAAATGTTTTTTCTGTAAATTCGGTTTCTTCTGCCGATACTGTGAATAAAGCACCGAACAGGACAGAAAACAGTATGATCAAAGCAATAATATTACGCTTCAAATTCAACTCTTCTTTCAATTGAGATAGTTATAAAGAATGATTTTCAAAAAAAAGACGCGCCTGATTGATGTTATGCATTACATTTTCGTGAAGCTCGTCGAGAGAAGCAAACTTCTTTTCACCTCTCAGCATCCTGCAAAATTCAACTGTAACGTCTTTGCCGTACAAATCACCGTTGTAATCAATTATATGTGTTTCAAAAATAACGGGCGGATTTTCTTCTCCCTCCGAAACTGTCGGGCGGATGCCAACATTAACAACACCCTTATACTTTACACCGTCAACAGTGCATACACAGCAGTAAACTCCGAATTTAGGCACTGCCTTTCCGCAGTATTCAAGTTGATTTATAGTCGGAAAACCTAACTTTCTGCCGAGCTGTGCACCGTGTATGACCTTTGTATTGATAAAATAGCGATACCCAAGCAACTTTTCGGCATTTTCCATTTCACCGCCGGAAATATATTTTCTTACGGAGCTTGATGATACACCCTCACCGTCAACAGTAACACCGGGGACGATAATACATTCAATACCTTTTTTGCCCATAAGTTCTGCTAACCGACTGCTTCCTGCGGCAGCAAATTTGCCGAAAGTATAGTTTTCACCGCAGCATACGGCAGCAAGATTGAATTTTTCTGACAAATAGTCACAGAACTGCTCGGGGGATAAGTCTTTTATTTCAGCAAATTCATCATAAAAAACGAAATCAAGTCCCAGCTTTTCAATTATCCCGTTTTTCTCGTTCTCGGTAGTAAGTTTTGCAAATCCGGGAACCCCGAAAAACTCTTTTGTGTTTACGGAAAAGGTGTACACACCTGACTTACAGTCCAACTCTGCCGCCTTTTCTTTAACACAGGCGAGAAGTGCTCTGTGACCGAGATGTATGCCGTCAAAATCGCCAAGTGCCAGAACACATCTGTCGGTAAATTGTTTGTCTTTTCTGAAAATATCCATAATTCACCACAATATAATAAATTACAATAAGTGTACTATAAAAGTATATCATACACCCTCATTTCCGTCAACAGAAAAATAAAAAACGCAGAAATATATTTGGAATGAAATTAATTTGGTATTTCTGTAAACCTGTTTGACTTTGTTAGATTATAATGTTATATTTTACTTGTACCGAATATTGAATGTGACTGTCAGGTATGGAAGATTGAGAACTATGTACACAACAGATACTTCATCATATCCAAGAAGTACGGTTGTCACCTTTACGAAAAGTTCGGAAGCTATTTCTACAGACTCTATGCTCTTAACAAGGATGCAGACAGTAAGTATTACTACGAATCACTTCAGAACAACATCGCAACAAATGCACAGTTTGAATTTATCAACGCATAACATATAAACAAAAAAACAGGAAGCAGTCTTCTTCCTGTTTTTTATATTGAAAGTATTTTTTTGACTCGTCTTTTTACACGGTATAAAAAGCGCTTAATTGCCTTTTTGTGACAGAATATTTTTATTTTATTTGCATATTCCTTGTCATCTGTGCGGAAGTAGACATCTTTCTTGTAAATACCCGTCATTTTGGCAATGATGCAACTTTCGGGAACGTCTTTTTCAATGTCAATCTGGCTGTCGCCACACATATCATATAATCCGTCGTGGATTTTTACTATTCTGTGGAGAACATACTGTCCGTTTTCACGTCTGTAAAAAACAGCATCCCTGACTTTAAGATTCACCGGCTTTGCAAGGACAACGGAATCTTCACCCTCGATGATGGTTGGATACATACTGCGCCCTCTCGGATTAAGTCTGAATTCTGCACCGCTTTCAATAACCTCTATTATTACGGGAGCTATTTCCGAAATACTGATTTCCGCCATCGGGTTACCTCCCATCACACGCTTGTGTCATACCTTTGTATGCAACTTCCGCAGCCTCGGGATCCATATTGCATTTTAAAAGATATACGGGGGTTTTGTCTATAAGCTCACCTACAAGGTCAAGCAGAAGGTTGAGCTTGCCTGCGTCGGCGGGAATAAGCAACTGAGAGTATATTCTCATAACAGCTTCTTTCTTTGAAATGGGGGAGATGGAGTTAGTTTCACTGCGTTCAATAAAGCAAAGAGCCTTCAACGGTGACTTGGTGTTAATGTTATAATTCTCTTTACCGCACCATGGTGTGCCGTATATATATACATTATCGTCAAAAATTCTCACAAGAGGTTTATCACCGTTAATTATACGGGTATCGGGAAAACGCTCTGTCCATATTCTGCTGTGGGTTGTCTTACCGGTACCGCTGTGGGCTGAAAAGGCAAAGGCACAGCCGTCTTTCTCAACAACAGATGCGTGAAGAATAAATCCTCTGAAATCAAGAATCTGATTGGATATGCTTCTGTATAGTGAAAGGGATTCAATATATCCGTCTGAAGCTTCGGGAACAGCAGCTTTGTCGTTTGCATATTCCGAAGGGTCAGAAACAGCTGTTATATCAGCCTTAACAAGCTGATTTTCTGCAAGATAGTTTCTGCATATGTATGATGTATATTTTTCTTTGTTGCGTATGTCAATATTAAGGTCAGCAATTCTGTAAACAGCCACAATTACACCTCCGTTAACAATATATAATAATTATATATTCTTTGCTGTAAGGTGTCAAGGCTTGTTGCGTTTTTCTACTTATAAAATCTGATAATTTCCTTTTTGAGTTCTGAAATTATCCGTTTTTCCAAACGGGAAATGTAGGACTGTGATATTCCAAGCATATCGGCAACCTCTTTCTGCGTTTTTTCTTCATATCCATCACCGAGACCGAAGCGCAGTTCAATTATCCGTCTTTCTCTGGGATGAAGCTTCTTCACAGCATCAATCAGAAGGTTTTTTTCTTCTTCTGCTTCAATACCCTTGTGCACCTCGTTGTCATCAGTGCCCAGAATATCCGACAATAAAAGTTCGTTCCCGTCCCAGTCAACATTTAACGGTTCATCCAGAGATATGTCGTTCTTGGAACGCGAGTTTTTTCTTATGTACATCAGTATTTCGTTTTCTATACAGCGTGATGCGTAGGTCGCAAGTTTTATGTTCTTGTCCGTGTTAAATGTATTTATTGCTTTCATAAGACCTATTGTACCTATGGAAATCAAATCTTCAATTCCTATACCTGTATTTTCAAAGCGCTTTGCAATGTAAACCACAAGCCTTAAATTTCGTTCAACCAGCATATTTTTAATTTTTTCACGCTGTTCTCCGTGGCAGGATGAGAACTCTGTAAGAACTTCAGCTTCTTCTTCAGCATTTAACGGTGCAGGGAGCACGTCTGTACCGTTTATATAGAAAAGGCTGTCATCTCCAAAATACTCAAAAATTGACATCATACGGGACGTGTGTTTGTCAAAAGGATATTTTTTATTGTTATGTTTTAACAGTTCTTTTAACTTGAAAATCAAAACTTCAATGCCCATAAATATATAATGTCCTTTCCTTAAATTACCTAATTATTAAAAGTTAAAAGCAAGTGAATAGGGGATTACTCCGTCACATCCTCCGTATGTTGAACCTGAAATGCTGTCTGATGCAATAACAGCCTCAATTTCTGTACCATTGCCTTTTTTGCTGAGTATACGGATTTTATCAGCGCTTACCGCAGGCATAATTGTACTTCCTGAAGCAGTTTTTACCGGAATATACCTTAGCTTGTATTTTATTGCGGGTTCATTCTGAGCCTTGTCAGGATGCCTGTGAATACCGTCCTTGCCAAGTATGCTGTCAAGACAACCTGCACGAAGTACAATAACCGGCAGATTACTGAAAGGGTCACGCAGCAGGTTTCCCGTGTCACATAGCAGACATACCGTTTTTTTGTCAGAGCCGAACTGAATTTCCGCGTGTATGTTCTTGCAGTACATAAAATTGCTGAATATACGGGAAGCGACAGAAGAAATAAGAAAAACAATGCCTGCAAGCGCAAAAAACATCCAGCTTTTAAGCCCTCCGTCAAACAGGAGGGCATTTTTATATTTGCAGATAACATTATATAAAAATGTCATAATACCGCCTAACAGCATACCGGTTATGTAAAAAAGGATTACTGCTTTTATAAATGCGGAAAAACGCTTTTTCCCAAAAGCAACAAAGCACATAATGAGGGAGACACCGACAGCTGCATATGGCTCAGGAACATAGAAGTACAGACCCAGCAAACTATATATTCCTCCTATTGCAGATGCAACACAAAACATAAGTCCTTTTGACCTGAAATTCAGCACCTTGGCTGACATATACAGCGAGAGATAATCCATAATGAAATTAACTGCAAACAGAATATCGGCATATATAATCAATGCATATCATATCCTTAAAATATTTTAGGCGTTTACCTGTGATAATTATATTACCTGTGCTGTGTAAAAAATGTCATTTCGTGGGGATGAAATAATTAATTATCCTGTCATAAGGAAGAAGCTCAACGAATAGACTTTAACAGGATTTAAACGCACAAAATCGTAAGAATGGAGAAAAGATATGTTTCAGGGTTATTTGAAAATAGTACTTCAGACGGCTGAGGGTGCAGTTCCCGTGCCTGGCGAAAGTGTTTATGTAAAAACGGATAATGTAAGCTCTGAGGGGGGGAGCCCTGTTGATTCACAGAACTTTACATACCGCCTTACAACAGATGCATCGGGTGCAACGCAGGTAATAAGTGTTGAAGCACCTGATCCGGCAATATCTCTCAATCAGTACGATTCTGAGATGCCGTATTCATTGGTAGATGTTTTTACAGCAGTACAGGGGTATTATCCTGTAAGGATTTTAAGTGTACCGGTATACGCAAATCAAATTGCCGACCTCCCCATAAATCTCACACCTCTTTCTGTGGGGTATGAGGGAACAACAGGTGGAGTTATTGTTTACGAAATACCGCCGAATGCACTGCTTACAACAGTGGAAAGAGACCCGTCGTCATTTCCCGAAAATGTGGCTGAAAATCTTGTTGCAGGAGAAGTGTCAATTCCTGAGTATGTGTCTGTGCATCTGGGACCGCCGAGATCTGATGCGGAGAATGTTTATGTATCATTTCCCGATTATATAAAGAATGTAGCATCATCTGAAATATTTCCGACGTGGCAGGAGGAAACCCTGAGGGCTAATATCCTTGCCATAATTTCCCTCACTCTTAACCGCATCTTTACAGAGTGGTACAGAAGTCAGGGCTACGATTTTGACATAACCAACTCGACGCAGTATGACCAGTCATTTGTACCCGGCAGAAACGTGTTTGAAAACATAAGCCGGATAGTTGATGAGCTTTTCAATACATATGTTGTTAGAGACGGTTTTATAAGCCCGCTGTTTACATCGTATTGCGACGGAAGAAGAACAACCTGCTCAGGAATGTCCCAGTGGGGTTCTGAAAATCTTGGTGCTCAAGGATTTTCCGCACTTAACATACTCAAAAATTACTACGGTGACGATATCGAACTGAGAACGACATCAAATATATCGGGCGTTACGGAATCGTATCCGGGATATCCTCTGTCTCTTGGCTCGGAAGGACCTGAGGTTGAATGGATAAGACGACAGCTTTACAGAATATCTTTTAATTACCCTCTTATTCCAAGAATAAATCCTGCACTTCGAGTGTTTGACTCAGGACTTGATTCAGCAGTGCGCACCTTTCAGGAAATATTTGATTTAGCTGTTGATGGAATTGTGGGGAAAGCAACCTGGTACAGAATTTCATATGTATATGCCTCTATAATAAAGCTTGCAGAACTCAGCGGTGAAGGGGAAACAGGAGGATTACCCGTAGAACCGCCGACAGAAACAGTACAGCGGGGCGACGAGGGAGTAGCGGTAGCAAGACTTCAGTTTATTCTCGGTTATATTAGCTTGTTTTATACGGGCATCACATCACCTGCAATTGACGGAATATTCGGGCAGGGTAATGAGCAGTCTGTAAAAGAATTTCAAGATGATTTGGGTCTTCCCCTTA
>JAZOLW010000068.1:0-14370 GCA_045653405.1 Eubacteriales bacterium | reverse complement strand
TCAACAATTCCTTTGTGGGTTGTTGTTTCAGGTGCGTTCTTTGCAATCGTAATAGTAAAACAGCTTTACGGAGGTATTGGCAAAAACGTGGTTAACCCTGCCCTTGCGGCAAGAGTTTTCCTGTTTATGTCATTTTCTTCCCAAATGTCAAGTTATGCAGAGCCTCACGCCGATACTGTAGCAAGCGCAACACCTCTTGCTGTGCTTCAGAAAGGAAATGTGCCGCCTTACCCCGTAAGTGATATGTTCTTCGGAGAAATCCCCGGCTGTATCGGTGAAGTTTCAGCATCTCTCCTTATACTCGGCGGAATATACCTTCTCTGCCGCAAGGTTATTACCTGGCATATTCCCGTATCTTTTCTTACCACCGTTGCTGTAATTGCATTTTTGTTCCCGACAGGAGACTTTTCGGGACTTGAATTTGTAAAATACCAGCTCTGTTCAGGAGGACTTATGCTTGGCGCAATATTTATGGCAACAGACTATGTTACTTCTCCCGTAACAAAGTCGGGCAGACTGATTTTCGGCATTGGATGCGGACTTATTACAATGTTCATAAGATATTTCGGATATCCTGAGGGCGTTTCTTTTGCAATACTTATTATGAATCTTTTCACGCTGGCTATTGACAAGATGACAATGCCTGTGAAGTTCGGAGGAGGTAAGAGCAGTGCAAAACAGTAACAAGGCAGAAAACAGCACAAAGACAATAATTGTAATTGCTCTTAAACTGTTAGTAATATGCGCATTTATTGCGGCACTCGTAGCTTCGGTAAACTTCCTCACAAAAGACAGAATTGCACTTAATCAGAAGATGGCAACAGCCGAGGCTCTGTCAGACATATACAGTGCAGACGGACTTTTCTTCTCGGTTGACGAATCGGGTGCATTTGCGGTATCAGATACAGCAGGAAATGCTGTAGGCTCCTGCGAAAAGGCAGAAGCGGAACTGCTCAAGGATATTGATGCAGTATATGTAATAAAAAAAGCCGACGGAAAGGTGTTCGGTTACTGTGTGGAAGCATCCCCTATGGGCTTCAAGAACGAAGTAGGCGTGCTTGTGGCAGTTAATTCCGATGCAAGTGCAAAAGATGTTCAGATTATATCCCTTTCCGACACAAAGGGTATCGGAGATAAAGTTATGTTACCAGGTTTTCTCAACAAGTTTGCAGGGAAAAAATCCGGTTTCTCAAAAAATGAATCCGAAATGAAAGATATTATCATCGCAGGCGCTACCCGCACAAGCAAACCCGTGACAATGGCAGTTGACACAGCTCTTGAACAGCTTAAAACAATGATTGACGGAGGTGCAGAAAATGAGTAATAACAAGCCCTCCTTAAAAACAAGACTTTTTGAAGGTCTGTTTGACCAGAACCCAATTCTTGTACAGTTGCTCGGCACTTGTCCTACACTTGCCACAACAACATCAATGAAAAACGGTGTGGGAATGGGACTTTCTGCGGCGGCGGTACTGATTCTGTCAAATCTTCTCATATCGCTTCTTCGCAAATTTATACCAAAACAGGTAAGAATTGCGGCATACATAGTAATTATATCGGGATTTGTAACGGCAATTGAACTTCTGATAAAAGCTTATCTGCCAGCCCTTGACGCCTCTCTCGGTCTGTTTATTCCTCTTATAGTTGTAAACTGCATTATCCTTGCAAGGGCAGAGGCATATGCTTCAAAGAACGGCCCTGTTGACTCGGTGCTTGACGGACTTTTTATGGGACTCGGATTTACCTTTGCTCTGGGACTTCTCGGCGGAGTGCGTGAGCTTATGGGAAGCGGAACAATATGGGATATAAATATAACAGGCGGAGTTTTCCCCGGATTTGCAATGTTCACACAGCCTGCAGGTGCGTTTATAACGCTCGGATGCATAATCGCCGCAGTAAATGCGGTAAAAACCTTTGCGGCAAAGCGTAATGCCGTCAAAAAAGCAGAAGGAGGAAACAAATAATGACTTTGGCTCAGCTTTTCGGACTTATTATCTCCTCTATTCTGATTGAAAACTACATATTTTCAAGATTCTTGGGTATCTGCCCCTTCCTCGGTCTTTCAGACAAGACTTCAACGGCTGTGGGTATGGGTTGTGCCGTTACCTTTGTTATGACGGTATCAACTGCTGTTACCTGGTGCGTATATCACCTTATACTTGTACCTTTTGAGCTTGAGTATCTCAAGACAATTGCCTTTATTCTCATAATTGCTTCTCTTGTGCAGCTTCTTGAGATGTTTCTGAGAAAGGCAGTGCCCGCTCTCTATTCGGCGCTGGGTATTTATCTGCCTCTTATCACTACAAACTGTGCAATTCTCGGAGCGGCACTTCTGTGTATACAGAATGAATACGAGTTTATTCCCTCAATTATATTCAGCTTTGGCTCTGCTGTGGGCTTTACTCTTGCAATAGTGATATTCTCCTTTGTAAGAGAGAGGGTTGCTCTCGCAGATAGCCCGAAAAGCTTCAGAGGAACACCCATTGCCCTTGTAACGGCAGGTCTTATTGCAATGGCGTTCTCAGGCTTTTCAAGCATACAGCTTCCATTCTGATGCAGTAAGGGAGGAACGGATATGACTGATATTATTACAGCTCTTGTTTGTTTTGCGGTTATAAGCGGAATACTTGGTGTAATCCTTGCTGTTTCTGCAAAGGTATTTGCCGTAAAAGTTGACGGGAGAATTGAAAAAATAAACGAATATCTGCCCGGTGCAAACTGCGGCGGATGCGGATATACGGGCTGTGCGGCTCTTGCCGAGGCTATAGTTTCAGGCAAAGCGGAAGTAAATGCCTGCAACTCGGTTTCCGAGGAGGCTCTTGTCAGGATTGGCGAGATTATGGGCGTCAAGGCTGAACACGGAAAAAGATTCCGCGCACAGGTTATGTGTTCGGGAACTCACGAGCTTGCAAAAAAGAAGTACATATACAACGGTATTTCAGACTGTGCGGCGGCGAACAAGCTGGCAGGCGGCGACAAGCTCTGTCCCAACGGATGCATCGGTCTTGGAACTTGCAAGGCAGCGTGCAAATTTGATGCAATACACATAATAAACGGTGTTGCGGCGGTTGATTATGACAAGTGCCGCGCCTGCGGTGCGTGTGTGTCTGCCTGCCCGAAAGGAATCATAAAGCTGATTCCTTTTGACGCAAAGCACTGGGTTGGCTGTATGAGTACAGACAAGGGACCTGTGACAAGATCCTTCTGCGAGGTTGGATGTATCGGGTGCAAGCTGTGCGAAAAGAAGTGTTCCGTGGGTGCTATAAAAGTTACAGACTTTGTGGCGGAAATAAACTACAATTTATGTACAGGCTGCGGTGAATGTGAAAGGGCTTGCCCAAGAAAGATTATCTGGTCTGACAAGACGCAGGAAACAGACGGACTTGTAATTGACAAGGCAGAGTGATGTAGGAACGAGCAACTGACAAAGGTGTACATCAGACAGACAACAAAAATAGCACCAAGCAGCTACGCCTGATGCGAATATCACTCTTTGCAAAAGTTTATTTTGCGTTTACGTACAACCGCACATAGAACTGCCCGTCAATCTCTAAATTTTCTCACTTTATATGATTTTAGATGAAGCGAGTAGAAAATTTAATTGACGGGCACAGGTTCGAAGGACGGAGTCCTCGGGTACTTTTGGTTACTTTTCCTACAAAGGAAAAGTAACATTCAATATGGTTTTTACAATAAGAGGAACGCACACTGTGCGTTCCTCTTTTTCTATTTCATTATCAGCGGAGCAACCTTATATATATCTCCTGCTCCCATAGTGATTACCATATCGCCGCTTACTGCGTTATCTTTAATAAATTCAGCAGTTTTCTCAAAAGTTCCTGTGTATACCGCGTCAGGCAAATACTTCTTTATATCTGCCGAGCTTATACCCTTTGTGTTAACTTCACGAGCCGCATATATATCTGCCATTATTACCACATCTGAAATTGAAAGCGACTTTGCAAAGTCTTCCATCAGCGCTTCAAAACGTGAATATGTGTGAGGCTGGAATATGCAGTAAACCTTTCCCTTACATATCTGCTTTGCCGCCTTGAGAGTTGCTGTTACCTCATCGGGATGGTGTGCATAGTCATCAATAACCACTGCTCCCGACTGTGTTTCTCCTAGTCTTTCAAAGCGTCTCTTTACACCGCCGAAGCTTGCAAGTCCCTCAGCTACAGCATCACCTGAAATACCGCACAGGTATGCAGCACCAGCCGCCGCAACCGAGTTTGATACATTGTGAAGTCCCGGAACTCCCGGCTTTGCCTTGCAGTAAAGCTTTCCGAATGCATATATATCAAACTGCTCATATCCGTTATGCTCTGTTATATTGTCAGCATAAAAATCAGCATTCCTGTCTTTAACCGAGAATGTATACACCTTTGCATCCACACCCTCTGCCGATTTTACGGAGTTGGTACAGTCGCCGTTTATAATAACAATGTTTTCGTCTGTTCCGCTGTCTGCGTTCATATATGTTCTGAATGATTCAATTACAGCATCCATATCCTTAAAGAAGTCAACGTGGTCAAATTCGCAGTTGAGTATCAGACGTATTGTGGGATGCATTGAATGGTATGAGTTTTTGTATTCGCAGGCTTCAAACACAGCGGTATCACCGCCACCTGCTCTGAAGGTAGAGCCGAGTGCGGGAATTACTGCCCCTGCAAGAACTGTTGCATCAGCCTTTGCCGCATCCATTATGTTGCTGAGCATCCCTGTTGTCGTGGACTTTCCGTGAGTACCTGCAACACCTATGCTGTGCTGATATCCGCTTACAATGTCTCCGAGAAGCTCGGCGCGGGTGTAAATTTTTGCACCTCTTGACTTTGCAAGAAGAAATTCCTTGTCATCTTCAGCAATTGCCGCAGTATATACAACAGTATCAAATCCGTCCTGATTGCTTTCGGAATATGTATAGTTAACCTTGATTCCGTTATTTTCAAGAAGCTCGGTGTTTTCGCTTTTCTTGAAATCGTAGCCTGCAACCTTGCAGCCTCTGTTTTTGAGAATAAGGGCAAGGGACGACATACTTATACCGCCGATGCCTATAAAATATACATTGTTCAGAAATTCGGATTTCACAAAACCCCGTCCTTTCGGAAAGTAAGTTAATATACATGGAATAAAACAAAGGTGTCTGTTAAATACTATTGCTGTGCAAATAATTCTGAGAAGGAGACACAAGCAATGGAAATCACCGACGTAAAAATCAGAAAAACCTTTGAGGACCAGCCGCTTCGTGCTGTTATGTCCATAACTCTTGACAGCTGTATAGCCATACACGATGTGAAAGTCATATATGCAAGAGATAAATATTTTGTTGTAATGCCAAGCAAAAAAACAAATGACGGCGAATACAAGGATATTGTCCATCCCATAAATGCCGATTTCAGACGACAGCTTGAAGACGTACTGATTGCAGAATATCTGCACTTCGGTCAGCGTACCGATGTCCCTGTAAGCAATGCCTGATATACAAAACAAAGAGGAGAACGCAGATATCTGCGTTTTCTTTTTGTTATGTTAAAAAATGCGGTACAAAGCAAGATCACACACCGATAAGTCGAATATACTGCTATACACGTCCTTTGCCGATTCTGCTCAGCCCAGGTTTGCTCACGGCACATTACCCGTATCACTTAATGCTGCTCGGTTCCCCGCCTGACATGGTTCATGAGGGATAATTGCGTAAGGCCCGAACCTCAACACAGAAACCGGCATGACTGCTGCACAGCAGCAACCCTCAAAACCGGAATCAATCCCTGCTATAGCGGATTTCAGGTACAAGACACCGCTACCGTCCCGACTGGTGTGACCTTGCTTCATACCGCATATAGGTAGAAGCATTTATTAAATTGGATTACAGATATATTATATTCGCAAAATGCTATGATATACAACGTCTGCTCTGTAACGGACTTATTTTATCACAGTTGCCGCAAAAAATCAAGTCCCTTTTTCAAATATGAGAAAAATTACATAAACTGCATATTTTTCTGACAGGCGGTAAAAATAAAAGGGAACATAAACACGAAAGGATGAATTTTTATGAATATTAAGACAAGAATTCTTGCCGTAGCTGTACTTTGCACTGTAATTTTTACCTCTGTGTGCATTGTATCGGGAGACGCTCTTTTAAGCCCTGCCCTTGAAGTGGTGGAAAAGCAGATAAACCTCAAAAAATGCGGAGTAATAAATAGTAATATGAGCTTTTCCACATCGGAAATAGACAAAACTCTTTACTCAAAGGCTGAATTTATAAAAATCGAAAGTCTTCCCGATAAATCCGTGGGTGTACTCAAGCTTGGGAATCTTGCCCTCTCGGAAAATCAGCTTATTTCAAGAGAAGATTTTGACAAAATAGTTTTCTCTCCGTCAGAAAACACCGTCGGCAACACTTCTTTTCAGTTCCGCAATGTGACCTTCAAACAGCCTGACACCGCAGTAAACTGCACAATTTATGTACTTGACGGGGTAAACCTTGCACCTGTCGCATCATCTCACAGCATAAAGACTGGGGAAAACATCTCTGTTTTCAGTTTCTTGAAAGGCAAAGACCCCGAAAATGACGGAATAATATATAAAATTGTGGCATATCCTGAACACGGTTCGGTATCTCTTTCAGGCGGAACAGAGGGACACTTCTGCTATACACCTCAAAGCGGATATACAGGCAAGGACAGCTTTGAATATATGATTACCGACATTTACGGAAACAAGAGCGAGGAAGCTAAGGTGGATATCACTGTCAGCAAGCCTGCGGCAAGCATCAAATTTGACGACCTTGAAAACCACTGGGCGCACAATTCAGCAATAAAAATTGCATCCAAGGGGCTTATGAACGGCGTGCGCGACGAGGCGGCAGACGCGTTTAATTTCAACCCCGACACAGCAGTGACAAGAGGGGATTTTCTTGCAATGGCACTTATAAGCGCAGGCAAGGAAAAAGAAATCGCCTTTACGGGAGTAACCTCCTTTGAGGATGACGAAAGCATCCCTATGAATATAAAGAGCTACGCAGAATATGCGGCGGTCAACGGAATTGTAAGCGGGTATACACTTGAAGACGGAAGCCGTATTTTTGCAAGCTCCGAGCCTGTGACAAGAGCAGAGGCAGCAGTTATTGTGGACAGAATACTTGCCCTTCCCGACAGCGGAGCTGATATCAGTGTTTTTGCAGACGTTTCCTCTGTTCCTATGTGGGCTGACAGTGCAATTTCAAATCTTACAGCCTGCGGAATATTCAACGGCACAGGCTTTGGTGAGATAATGCCCGATAAGGCTGTTACAAGAGCCGAAACAGCAGAAATTCTCTGCAATATAGAAGATTATACCGTTAAAGCTATGTCACAGGTGGGAAAAGAGAAAAAGAAAAGCATTTTCAATCTGTTCGGGTTGATTGGGTAAAAGTGAAGAAAGGGCTGTATCAAAACAATTTGATACAGCCTCTTTGAATTATTCAATAACCTTTATAAGCTTTAAGTTCCCGCCTTTCAAGTTTTCTGTTCTTATAATGCTTCTTGTTTTTCTGTTTGTAAAGGAACAAATTGCCCAAATCAGCACAAATCGACCATTGTTTTGCACTTTTTTGATATATATTAAAGGGTGGCGACAAAATTGTTGACACATCTTTTTTTTTGCGGTAAAATTTAAACATACGGATAATAGTGGTTAAAGAGGGTTTTATTATGAAAAGCAACACAGGACTTGTATCAATATCTTTCAGACAACTCACTCCTGAACAAATAATGTCGGCAGTAAAAAACTCAGGACTTTATAATATTGAATGGGGTGCAGATGTTCACTGCAAACCCGATGACAGGTCTGCGGCTGAATTTATCAATAAGTTAAGTGCAGAAAAAGGTATAAACTCCTGCGCATACGGCTCTTATTACAGAGTTGGTGCCGAAAATGCAGGAAATGCAGATTTTGCAGATATTGTGTCTGCGGCATCGGCACTTAACACAGATATAATCCGTGTATGGGCGTTCAACAAGGGCAGTGACAAGACAAACCCCGAAGAATATACATCGGTTGTTTCTGATATGAAACGCATTTGCGGTATGGCTGCGGAGAAAAACATAAAAATATCCCTTGAGTGTCACAACAATACCCTCACCGACTGTTACGACAGTGCGCTGAAGCTTATAGATGATGTTTCCTGTGACAATCTTACTATGTACTGGCAGCCAAACCAGTTCAGAAGTCTTGAATACAATATTGAAAGTGCAAAGGCTTTGCGTGACTATGTAACAAATGTCCACGTCTTTAACTGGGATAAGAACGACAAGTTCCCCCTTGCCGGCGGAATTGACGTGTGGAAGAAATATGTTGACATTATAGAAGGCTCGGCAAAACATCGGCACAACTATCTCCTTGAGTTTATGCCGGGCGGCGAGGTTTCCGAACTTGGAGAAGAAGCGGAAGCACTCAGAAAAATTCTTGAATAACGAGGTTTGAGATGACAAAGGTATATGATGCCATAATTATCGGAAGCGGTGCGGCAGGGCTTAATGCCGCTGACTCATTATATGAAAACGGCGTTACAAACATAGCCATAATAACCGAAGGTCTGTACGCAAGCACCTCCATCAACACAGGCTCAGACAAACAGACCTACTATAAACTGTCAACCACAGGGGATGTTCCCGACAGCGTTGCGGATATGGCAAAAACCTACTACAACTGCGGAGGTATGCAGGGCTATCACGCACTGAAAGAATCTGCGTTGTCACTGCGTTGCTTTTTTAAGCTTGTTGAGGCAGGAGTGCCTTTCCCCATGAATGAGTACGGCGAGTATGTAGGGTATCGCACAGACCACGATACAAGAGTAAGAGCAAGCTCCTGCGGACCGCTTACATCAAAATATATGTGCGAAGCACTTATCCGCAGAGTAGAAAACAAGAACATAGAGGTTTTTGAGCCTATGCGTGTGGTAAAGCTGTTGACCGGCGAAAACGGAGTTTGCGGATGTGTTGCCATAAGCGCAGAAACGGCAGAATTTACTGCTTTTGCGGCGAACAACGTGATAATTGCATCGGGCGGCCCTGCGGGCATCTATGCCTCAAGCGTGTATCCCGTAAGTCATACGGGAGGTATCGGAACTGCTCTTGAAGCAGGAGCTGAGGCGGTGAGCCTTTGCGAGTGGCAGTACGGACTTGCCTCCACCGAGTTCAGATGGAATCTTTCGGGAAGCTATCAGCAGGTTATACCCAAATATATTTCTGTGGATAATGACGGAAATGTGCGCGAATTTTTGTCAGATTACATAAACGGAAACACCTGTGACCTGATATTCCGCAAGGGTTACAACTGGCCCTTTGCCCCCAAAAATCTCAAGGGGGAAAATATCAGTTCACTCATAGATATTGCTGTGTACTGCGAAACCGAAATAAAGGGCAGAAAGGTTTTCCTTGATTTCAGGAGCAATCCGTCAGACTATTCGGTTGACTCACTTTGCGATGAGGCAAGGGAATATCTTGTAAACAGCGGCATTGATAATCTTTCAACACCCATTGAGAGATTGAAAAAGCTGAATATGAAAGCATACAATCTCTATCTTGACAACGGAATAGACCTTGAAAAGAGACCTCTTGCGGCGGCGGTATGCGCCCAGCACTGCAACGGAGGTTTAAAGGTTGACGAAAACTATATGACAAGCATTGAGGGCCTCTATGCAGCGGGAGAATGTGCAGGAGTGTTCGGGGTAACACGACCGGGCGGAAGTGCGCTTAATTCTACGCAGGTTTCCTCCCTTTGTGCGGCACTTCATATATGTAAGAGCGGAAGAAAAGCGGATATGAGTGGGTTTGAAAAACTGGCTGAAACGGCACTTTGCGAACTTGAAGAAGCCGTTAAGCATTTTACAGACGGAAACGGTACAAAACCCCTTGAAATACGAAAAGAATTTTCTTCAATGATGAGCAAAGACGGGGCATTTATAAGAAATGCGTCAAAGACGCAGGCTCTTATAGAGTATGCCGAGAGGACACTTGAAAATATTGAAAAGTCCACACACGCAGATACCCCCTATGACATATACAGGGCATTTGTGAACTGCGACCTGCTTGAAAGTATGATTGCCGTACTTTATTCCATAAAGGGCTTTTGCGAGTATATGGGGAAATCCCGGGGCGGATTTCTTGTAAGTGACGATGATAACCCTATGGAAACGGCAAAGAATGTTTGTCTGTATGACGATAACAGCGAGATTATAGCTGTTGTCAAAGACGGACACGGATATTCTGTGCGAAAAGAAAAGGTTTCCCCCATTCCAAAGGGCGAGCAGTGGTTTGAAAAGGTCTTGGAGGCTTAGCTTCCAAGACCTTTTTGCAGTTTGACTAATAATTTACGTTTTTCTCGTTATCAGCGGTATAATTCATTGGATTTTTCTGCAAAATTTTCCGAAAAACCCAGCTTTATTATTCCGTCTATCCTGTCAAAGGGTACAACAAACACACATACGTCGGGAGCTGATGCAGACAGCACCCCTTTGTCAAAATAAAAAGCCGCTCCGTTAGGAACGATATAGAAATTTGAGAAGTCGAAGTTCTTATTTATTATCGTCTTGTAATTGTCAAAGTATGAGAAGTCCTTAAGTTTCAGATTTTTTTCTGCAATACCGCAGATTATTTCCTTTATATACTTTTTTGACTTGTAAGATGTGTCAAAAACCATACCTGCAGGAAGTATTGCCGATTTTTCCCTTGACCACAGCTGCGAAAACCTGCTGACTTTTGTATCCTTACCGTTATAAACCGAGATATCCGCAAAAACCGAAATGTAATCCGCATCTGAATATGTAACGGTACAATTCATTACGAAAGCTGCCGATATACCGCCGTTTGAATTATAAATCTTAGCGGCTCTTTTTGCATAGTTCTTTCCAAGTGTTCTGACATACTTTTCCGCGCTGTCCGAATAGAATCTGTTAATTTTTGAAGTAAACGCTCTTTCTTTTGGCTCACGGGACAACGCTTCAAACACGGGATAGCGCAGGTTTACCGACAAAACGGGGGTATCTTTATACAAAACCGTTTTCTTTTTTGTTTCAATTTTATATTCTCTTGCAGGCTCTGACATTCATATCATCTCTTTCTGGTTAGTGTGCTATATGATATGATTTACTGCCTGATTTTAGAATAGAAAATCCTGCGGTGTTTTACCGCAGGATTTTTATGTATTATAAGTTACCAGCCGAGAACTGTTCCGTCTGTTGCTGTCATCTTCTTTTCCGCTTTGTCTGCAGAATTTTCATTTACAATTACAACAGCACCTGTTTCTTCACAGGTATATTCAAATGTATCTATCAAGTTGTTGGAAATAACCCATTTCTTTCCTGAATAGTCATATGCAACAACAGGGGGAAATACATCCTCCTTTGAAAACAGATTAGTTATTGTAAGAAGAAGTGTTCCACCAAAAACAAATCTGTCAACCAAGAATACTATTACTATTATGATTACAATAGGCACAAGAATGGAAAGTGCCCAGCAAAGTCCAACCCAGATAGCCGCATGAATTGCAAGTCCTATAAGCTTACCCTTTAAGCCTTCGCCGTGAATAAGTGTCTTGATAACACCGATGCCTGTAAGTACAAGAGCAACCACAAGAAAAAGTGTTTTTGCAAAACCAACAGATTCTCCTGTTACGCCCATTCCGAGAAGTGAGCCGAGTACGCCGTAAAATGCCGCACCAATAGCTGTGAGAATGTATCCCATTTCTTTTTCCTCCAATAAATTTGGTTTATTTGTGCTGTAAATACATACAACACGCACATTGTATCATTATTTAACTATCCAAACAATTGAAAAATGAATAATATTTTGTCGAAAATCAAATCCTGTCACACTTAAAAACAAATCTCAAGACCGTCGTAGGAAACAACAAATCCCTGTTCTTCGGCAACAGGCACAAGGTCATCGTAAACCGCACCGCCGTTGTGTGAGAAATGATGCAGAACAAACACCGTTTTTTCATCGGCACAGCCCATTTGGATAAGTCTGTTCTTCACTCCGACACAGCGCTCTAAATTCATATGGCTATCATAGTTCATAGGCACAGCTCCTGCAGTACAGTCAAGGGACACAAGATTGTAGAACGGCTTGTTCTTTTCAAGGTATTCCCAGGTTTCATCGGGAAATATACCTGTATCGTGTCCGTAGAGCATACGCTTACCCTCTTTGTTCTCAATATCGAAAATGTGTGGTATAAGACTTACATCGTGTGTTGCCTTGAGAGGTGTAACTTTGTGCGCACCCACCTCCGTCGTTTCATAGGACGCAAACTCACACAGTGCCCATCTGCTCCGACTGGCTGCTCCTGCGTTCTTGATTACATTTTTCACTTTGTCAAGCGTAGGCTGTGAGCCGTATATGTTAAGAGGAAATTCTTCGCCGTCAAAATGGGAATAGGATACCTTTCTCTGTGAGAAGTCGGTTGCATACAGATGGTCTGCGTGGGCGTGGGTAATGATCACGTTTTCAATTTTATGAAGTGGAAGACCGAAGGCGTAAATGTGATAAAGAGTGTCGGAAGGAAAGTCAACAAGCAGTTCTCCGTCAACAAGTGCCTGCGACCTGCTTCTCAGATTTTTGCCGCCGAGTTCTCTTGCTCTTTTGCAAGCCTTACATTCACAGAATATTCCGGGGAACCCCTCTGCCGCCGATGTTCCGTAGTATTTAAGTTTCATAAATACCGCCCACCTCCAAAATGACCGATTGAGAAAGATTAGCACATTATAACATACAAAAAAGCCCTATTTCTATAACATTTTAAGACATAAAAATGAATTTCTATGCAAAAATGTTCACATTATACAAAATCAACATTTTTTCTCATTTTTACACTGTTAAGTTTAATTTCATAATCAACAGGCATTGACACCAATTGCGGGTGTGAATATAATAATTAATGTATAGAAAGAGGTGCGCTATGTTTATAAAAAGAGAAAAAAACAACATAATATATTATACAAGTCCCTTGTTTGACGATCACGGAATACCACATATGTTCTGCACCCGTCATGGTGGAGTAAGCTCGGGAGATTTTGACAGCCTTAATGTCAGCACCGCACGTAAAGACTTGCAAGGACTGTGCGACTCTCTTTCAAATGTTGAAGAAAACTACCGCCGGGCTCTTTCTGTTTTAGGCTGTACACCCGAGAACTCCTGTGCTGCAAGACAGGTTCACTCGGATATTGTTGCGGAAGTTTGCGAAAATGATTTCGGAAAAGGTATTATTGCCTCCTCACCTGTTATGAATGATTGCGACGGGGTTATTTTGCGTAAAAGTGTCGCAAACACAGGTGCAGTGTGCGTAAAAACCGCCGACTGTGTTCCCATTCTTCTTGCCGACTTATCTACAGGTGATGTTTGCGCGGTTCACGCAGGCTGGCGCGGAAGTGCGGCGGATATTGCCGCAAAAGCCGCAACAAAGCTGTCACGCGGCAAGCCCGAAAACATAATCGCCGCCATCGGCCCGTGTATCGGTCTTTGCTGTTATGAGGTGGGCGGCGAGGTATATTCGGCTTTCGATTTTCTTTTCAAGTCAAGGGATTGTAGCTACAATACTGACGGAGTGTTCACAATTTCTCCCGTCTGCTCAATGGGCGGCAAGCGACATCTGAATCTTGCCCTTGCAAATGCGGAACTTCTGAAGCTTTGCGGGGTAAAAGAAGAAAACATTGACATCAGCGGAATTTGCACCTGCTGTTTCAAAGACGAAAAGGGCAAGAGTGTATTTTTCTCCCACAGAGGATGGGGCGGTCACTCGGGTACTTTCCTCAGCGCGGTTTGCTCTGCAAAATAAGGCTCAAAAGTGCTGATTTTGTCGAAAAAACCGGGGAAAATAAAAGAAAAAATTTTTTAAAAAAACTATTGACAAATCATTTTATGTGTGATATACTACTCAAGCAGTGTTGCTCCGAGGATACTTTTCCCGGTGTCTGAAGATGCCCGAAAGGTTGCATACCACGGGGTTTCAAGCACACACAGGGGAATAGCTCAGTTGGTAGAGCAGCGGTCTCCAAAACCGCGTGCCGAGGGTTCGAGCCCTTCTTCCCCTGCCAACTACCGTGAGAGCATCACGGTATATACGGTCCGGTAGTTCAGTTGGTTAGAACGCCAGCCTGTCACGCTGGAGGTCGTGGGTTCGAGCCCCATCCGGATCGCCACTTTTATTTAGCTTCTCAGTAGGTCAGAATATCGGTCACAGGGAAAGCGATATGCCTCTGTAGCTCAGTTGGTAGAGCAGGGGACTGAAAATCCCCGTGTCGTTGGTTCGATTCCGACCGGAGGCACCACACACTGTGTGTGATTTTTTCGGGAGTGTTACTTTGTGTGAACAAAGATGCCCGAGTTTCCG
>JAZOLW010000067.1:0-11863 GCA_045653405.1 Eubacteriales bacterium | reverse complement strand
TGCGATTTACGGTATGTTCCTTGCAGTATTTATCCCTCCGATGAAAAAGTCGGGTGCTGTTTCTCTTGTAGTTGTTGCGGCGGCGCTGCTTAGCTGTGCGTTTGAGTATCTGACTTTCCTGCAGAGCGTTTCTTCAGGATTTGTAATAATTATATGCGCAGTTGCTGCGGCAGTAATCGGTGCGGTATTTAAGCCCATAGATGTTGATGACGGACAGGAGGGACAGATATGAATGATACAATGACAATGTTCGGGTATCTTGCCGTTATGGCAGGGGTTACCTACCTTATCCGCGCAATTCCTCTTGTGCTTTTCAGAAAAAAGATAAAAAACAGATTTATACAGTCGTTTCTGTATTACATACCCTATGCAGTGCTTGCGGCAATGACAATTCCTGCAATTTTCACATCAACAGGAAATCTATATTCTGCCCTTGCAGGTCTTGCGGTTGCTCTTGTTGTGGCTTTCTTTGAAAAAGGACTCGTTACGGTTGCACTTTCTGCCTGCGGAGCGGTGCTTGTGGTGGAGATGTTGCAGAGATTTTTGTTATAAATTTATAATAGGCGGTAAAAAGCAAAACCCGAAGTACACAAAGTTTACTTCGGGTTTTATACTACCGATTAGACACAGCAAATAACCGAACAGACAAAAAACGGTATTTCTCCGTGCATGTGTGCTATAATGCAAAAAAAAGAACGGAGGATGAAAGAATGCAGACTATAAGAACAGCCGGACTTGTCAAGCGATATAAAAAGCTGACTGCTGTGGATAACTTGAATTTGGAAATCCGGCAGGGAGAATTGTTTTCTTTGCTGGGAGTCAATGGAGCAGGCAAGACAACAACAATAAAAATGCTTACTTGTCTTACAAAACCGTCAAGAGGCGACGCATATGTCGGAGGCTTCAGCATAGTGGAGAGTTCAGA
The DNA here is from genome assembly GCA_045653405.1 of Eubacteriales bacterium. Classification (GTDB taxonomy): domain Bacteria; phylum Bacillota; class Clostridia; order Oscillospirales; family CAG-382; genus UMGS882. The sequence continues at coordinate 10,938 of JAZOLW010000067.1, read as the reverse complement.
ACAGGTAAAGCAGATAATTGGTGTTTCCCCTCAGGAAACTGCTGTTGCTCCCAACCTCTCCGTAAAAGAAAACTTACAGTTGATTTGTGGTATACACGGATTTTCCAAAGAAAAAATACAATTAAAAATAAAAGAGCTTTCAGAGCAGTTTGCTTTGGATGATGTTATGCAGAGAAAAGCAGGCAAATTGTCCGGCGGTATGCAGAGGCGTGTCAGCATTGCAATGGCGCTGATAAGCGAGCCGAAAATTTTGTTTCTTGATGAACCTACCTTGGGTCTTGACGTCCTTGCAAGGCACGACCTATGGAATGTTATTCGCTCCTTGAAGGGAAAAGTTACCATTATACTGACTACACATTATATGGAAGAAGCCCAGGCTCTTTCAGACCGCATAGGCATTATGAAGAACGGCAGGCTTCTTGCAACGGGAACGGTAGCAGAATTGAACAGCAAGGCAGGAACAGATGATTTTGAAATGGCTTTTGTTTCTATTGTAAAGGAGGCAGATGTATGAGAATGATGACATTTGCAAAAAGATGTACAAAAGAGATTTTGCGTGACCCAATCAATCTTTGCTTTGGTCTTGGCTTTCCTTTGGTTCTGCTGTTGCTTCTCAGTGCTCTGCAGGCAAATATACCCGTAAACCTTTTTGAAATCAATACACTTACCCCCGGAATTACTGTATTCGGACTGTCTTTTATGACACTATTTTCAGCAACACTTGTTGCAAAAGACCGTGAAAGCGCCTTTTTACAAAGATTGTACACGACACCGCTTACGGGATTTGACTTTATTATGGGGTATATGCTCCCGATTATTCCCATAGCCATCGGACAGACAGTTATCTGCTATCTGTTTGCAATTCCTTTGGGACTTACTGTTAATTTGAATGTCATTTATGCTATAATAGGCATAATCCCTATGGCAATTTTCAATATAGCTCTCGGACTTTTGTGCGGAAGTATTCTGGGAGTGAAGCAGGTCGGCGGAATTTGCGGCGCATTGCTTACCAATCTTTCTGCCTGGCTTTCGGGTGTTTGGTTTGATTTAAAGCTTGTAGGCGGTTTTTTCGAGGGAACCGCAAATGCGCTACCATTTGTTCACGCAGCAGAAATGGAGAAAGCATTATTTAACGGGAATTTTGAGGTCGCAGCAACACATATTCTGCCGATTATTATATATAGCTTAATTATAACAGTGGCGTCTGTGTTGTGTTTTCTCAGACAAATGAAAAAACAGTAAGGAGCGTATGCGATGAAATATAAACTCATTATTGACAAGAATGCGGAAGAAGAAATAGTTGCAACTGTTCACGCACCGTCAGCCCTTACAGAACAGATTGAGAACCTTGTCTGCTCTTTTTCGGGTACAGACTACATTATGGGGCACAGAAATGATGAAATGCGGAAATTAGCATTTAGTGAAATTGAATGTATTACCGTGATTGAAAGAAAAGTAATCGCCATTGATAAACAGGGTAGCCATTACCGCTTAGGGGACAGATTGCGAGATTTAGAAAGTGTTTTGCCCTCGTACTTTATACGAATTAATAAATCTACCCTCGCCAATGAACACAGTATTCTTCGATTTGATGCAGTGTTTAGCGGGGGAGTGGATGCAGTGTTCAGGTGCGGATACAGGGAGTATGTTTCCCGACGCTGTTTTGCAGACATCAGAAGGAGGTATGAAAGAATATGAAAAAGAATGTTTTGGAATTTTTCCGTCGGGGTTTGATTGCCTGCGGTTTTGGTCCGCTTGTTTTGGCGGTATTGTATCTGATTTTACAGCAGCAAGGAGCAGTACAGAACTTGACAGTTAACGAGGTATGCCTTGGAATATTTTCATTGTCTGTACTTGCCTTTGTTGCGGGCGGTATGAATGTAATATATCAGATTGAACGGCTTCCGCTGATGGTGGCGATTTTTATACACGGTGCTGTTTTATATGTCAGTTATTTAGTCACTTATCTGCTCAACGGGTGGCTTGAGGGGGGAGTAACTCCTGTTTTGGTGTTCTCCGGTATATTTGTTGTCGGATATCTTGCAGTCTGGGCGGTAATTTACTCCGTAATCAAACAGAATACTAAAAAAATCAATGAAAAACTGAAGCAGAAACAGCAAAGTGCGGAAGAAAAATAACATTTGCGCAGTTAAGCTCTATAGAAACATGTCAAGTTTCTGAAAAAGCAAAAAAGAACCGACAATCTTCTTTTGAAAACTGTCGGTTCTTTTTCATAGGTTTATCAGCATAATTGCATTTATCCACAAACGAAAAACACCGAAGCCATACGACTTCGGTGTTTTTCAAAAGTACAGGCTTTGCCTGTGGTGACCCGTACGGGAATCGAACCCATGTTACAGCCGTGAAAGGGCCGTGTCTTAACCGCTTGACCAACGGGCCATATAAACTCAAGTTCCTTGGTAAAATGGGGTGGTGACCCCTGGGAGAATCGAACTCCCGTTTTCGCCGTGAGAGGGCGACGTCTTAGCCGCTTGACCAAGGGGCCTTGTTTAACGCTAGTGTAGTATATCATAATAAAAGAGATTTGTCAACAATTTTTTCAAAAAAATTTGCTTTTTTAAATATTGCACTTTTTTCATACATTTTCCGCTGTTTCTTTTATGCAATTTTACTCACAGTATGCACATTTCAATTTGCTATTGCAAAATATGTTTCATCATGATATAATAAATCTATATATTGGCTAATTTAATGTTGCTTGTTTTTATGTTTAAGGAGTAATATTTTGAACACAAATAATGTTGATACAGCTCGTGCTGAAAAGAAATTATCCACATGGGTGCTGTGTATTGCGGCAACAGTTCTTGTGATGTACATTGCGGCTTTTCCGCTGATACCTATGGCAGATTTATTTGGTGTAGCGGCTCTTTTAGTGTTTACCGCAGTATATTCACTGATTTTTGCAAAAAAATCACTGCTTGCTCTTTGCGCACCAATTGCAGTGGCAGCAGGTACAGTATTGGGAATTGCTGTGGCAGGTGGATTCACTCTTTCGGTTTGGCTGAGATTTACTAATGTGCTTTTTGCACTTGTAATTGCGTACTGTATACACCGCTGTACAATAGCAAAGGCTTCAAGAAGCAAAACCTTTGCTGTAATAAGCGGTGCAGGTGCTGTATATATTCTCACAACGCTTCTGTTTGTTGTGTATGATATATACGGAAATATAAGCTTTGAAACAGTAAGAACTGCTGTTGATTCGGCAGCAGATGTTTTTGGAAAGACTTACAGGGTTGCACTTGAATATGCTCTTGAAGGAAAGGGCGGGGACTCTGTTGAGGTGCACCGTATGGTAAAGGCACTTTCTGAGAATATGGCACTGTCAGTTAAAGCAAGTATTCCGTCGTCAATAGTCATTTACGGGATGGTTTTTTCTGCTCTTTCGGCGGCTGTATACGGATATACAGTGCGTGCTGCAGGAATGATGAGTGAATGCTTTGACGGAAGAAACTGGCATTTCAGTATGTCTAAGGTAAGCTGTGTTATGTTTGAGCTTATCTACCTTGCATATATAGTTGTTATGCTGTTTTCAGAAAGTCTGGTGCTTAACAGTGCACTTATGAATATTATATCGGTGCTTACCGTTCCTTTTGCCTATATCGGAATCAGACACTTTTATGGAATTCTGAACAGAAAAATCCAGAAAAGGGTTATGAGTGCCGTTATACTTGCGGTAATTATATTCATACTTATGATGCTTACGGGCGGAACACTGATATTTACATTTATTGCGTTTGTAGGCTCATCGGTTGAGTTTAAGAAGAATTACACTTTGAGATAATAACTTCTGCATAGAATCTTGGTAAAAAGATGAAAGGCAAGGTCTGTTTATGATTAATTTTAAAGACTTTATAAAAAAGTTCTTTGCCAAAAAGAGTATAACCTCAGGACTGTTTATACTTGTTCTGTTCACTCTGTCCTGTGCTTCAAGAAAAGAAGCTGTGCTTACAACCATAGGCTTCGTCCTGACGGTTGCGTTTGTTGTTACAAATGCCCTCATAATGAGATATGAGATGAAAAAGAACGGTATGACTAAGGACAGCCCGCTGCTGTCAGGTCTTACTCTTAACTTTGTAACATCTCTTGAGAGCCCGGTTGCAATTGTTAATGACGCCGGTGAAATACTTTGGTACAACAAGGCATTTCTTAATGTAGCAGGGGACAATAGCACACTGTACGGCAAGAAGCTGTCCGAGCAGTTCAGTACAACTCTGAACGCGGCAAGACTCTTCCGTGACAACACCGACCCTGTTCCTGTATCTGTACGCGGGGTAGACTACGATGTAAGCTGTTACAAAACCTCGTCTGTAGGCAAAGGACACTGTATTACCGTATGGACCGATAAAACCGAAATCAACAAGGTTAAAAAGGAACTTGAAATGAAGTCCCTTATGGTTGCCTTTGTTGTAATAGACAACTTTTCTGAGGCGGTTCAGTTTGTTCAGGATAAGCAGAGAACAGCACTTGCGCTCATAGGAAGCGCCCTTGATAACTGGACAGCATCACTTGGCGGTATTCTCAAGGAATACGATAAGGATAAGTTCATTATTCTCTTTGAGCAGAGACATTTTGAAAGACTTGAAGAAAACAGATTTGATATTCTTGATAAAATAAGGGAAATCGAAATTGATAATGTAACAATGCCCTTTACCGCATCAATCGGTGTGTCAAAAATAGATGGAACATATGCCGAAAAGGAAAGTGCGGCAAGATATGCCCTTGACCTTGCACTCCAGCGAGGCGGTGACCAGGCGGTAGTAAAGAGCGAGGCTTCAGTTGAATATTACGGCGGACGTTCAAAATCTGTACAGAAGAAAACCAAGGTGCGTTCAAGAGTTATTGCCAATGAGCTTACCAACCTTATGAAAAACAGCGGTAATGTTATTGTAATGGGACATAAGTATGCCGACCACGATTCTGTGGCATCCTGTGTTGCAGTAGCAAGAATGGCAAGAGTTATAGGTACACCTGTTAATGTTGTTGTAAATATTCACGACTTCAATCTCAAAAAGATATTTGAAAGTATGAGAAATCAGGATGGCGAGTACGATGACCTATTCATCGACCGTGAAATGGCGCACGAGCTTATCCGTTCAGACACGCTTCTTGTTGTGTGTGACGTAAATAACCCGGATTTCTTCGAGCTTCCCGAACTGTATGAATCAGCAAGTTCATTTGTAGTAATAGACCACCACAGAAAAACAGGGGAATATCTCAACGTTCCCAAGATAACATATATTGAACCTGCGGCATCATCGGTGTCAGAGCTTATGTGTGAAATACTTGAACAGGCTGTGCCTCAGGGAACCCTTACACGTCCCGAAGCAAACCTCCTGTTTGCAGGTATGATACTTGATACCAAGCAGTTTACAAAGAATACGGGTGTCAAGACATTTGCGGCGGCACAGTACCTCAGAGGAGAGGGTGCAAACCCGCAGGACGCAACAAAGCTGTTCAGCACATCAATAAACGACTTTATGCGCGAAACTGTTTTTGAAAATAATATACACATATACAAGAATAAGATTGCAATATCTGTTTACGAAAAAGAAGCAGAAGCAAAGGATAAGATTGCTTCTTCAAAGGCAGCAGACAGACTTCTTACAATTGAATATGTATGTGCTTCATTTGTTCTTTGTATGGTAGACGGCGCAGTGCATATTTCCTCCCGTTCAGACGGTTCGGTAAACGTACAGCTAATACTTGAAAAGCTTGGCGGTGGCGGACACTTTGATGCGGCAGGCGCACAGATTGAGGATGTCAGCCTTGAGGATGCACTGAGACTTCTCAAAACAGCAATTGACGAATATATGGAAGAAACAGAAGAACAGCAGTAATATAGGTGAAAAAGGAGCTAACTATGTCAGATATAAATAAGTGTAAAGTAATAGCATTTGCAAATCAGAAGGGCGGAGTGGGCAAGACTACCTCTGCCGTAAATATAGCTGCAGCACTCGGATCGCTTGGCAAAAAGACACTTCTTGCCGACCTTGACCCCCAGGGAAATGCAACAAGCGGATGCGGTGTGGACAAGAAGCAGGAAAACTCGATTTATGACTTTATAATGGGTGAAAATCCCTATGAGTGCATAGTGCATACGGAATACAAGAATCTTGATGTAGTTCCCTCAAATATTGCTCTTGCAGGAGCTGAAATTGAGCTTGTAGACGAGGAAAACAGACAGTTCAAAATGAAAACTGCTCTTGATATGTTAAGAGCTGATTATGATTACATAATAATCGACTGCCCTCCGTCTCTCGGACTTCTTACAATCAACGCACTCAGTGCGGCAGACGGAGTAATAGTTCCTATGCAGTGCGAATATTTTGCACTTGAAGGACTCAGCCAGCTTACTGTTACCATATCTCAGGTAAAGAAGCTGTACAATCCCAGACTTGAACTTGCAGGCGTAATACTTACTATGTTTGACAAGAGACTTAATCTCACCCTGCAGGTAAAGGAAGAATTGCAGAAGCATTTCAGCGACAAGCTCTTCAAGACATCTGTTCCAAGAAATGTTCGTCTTTCCGAAGCGCCCAGCTTTGGTAAGCCCGCAATATATTATGACAAGCACTCAAAGGGTGCTAAGGCATATATAGATATCGCAAAGGAACTCAACAAGAGATATAAGTAAGGAAAAGGGCAGAAACTATATCGTTTCTGCCTTTAATTTGACACCTATAATTAATTAAAAGGGAACAAAATACCGCAGTAATCCTGCGGTATTTCAATTGTATTCTATTTAGCCATATCAAGTTTGAATGTTATATCAAAAGTCTTATTTCCACCGTTTTCATCAGAATCTCTGTAAACAGTAATTGTAACTTCGTCGCCCGCTTTGTCAGAAGCTTTGAGGCGGTTAAGTTCCTCTACGCTCTTTACAGCTGTGCCTTCATAAGCTGTGGTGATATCACCTCTGCGAAGTCCTGCCTTTGCGGCACTGCTGTCCTTGTCAATCTGAACAACAAGCACACCTACGGGAATGTCATAGTATTCCGCTTCTGATTCCGTAATGGGGGATGCCTGTATTCCGATTACACCCTCACTTGAAACAAAACTCTCTGTTCTTTCAACAACCTTGCCGTGTTCAATAAGCTGTCTGATTATGGGAAGAGCTCCGTTGATAGGAATGGAGAACCCGATTCCTTCATAGTCAGAGCCAAGCTTCAGTGTGTTTATACCGATTACCTGACCTTTTGCATTAAGAAGCGGTCCGCCGGAGTTACCCTTGTTAATTGTGGCGTTGGTCTGAAGAAGTGTCATTGTCTTTTTAACGGATGTGCTGTCTCCTGAAAGTTCAACATCGCGGTTGATAGCAGAAATTATACCGTCTGTAACTGTTCCCATATACTCAATGCCTGCAGGACATCCGATTGCAATTACTTCATCTCCCACAACCAGCATATCTGAGTTGCCTATTTCCATAGGAATGAGGTTAAGTCCTTCAGGGTTAATCTTTATTATCGCAATATCTGAAAGTGAGTCTGAACCTACAATCTTGGCTTCACGGGGTGTTTTGTCGCTGAGATATACAGTTATCTTTTTTGCACCGTCAACAACGTGATGATTAGTTATTATATATCCGTCGCTGTTGTAGATAAATCCCGAGCCGGCACCCTGAACAATCTGGGGAGCGGAATAGTAGTTTCCAAAAAATCCGAAGTCCAGATATCCACCGCTGCTCGATTCTATATCCACAACAATTCCTACGGCAGAGGGAGCACATTTTGCGGCTACCTGGCTTTTGGTAAGTCCTTCAGTGCTGTCTGCAAACTTGGAAACAAGGTTTTCGTAATTGCCTGTATATATTCCGTCAGGCTTAGAGGGTTCTTTATTATTTACAACTGTTGACGAACGGTCTTGCATATAGTCGGCAGCCATAAAGCCTGCAATACATGCAGCTGAAATTGTAAATACGCCCAGCATCACAGCAACAAACACCTTAAATCCCTTTGAGGAACCTGTTTTTCTCTGTGTCTTGCCTGATGCAGTTTTGTCCCACATACACCCGTTCACACTTTCAGCTGTATTTTCAGGATCCTGCTTGCTGTAGGAATATGTGTCGTTGTGGGGGTTGTAAGCTGTATTTACGGGGACTGTGGAAACTGTGTCGTCTACGGCAGACTGTGTGAAAGCTTCTTCATCTGCCTCACAGTTTTCTTCCCGTTCCGCTGTGTCATCAGTTTCATCAGTAATTTCTTCGGAACTGTTGGTATCTTGCTGTTCTTCAGACTGTGCAAGCACTTCCGTTTGTTCTTCACTGAACACGTCGGTTACTTCATCATCAGATATATGCTCTGCGGTCTTTTTTTTAACATCCTGATTGTCGGAGTTTATATTTTCCCCGTTTATCTTCTTTTCAAAATCGTTATTCATTGGATATATCTTCCTTTCGCAGGGATTCAGGAGAGATTTATACTATCTTCCTGTTACACATACAGTATAAACCGAAAAAATGATATATCATTGTAATAAATGTGTTTTTTCGGTGAATTAATCGGCAAGTTTTACAAAATTGAATATAAGTGTAACTGCCTCAGCTCTTGTCATATTGTCATAGGGGCGGAATTCGTTTGCAGAGCCCTGAACAAGACCCATACCGCGTGCAATAGCAATAAATCCTACGTCTTCACGCTTAAGTTCGCTGTTGTCTGCAAAATCCGTTATGAAAATATCGGGCATTCCCGCTATCTTATAGTATCCCGCTGAATCAATTATATGCTTGACAGCCTCTGTTCTTGTAAGTGTCTTGCTTTCTTCTGTATTTTCTGCAGAATACTCATGGCTATACTTGTTAAAGAAATTCATAAGATTTAAAAATTCATCAGGAGTTATTTCGCTGTCAGGGTTAAAGAGATTTTCTTCAAATCTGAAACCGAGGTCTGTAAGTTTTCTTATGTCCTTTTCTGCCCAGTGTCCGTCTATATCGGTGTAATTCACTTCCGTTTCTCTTGCGACGGGAGTTCCCGAATAGTTAATCATCTCACCCGAGATAGCCGAAACAACGGTTGAAAGGTAATTGTATCCTGAGTAAACAAGTCTTGTATACTGCTTGGTATCATAAAGCTCATTTATGTCAACATATCCGTTTTCGCTGTCTGCAAGATACTGTTTGTAGGTGTAGTCGCTGTTGATTTCATAGTTAAGGCCAAATCCGTCGGAATCAAGAAGCACCCTGTATGCTTCTTCCGCTGAAATTGCATCTTTGGGAGATTCAAAAACAACATCGTCATACCAGGTGTATGAAAAACGTGTTACTTTGCCTGTCACTCTGTCAACTTCACCTGAAATGTTGTTGTATGTGAAGTCAACGCCTTCGTTTACTCTTACAAGATTAACGCCTGCGCTTCTGTAAAGGGGATTGCGGTCTTCTCCTGTGTAGTTAATAATTACAGTGTCATTCACGTAGGAAACTCTTGTATTCTTTACCATTTCGGGAACAACAGTATTTGCAAATTCTGTAAATACATCTTCTGCCTGTTCTTTGGTAAACTTGTTTTCGGGAATTTCTTCAAGGATATTGTTGTTTGAATAGTAGCCGTAGCCGGGAACGTTTGCACTGAAAGAAACGATATCTCCCGTCTGTGCATCAATTACTGCGTTCATATAGGGGTTAAAATATACGTTCTTGCTTTCTTCGTAAGGAGCGGAGAAGTACAGGTTCCACATATATAAATCTTTATTTTCTTCATCTGAAGCACCGTATAAATGACTTGTTTTCTGAACAAGCTGAGCTTCAACGGCCGTAGCTTTTGTATTTATATAAAGATATTCGTTTTTCAGCACCTTGTCTATAGCCTGCTGTCTTGTGATAAGATTTTCAAGAACGGTAAGCTGTGCAAGCTCTTCTTCAGAAAGCTGATACTCTGATTCTCCCATTGCCGAATCGGATTCGGCGGATTCAAACTTTCCGTTAAGTGTTCCGGACGCACCCACTTCGTTTCTGTTGTTTGCAACAGTCCATGTGTTGCGTTCTGTATATACTTTTCCCGTTACTGCATCGACGGAAAGATAGGAAATATCGGGTGTGTAAACAAGATATGCCTTTCTTGCCGTGAGCTTGCCGTTTTCGTCGTATTCGTTCTTCAGTCTGTATGACAGTGTCATAGTCTGGTTTTCTTCAAGAGCTTTCTTTGCAGTTTCGGCATCGATTACATTTGCGTCACTAAAATCCACTGCGTAATTGAAGTTGCAATTGAGTGAAACAGGCTTGCCTGTTATGTAGTTTACATTTACAGACGCGGTGTTGTCGGGAACGATAACACCGTTTTCATATCTCACATACTGATATATAAAGTTCTGTGAATAAAGGCTTGATGCATAAGATTTTTCAAGCACCATACTCTTTGATGCATCGGGGCAGAGCTTCTGCAGAAAAGCAAATGCCGTCTTTTCAAGTTCTGCCTTGGAGTATTCGGGAAGAGCTATCGTTCTCTTGCTATCAAACTCATAAAGAGAGTAGGAGAGTATATTTCCGTCTGCATCGCAGGAAACAGTCACTTCCTTGGTGTATTCATCGTTAAACCAGGTAAGCCTCCAGGAAGCTGTGCTGTAATATGTGGGAGAATTATAGTTCCAGTCAAAGCCTTTACATTCTTCGGGAACGTCAAGCTTAGGCTTTACAATTTTTATTATTCTTTCAAGTTCTTCTGTTGTAGGCTCGTTGGTGTTAGCCTTTGCAGGTGCGCTTGATGTTATAGGCTCCTCAATAAGCATAATTTCAGATGCCGATACAAAGGGTGAAAGTACGGAGAGCGCTATGCATACCGTCAGCAATGCGGAAAGTAATTTTTTCATAAAATTCATCCTTTCTGTATAAAGATTACACATATATGACGAAAAACTGGAAATATATGTTCCTTATTCGTTTTCACTTTCAATTTTTCTGTACACCTTGATTATAAAATCAGCATCTGT
>JAZOLW010000066.1:0-33318 GCA_045653405.1 Eubacteriales bacterium | reverse complement strand
GCCTGAGGGTACTGCACAAAGCCCTTTGTGTTTCCGTAATAATCGGAAACTGCGAGAATCTTTCCGCAAACACCGTCGCCGTTGAAGGACACTGTAACAGTATCCTGCTTATTTTTAAGCATTACACCAATCATAGATGCTGCGGTAAGAGTTCTTCCGAGAGCTGCCGCAGCTGTAGGTGAAAGATTATGATAATTTATGGCATCATTTACCATTTCTTTTGAATTTATAACAATAATTCTTGCGCTTCCGCACTTTGTCATTGCTCTGGTTATTGTATTGCCAAGCATAGTTTATCCTTTCGTCATACGTTTCAAAGCGCAGATGCAAAAACATCAGCGCTCTGATTTTGTACAAATATAATATATTCTGTCGTCGGTGTTCTCGTCTGCTTCACAGAAATCAAATCCGCCGACACGTGCTTCAACGGTAAAGCCTGCCTCTGCAAGCAGTTTGTCAAGAGTTCTGACTGTATGCATCTTTTGCTTTATATGCTCATCCACTCTTGTATATCTGCCATCCTCGTCTTCAAGAAAGAATGTGAGGTACAGGTCGCACTTCTTGCTCTTTTTGTTATAGAAATTCTGCCACGCAAGAAGAACACTCTCATCCTCAAGTATATAGGCATTATCAGAGTACACGTTTTCAAATTTATGCTTTGAATTTACATCAAACACAAACACTCCGCCGTCATCAAGGGCTTCATTCGCGCTCTCAAAGGCATCCCGTACAGCTGCAGAATCGCCAAGGCAGTTTATACTGTCCAGCATACAGATTATACCCTGCGCTCTGGTATAAACCTTGAACGATCTCATATCCTGCTTTGTGAATCTGATATCCGTAACACCGTTATCCTGTGCTTTTTTGTCGGCATAGGTAAGCATATCCTCCGACAAATCAAATGCAGTAACGGAATATCCCCTTTTCTTGAGTTCAAGAGCCAGTTCTCCCGAGCCGCACGCCATTTCGCAGACATTTTTAACTTTTGTCTTTGCATATTTTTCAAAGCACTTTTCGTAAAAATCTGCCCACTCACGGTAGTCTATTTCAGAATTCAGCAGGTCATATGTCTGTGACAGATATCTTCCGTATCCCTCACTGCTCATATTCTATCCTCTCAAGGAGTTTTGCATAACCGTCAGAGCCGTACTTAAGGCAACGGTTTACTCTGCTGATTGTTGCAGTTGAAAGCCCCGTTATTTCGGAAATTTCAGTGTACTTTGCTCCGTCAGACAGCATCTTTGCCGCTTTCAGTCTTTTTGCCATTTCCTTGATTTCCGCAACGGTACACAAATCTTCAAATAATGCATAACATTCCTCGATATTCTCAAGGGCAAGTATTGCATTGAACAGGTTATTTACGTCGGGACTTTTCAGCTTTTCGTTCATATATATCACTTCCTGCAAAGTTATAATTCTTTATCACTTTATTGTAGCAAATTATTTTAGTTTTGTAAAGTACTTTCGCAAACTAAAATATTAAATTATTTCTTTTCTTCAAGCGCCGCCTTAAGTGCTGCCGCAAATGCACTCTCAGTCTTTTCTTCTTTCTTATTCTGATTTTTGAGGAAAGCATTTACATAGTGCTTATTTGCAGTATTTGACTTCTCTTTTTTCTGTGCGGAGAAAATCTCATACTTCTGCTTGAAACCGCACTTGCACACAAATATACGCTTATCATCTTTCCCGCGCAGTTCAAGTGTTTTGTGACATTCGGGACATCTTGCATTTGTTGTAATTGAAAGGCTCTCCCTGTATCCGCAGTCTCTGTCCTGACACACAAGCATCTTACCTTTTTCGCCGTTTACTTCAAGCATAAACTTTCCGCACACGGGACAGGGAGTTCTTGTCACATTTTCGTGGACATACTGAACATCACTGTTTGAAACTGTTTTTACAAGGTCGCCTGCATACTTTTTCATTTCATCAATGAATTCGTCTTTTTTTGCATTTCCCTTGGAAATTGCTTCAAGGCGCATTTCCCATTTTGCAGTGAGCAGAGGCTCTTTCAGTTCGGGAGGAACAATTTTAATAATCTGCATTCCTTTCGCAGTGGGATAAATCACATTGTCTTTCTTTTCAATATAAAAAGTAGAGTACAGCTTTTCAATAATATCGGCTCTTGTTGCAGGTGTACCGAGTCCTCCGCCTATGTATTCCTTCATAGCCTTATCCGTAATATATTTTGAGGGATTTTCCATTGCCGAGAGCAAAGATGCTTCGGTATATCTTGAGGGCGGTGAGGTTTTGAGTGATTTTATCACTGTCTTTTTGCACTTATATACATCGCCGTTTTTCATTTCGGGCAGATTCTTCTGCTCCGATGCATCAGGTGCGCTGTCTTCGTCGTCCTCGTCGTCATTTGAAATACTTATCTTTTTCCAGCCCTCATTGACAACGGTATTTCCTGTTGCAAAGAATCGTTCTCCGTTACATTCCAGCACTGCTTTTACCTGATTATAGGTATAGTCCTCACAGAAACAGCACAAAAAACGCATCGCAACAAGCAGATATATTTTCTTTTCGTCTGTTGAGAATGAAGAAAAGTCGGGAGCTTGTTCGGTGGGAATAATTGCGTGGTGGTCAGACACTTTTGCATTATTTACACACGCTTTGGCAATGCTTCTGCCTGAACGGATAACGTCATTTACGGGTGCTGACAGTGAGCCTGTTCTCATTGCTTTAAGTCTTTCGGGCAGTGTGGGAACAATATCGTCAGAAAGATATCTTGAGTCGGTTCTCGGGTATGTGAGTGCCTTGTGATATTCATAAAGTCTCTGCATAATATTGAGAGTTTCCTTGGGGGACATCTTATACATCTTATTGGCATCTCTCTGGAGCTCTGTCAGGTCATAGAGCATAGGCGACGGCTTTTTCTTAAGGGTTTTGGTAACCTCCACAACCTTAAAATCTTTATCTTTTACCTTTGCACACAGTTCATTTGCCTTATTTATATCGCTGATGGCAGAGAGGTTCTTATCGTTTTTCCACAGGGCGGAAAATGTGCCGAAGTCTGCGTGAACATTGAAATATTCCTTGGATTTGAAGTCCTTTATTTCCTGCTCACGGTTGACAATCAACGCAAGGGTTGGTGTTTGTACACGTCCCGCTGAGAGCTGTGCGTTATGACGGCAGGTCAGCGCTCTTGTTACGTTAAGTCCTACAAGCCAGTCAGCTTCTGCTCTTGCTTTTGCAGCATTGGCAAGATTTACATACTCTTTGCCGTCTTTCAGCTTTGCAAAGCCTTCCTTTATAGCTTTTTCTGTCTGGGAAGAAATCCAGAGTCTTTTGACAGCACCTTTATACCCTGCTTTTTCAAGAATCCAGCGTGCTACAAGTTCACCCTCGCGACCTGCGTCGGTTGCAATTACAACGCAGTCGGTTTCTTTATCCTTTATAAGCTTTTTGACTGCAGAATACTGCTTTTTTGTTTCGGGAATCACACACAGTTCTGTTTTTTCGGGAAGCATGGGGAGTGTTTCCATTGACCATCTTTTATACTTTTCATCGTACTGTTCGGGGTCTGCAAGTGTTACAAGGTGTCCCAGTGCCCAGGTTACGATATACTTATCGCCAATTAAGCATCCGTCACCTTTAATTCTGCATCCAAGCACCTTTGCAAGTTCTCTGCCCACTGACGGTTTTTCTGCAAGTACAACTGTTTTTGACATAGTTTTCTCCTTTGCTTCGCAAAAATTGTTACTATAGAATTATAGCACCTTTTCTTTTTGAATTCAAGTGTCGTGGTTTCTTTTTTATGAAAAGAAATGAAAACATTTTTAAGAGATGAGATTTCGCAACTTCAGAGACATATCCAAGTTTATTTGACAGAAATAAAATTCAAATAACTTCATCAATTATAACGGTCACTATTCCAGATTTTATTTTAAATATACCAATTTTGGAAGATATTATATCAGTGAGTACGGTTTATATAAGTTTTATAAGTATTTATTTCAGAAACAGCGGCAAGAATAATACTGAAAAAGTCTTTATTAAAAAGTCAAAAAAACAATATCTGTCACTCCGTTAATTTTTTGGGGTACATACAAATTAACCGTACATCAAATATTATTTAAGGAAAGCGCCGACGTAATTTACGCAGGCGGAAATGCAACAGAAACGGATGGAAAAGACAATGAAAAATACCGATAATAAAACAAGGTCAACAATCAGAAAAGTAATAAAAAACTGTGCTGTTTACATTGCTGCAATATATATTGCGGTAGTATGTGCAGCAACACGGGCAATCCCCGATAAATTCACATATTTCGGGGAGTCCTCCTCCCCTGTTTGGGGCGTAGCGCAGCAAGTTGAAGCAGGAAGCTACACTGCAAAAGCGAAGCTTTTCGGTGCAATTCCCATAAAAAATGTAAGCGTTGACGTTGTACACGATCTGAAACTCTGCCCTGTCGGAGATGTATTCGGAATCAAGTTTTTTACTAAGGGTGTAATAGTAATAGGAACTACAGAAATCGAGAGTAACGAGGGATTCATAAGTCCCGCGGAAAAAGCGGGAATATACAAAAATGATATAATCACCAAAGTAAACGGAACAGAAGTAAATACAGTGGAATCTCTTGCTGAAATTGTTGAGGAATGTTCTGGAAAGCCCTTGTTTATCCAATACACAAGAAACGGAAAAGAATATGAATGCGAACTGAATCCCGTAATGTCGGTTACCGATAAAAAATACAAAACAGGAATATGGGTGCGCGACAGCACTGCAGGTATCGGAACAATAACCTGCTACAACCCCGAAAACGGATATTTTATGGGTCTCGGGCACGGGATTTGCGACATTGTCACAGGAGAACTTATGCCGCTTCTGAGGGGGACTGTTGTAGATGTGGATATTACTGAAGTGGTACCCGGAAAACCGGGACAGCCGGGAGAATTGAAAGGTGTATTCTCCTACGAAAAGCAGGGAGCTCTTACGGGAAATACCCGTGCAGGTGTGTATGGCATACTTGACAGAGCACCCGACAGATTACCTCCTTCCCTTCCCGTTGCATCCCGAAACGAAGTGACCGAAGGACAAGCGTCAATACGTTCAAATCCCGACGGAAAAGGTGTCAAAGAATACACTGTCGAGTTGTCCAAAGTTGACCGCCGTTCAGATGGAACAAAGTGCTTTGTTGTGGAGATAACAGACTCTGAGCTTCTTTCACTCACAGGAGGAATTGTTCAGGGAATGAGTGGCAGCCCAATAGTTCAAAACGGGAAGTTAGTTGGAGCAGTTACACACGTATTTGTGAATGATCCAACACGTGGATATGGGATATTTATTGAGAATATGCTGGCCGAGGCAGAGAAAATTAAATAAAAGGAATGCTGGACTATTCAATGTTGAGTAGTCCAAAAAAATGAGAAATTTATTATTAGCTGCTTTTGTCTTTTTTTATTTTCGCTTCACCTCACATATATTTTAACACATAAAGAAACAAGGTGGATACATGGTGGTTTTCCATGTGTCTACCTTGTATTTTACCATTTCAACTATGGCGGGTTTTCTTTTTACCAGAAGCACCCGTTTGAAAAAGCGTGTGCTTCTGAAATTATGGTACAGTTTTCAAAATGCGACAAATATTTTCCGTCTTTTATGCTAACATAAAGCGAAGAACCAACTACATTCCTAATCCATTCTGCTCACAGTATTCCTCAAGACACAAACCGCTTTTCATTATCTTCTGTGCGTGGTATCTTCCCACATATCTGTAATGCCACGGCTCGAATATTATGCCTGTGATATCGCTCTTATCCTTTGGGAATCTCAAGATAAAGCCAAAGTCTGCACAGTGGGTATAAAGCCACTTATATGCCTCCTCCGCTTCAAAACGCTGGGATGCTGACGGCAGGTTATGCAGGTCTGCACAAAGTCCGCTCTGATGCTCGCTTGTTCCCGGAATTGCAATTTGTGCCGCTGTTTTTGCATATGCTGTATCGTAGTCATATGACTGCTTAAAAGTGTTAAGGGAATTGTTGAAAAGCTGTTGCTGATAGTCATATGAGCGATACGCACTTGTAACCGACACATCGGTGAATCCGTTTGCCTTCATCTCGATAAACATAGCATCAAGTGCTTTTGCGGCATATTCACGCATCTGCACTGCTTTTCTGTCGTTTCTTGTATAGGAAATATCTATGAGGTCATCGGGGATATAGTTTTCACCAAGAGGGTGCGATGTGTTTATAAGTGTAATATATTCGTCCCTGTTTTCGGGATTCATATATTTTTCATATGCCGAAAGGTCTGCAACAAATTTGTTAGCAGGAACAATAAACTTGCTGTTATTCTTCAGTTCAGCAGGAATGCTTACCGGTGAAACATTACCGAACACAGGAGCAAATCCGTCTGTTATGCTGAGTGTGTAATCTATTCTGTTTCCTTTCTTTTCACCGGAAAGTTCAATGCCTTCAAAAGTGCCGTTAAAGAAATCTACGGGTATATACACATCTCCGTCAATGCCTGAGAAAAACGAAGGTTTATCCATAGTTCTCGAAATTCCGTTTACTGAATATACTGGTGTGTCGATATAAAATGAAACAGAGTTATTGTCATCAAAAACTGCCGACATAACATTTACATCACCCATAATTTTGCAGTTTGTAAGCTTGGCAACACTGCCGAGAGACACATAGCAGGTATTGTCTGATGTCTTTATGTTATACCCGCCTTTAACCTTTTCTCCGTTAAGGGTTATATCAAGTGTATATTCATATTTTTCCGGAGTTCTGGAAAAGTCATAAGCGAGAGCACAAGTAAGCACTATACCGAACAAAACTGATGAAATAAGGGCAAGAAGTACTATTCTTGATGCATAAGCAATCATTTTTTCCCTTCTCTTTTTTCTCATCTGCTTTTCACGGCGACGGCGCTGTTCATATATGGCTCTTTCTCTTGCATTCGTTTCGCTATCACGGTACTGTGCCACTGAAATTCAATCCTTTCGTTAAGCCTTTGGTATAAGTATAGCATACATAGGAAAAATAATAAAGAGGATTTTAAAAATTTAAAGTTTTTACAA
This sequence comes from Eubacteriales bacterium, assembly GCA_045653405.1. Taxonomy (GTDB): domain Bacteria; phylum Bacillota; class Clostridia; order Oscillospirales; family CAG-382; genus UMGS882. The sequence continues at coordinate 26,290 of JAZOLW010000066.1, read as the reverse complement.
AATTTCTTTTTAGTTTTGACTATTATTTATGATTCGGAGGCTGATTTTATGAACTCAAAAAAGTATGGCATTCCCCCATACTCTCCCCTTGAAGGTGATGACATCCGCACCATTCCCGATTTTTACGACAACCTCTATCCTGCTCCCGAAAACGTACAGAGCAGTCTTATTCCGCACGCACCCAAAAGGGTGAAAAATCAAGCAAAGCCTAAAAACAGTGAGAAAAAACGAGAAAAGCAGAGTTAATTTCTTTAAACAGGTCAAAGTTTGACTTTCTTTGACTTTCGTATTGTTTGACTTTCTTTGACTTTCGGCTTATAATTTAATCAAGGTCAGGGAAAGTCAAAGATTCTCTGCAAAGAAAGGATGATAAAAATGGGAAATCCTCTTACAGAACAAATAGCGGCGATTATAGAACAGATGCTCGAAGAAAACGGCGGAGAGCTGGAGCTACAGAGAAACAAGCTTGCAAACAGTGTGGGATGTGTTCCCAGCCAGATAAATTACGTCATAACCTCCCGATTCAACTCCAACAGAGGATATATAGTTGAAAGCAGACGCGGAGGCGGTGGCTTTGTAAAGATTACCAAGGTAAACTTTGACGGAACAGACGCCCTGCTTATGCATACTTTTGCGGCAATTGGCGATTCTATTGATGTAATGAGTGCAAAAGCGGTTCTTATCTCTCTGTATGAAAACAGAATTATAACAGAACGGGAATTGCAGTACATATATTCATCGGTATCAGACAGAGCACTGGGTGTTTGCCCGAGAGGACTTCGCGACGCAGTGCGTGCTGATATTTTAAGGTCTATAATTCTTACAATCCGTTCAAACAAGGATTAAAGCAAAGAAAGGATGATACATAATGCTTTGTCAGTCTTGCGGTAAAAAACAGGCAACATTTCACTATACATCAAACGATAACGGTAATATATCTGAAAAGCATCTCTGCCACGAATGTGCACAAAATTCGGGGCTTGTAGATGACAGCAACAAGATATTTGGTTCCTTCGGTTTTTCCGACAGCCTTTTTGACCACAGCGAAACAATGCTTGGTGAGCTTATCGGAGGAATGTTCAAGGGTTCTCCTTCAAAGTCCATACAAGAGTCTGCTGTGTGTCCATTCTGCGGCATGAGGCTTCACGAATTTATGCAGGGCGGTAAGGCAGGATGCGCAAAATGCTATGTTACTTTTAAGGACGCCATATCCCCCACTCTGCAGAAGCTCCACGGAAACACAAAGCACACAGGAAGAATACCCGAGGGCAGAGCAATTCATAAAACCAAGCAGGACAAGCGTTCCGAATACGAAGCACTGCTGAAAAAAGCCGTAGAAGATCAGGAATACGAAAAAGCGGCTGAATACAGAGACAAAATCAAGGAACTTGACAACGAAGAATAGTCTTATACGACATAGAAAAGGAATGATTTAAGTGAAATGGTATGATAAGGCCGGAAACGGTCACGATATAGTTATAAGTTCAAGAGTTCGCCTTGCAAGAAACCTTGACGAATTCCCTTTTACTTCAAAGCTTAACCACTCAGCATCATTGCTTGTAGCGGAAAAAGTCACTGCGGCGCTTACGGGAAATCTTGACATCCCTCTTGAAGCAACAAATATAAATTCTGTAAGCGCAAATAAAAATGTACTTGTTGAAGACCACATAATTTCTCCTGATTTCTGTGCTGACTCCCCTCTCGAAAAGGTGCTTCTCACGGACGAAAACGGAGAGCTTGCAATAATGGTAAACGAAGAAGACCATGTAAGAATTCAGGCACTGTATTCTGGGTTTGAACTTGATAAGGCATATGAAACGGCAAAAAAGGCTGATGAGGCTCTTTCAAAAAATATATCGGTTGCTTTTGACGACAATCTCGGATATCTCACTGCCTGCCCCACAAATTTAGGAACGGGGCTTCGTGCATCTGTAATGCTGCATCTACCTGCAATGTGCGCTTACGGATACATCAAAAACCTTTCCGGGCTTATGACCAAAATCGGACTTACCGTAAGAGGAATATACGGTGAGGGCAGTGACGGAACTGCCTGTATGTATCAGCTTTCAAACCAGGTAACTCTCGGAATTTCCGAAACCGATGCAATCGAAAAGTTAAAAAATGCAGTAAACCAGATAATTTCAAAAGAACGGGATTTACGAAGCAATATGATGCAGAGAGACGACAGCAATCTTGCCGACAAGCTGTGGCGCTCATACGGCACACTTAAATTTGCAAGAAAGCTTGATACATCCGAAGCGGCAAGACTTATATCCAATGTGCGCCTTGGTGCTGTATGCGGAATAATTCCCGAATGTAAGAACATCAATCTTGTAAAGCTGTTATTTGAAATAATGCCTGCTCACATCAGTGAGAGATTTCCCGATGGGACAACTCCCGAAAAAAGGGATATCTACAGAGCAAGCTACATAAGGGGACAGCTTTCGTAACATAAAACTGAGTTCACACGGAAGGACTGATATGATTGAACAACAGATTTACTGAAAACGCGGCAAACGCAATCAATGCCGCAATAAACTCGGCGAAAAAGCTGGGACACACATATATAGGCAGTGAACACATCCTAATGGGGCTTCTCGGAACAACGTCTGTTGCTTCAAAGCTGATGAATGCAAAGGGTGTAACCTATCAGAAAATTTTTGAGTCAGTTGCCGAAGAAATAGGTGTGGGAGAACCTCTCGGGGATTTGATTCCCGAAGCTACTCCCAGGTTTAACGGCATTATTGAAAGCTCCGCCGTTCTTGCAGGGCGCACAGGTCAGAGCTTTGTAGGAACAGAGCATCTTCTTGCGGCTCTTCTTGAACAGCGCGACAGTATGGCAATAAGATTGCTGAAAAAAGAAGGCGTCAACATAGGAGAGTTGACAAACGAAACCTTTTCCGTTATGACAGGCGGTGAACAGGCAGTCAGCGAAATGAGCGCAAAGGGAGCATCTTCAAACGGCACATCGTCAAAGTCAGGCGGTTCGTTCAAGGACACCCCTACCCTTAACCAGTACGGTACAGACCTCACCAAACTTGCCCGTGAGGGTGCTGTCGACCCCGTTATCGGCAGAGATACCGAAATGCAGAGAGTAATTCAGATACTCTCACGCAGAACAAAGAATAACCCTTGTCTTATCGGCGAGCCGGGTGTGGGAAAAACCGCAGTTGTTGAAGGTCTTGCACAGAAAGTTATTGAAGGAAATGTTCCCGAAAGTATTGCGGGGAAAAGAGTGGTAACGCTTGACCTTTCGGGAATGATTGCCGGCGCAAAATACAGGGGCGAATTTGAGGAACGCATAAAAAGTGTTATGGATGAAGTTAAAAAGGCAAAGGACATAATACTTTTTATTGACGAAATTCACACAATCGTGGGTGCAGGAAGCGCAGAGGGTGCTGTTGATGCCGCAAATATTCTAAAGCCTGCCCTTGCACGAGGTGAAATTCAGGTTATCGGTGCTACCACCATTGACGAATACAGAAAGTATATCGAAAAGGATGCGGCACTTGAAAGACGTTTTCAGTCTGTAAATGTAGGCGAACCCACAAAAGAGGAAGCAATTCTTATACTCAAGGGTTTAAGAAGCAAATATGAAGCGCATCACAAGATAAAAATTACTGATGAAGCAATTGAAGCGGCTGTCAACCTTTCTTCAAGATATATAAGCGACCGTTTTCTTCCCGACAAGGCAATTGACCTTGTGGACGAAGCGGCTTCCAAAAAAAGAATTTCCCAGATAACAGCTCCCCCCGATTTGCGTGAGCTTGAAGACAAAATCAAAAAGATTAAAGCCGACAAAGAGGAAGCTGTGCGCAATCAGGAATTTGAGAAAGCGGCTGAACTGAGAAATACCGAAAAGGCACTCACTGAAGAACTTGAAAACAAAAAGAACGATTGGAAAAACACAACAAGCGGTTCAAATATGCCGTCAATCGTTGAAGAAGACATTGCAGATATTGTAACGCTTTGGACAAAGATTCCCGTAACAAAGCTGGAAAAGGAAGAAAGCGAAAAGCTGTTAAAACTCGACGAGATTTTAAAAGGTCGGGTTATCGGTCAGGATGATGCGGTAAGTGTTGTATCGAGAGCAATCCGCCGCGGCAGAACGGGACTTAAAGACCCCAAGCGTCCGCAAGGCTCATTTATATTCTGCGGTCCTACAGGCGTTGGTAAAACCGAGCTTTCAAAGGCTCTTGCCGACACACTTTTCGGAAGTGAAAACGCAATTATCAGAATTGATATGTCTGAATATATGGAAAAACACAGCGTATCAAAGCTCATCGGCTCCCCTCCCGGATATGTGGGATACGATGAGGCAGGTCAGCTTACTGAGAAGATAAGAAGAAATCCTTATTCCGTTGTGCTGTTTGATGAAATCGAAAAGGCACACCCTGATGTATTCAACATCTTGCTTCAGATTCTTGAAGACGGCAGGCTCACCGACTCTCACGGCAGAGTTGTAGATTTCAAGAACACTGTAATCATTATGACTTCAAACCTCGGCTCAGGAGCTGTAGCAGAGCCTAAATCCCTTGGATTCACCGAAAGCAAACCCTCTGCCGATGCAGAGCAGGACAAAAATGTAAAGGCTGTAAACGAAGCGCTCAAGCGCTCATTCAGACCTGAATTTCTCAACCGACTTGACGAAATAGTTGTTTTCAGAAAACTGAGTGACGAGGATATAAAGAAAATTGCTGTTCTTATGCTGGGTGAAATCAAAAAGCGAATTGAGGGTATGAATATAAACATTTCCTTTGGTGACGATGTTGTAAGCTACCTCGCAAAGGCAGGATTTGACCCTGTTTACGGGGCCAGACCCCTGCGCCGTGCTATGCAGAGAAAAATCGAGGACAGTTTATCTGTTGAGATGCTTGAAGAAAAAATCAAGTCCGGAGATACTGTCGAGGCATATCTTGAGGGTGATGAGGTAAAATACAGAAAAATTACAAACAAGAGTTCTCCTCAATAAGCAAAAAGGACACCGCCAAGCGGTGTCCTTCACTTTTGTTGTCTGAATTATTCTGCGTCGTCTCCGCAACTTGCACAGTCGCCGTCACATTCGCAGTCGTCGTATTCTTCACAATCGCAGCAGTAATCGTCGTCATCGAAATCGCCGTAAAGCTCTGTTTCAACTTCGCCGAGGTCTGCATCGAGTTCATCAGCATAATCATAAAGAGTTTCTACATCTTCACCGAGGCAAGCTATTTCATCAGCCATATCGGAAAGAATGTCAAGAATTTCGGAAATGATTTTGCCTTCCTTTGTTGTAAGGTCGTATTCCATACCTTCGATAAGTCCCTTGAGGTGGGATACCTTTTCATTGATTTCCATAATTAAATCCGCCTTTCTTAATAGTCGGGATTATCTAAACTTACGCTCTTTCGAGGTATTCGCCTGTTCTTGTGTCAATCTTGAGCTTGTCGCCGATATCTACAAACAACGGAACCTTGATTGTTGCGCCTGTTTCAAGAGTTGCGGGCTTGGAAGCACCTGTTGCAGTATCACCCTTGAAGCCGGGTTCTGTTTCTGTAACTACGAGTTCAACGAACATAGGAGGTTCAACTCCGAATACGTTGCCCTTGTAGGACATAATCTTACACATCATTTCTTCCTTAACGAACTTGAAGTTGTCGCCAAGCTTGCTTCCGTCAACGGGAAGCTGTTCGTAAGAATCCATATCCATAAAGTAGTAGAGTTCGCCGTCGCTGTAAAGGTACTGCATTTCCTTTCTTTCAACGAGAGCTGTGGGGTACTTGTCTGTGGGGTTGAAGGTCTTTTCAACAACAGCACCTGTGATAACATTACGAAGCTTTGTTCTTACGAAAGCTGCGCCCTTACCGGGTTTTACGTGCTGGAATTCGATAATCTGCATAACGCTGCCGTCCATATCGAAAGTAAGACCGTTTCTGAAATCTCCTGCTGTAACCATAATATGATCCTCCAAAAATTATTAGCAAAATTTTACTGATTCATTATACCACAAAAAAATGTCTTTTGCAATAGCTTTTTTTACAAAACTATCAATTCTTTACCGCTTTTTGTCAGATTTTCACACCCTGAAGCAGTAATGTTTACAATATCTTCAATTCTTACGCCGAATTCTCCGTCAATATATATGCCCGGCTCAACACTGAGCACTGCTCTTTCAGGAATAATACCCTCATATGACGGCGAGAAGTTGGGGCTTTCGTGTATCTCAAGACCAAGAGAATGGCCCAAGGAATGACCAAATCTTCCCTCATATCCGCTTGAATAAATGAAATCCCTTGCAACAGCATATATTTCTTTGCCTGACTTGCCTGCACTTATTGCTTCAAGAGAAAGAAGCTGTGCATTAAGTACGGTGTCGTACACCTTTATCATTTCCTGCGTGGGCTTGCCTATGCAGATTGTTCTTGTCATATCTGAACAGTATCCGTCAAAGCTTGCTCCGAAATCCATAGTCAGAAAACCTTTTGACAACGGAATGTTTTCGGGTACACCGTGTGGCATAGACGATTTTGCTCCTGACACTGCAATGGTATCAAAAGCAATTCCGTCTGCACCGTTTTTACGCATAAAATATTCAAGCTCCAATGCAACATCGGCTTCCGTAACAGTATTCTTACCCATATTATCGGAAAGCCGGTTCACGATATGGGTAAATGCCTTGTCGGTTATCTCCTGCGCTTTTATTATTTTGCTGAGTTCTGCATCGCTTTTGACAGCACGCAGCTTTTCAACAGCCTCCGAAGCGCCTGTTACCAGCTCATAGTCGCAAAGCTTTTCTTTAAAACTTTCAAAATCTGCAACAGTGAGATATTTTTCCTCGATAAGCACTTTTTTGCATCTGCAAAGCAGGTCATTGAGCTGATTATACACCTTGTTCTGGAGTATAACCTCCGCCTCGGTGCATTTCTCCTTTGCCGCAAAAAAGTATCTGGAATCGGTGATGAAATAAGTTTTATCGGGCTTTATGACAACATATCCCGCACTTGACCTGAAATTTGTAATATATCTTCTGTTTATTGGGGAAACAAGCAAAACCGCATCAAATTCTTTGTCAGTTGCCGCCTTTATTCTTTCAAAATTATTCAAAGTTACTTCAAGCCTTTCAGTTTGAGATATTCGGTTTTCATACTGAGGGCATCCTCTGCCTGTGTTCCGTCTGATTCGCAAATAATTGTAGGTGTTACACCTAAATCGGAAATTGCTTTCATAAGAGGCTCAAAATCGGGGCCGTAAACATTATCCTCAAAAGTGAGATGTCTTTTTTCTCCGCCTTTGGTATGCTCGATTTTTGAAAAATGGCAGTGGAGATTCTGTGCCGCTTCGGGATTCTTTCTCTTTGCAATTTCATCAAAAATACGCTTATAATCGTCAGGCTTCATAAACACTCCGCCCTGCTCTCTTGCGTGCATATGTCCGAAGTCCACAACCGGCACAACGGTGCTGTCAAGGGTGCAAAGCTCAAGCACTTCATCAAGTGTACCAAGCTGGTTTACTTTGCCCATTGTTTCAATTCCCAATTTCAGTCCGTAAAGTCCAAGTTCATTAAGTCTTGACAGTGCGTGAAGAAGTGCGCCCTTGGCATATTCAACAGCAAGGGTTCTTTCAATTTTTGCACAGGAGCCTGCGTGAATTACCATTGTTTCGCCTCCCATAAGAGAAAGCGCCTTGGCACTGTCTATAATATATCTTGCACTTCCCAGCCTTTTTTCTTCTTCAAGGGATGACAGTGAAATGAAATAAGGTGCGTGAATTGAGAGCTTGATACCTGCTTCCTTTGCCGCAACGCCAAGCTTTATAAAATTATCAACACCTGCAGGTACTCCTCTGCCTGCCTCATATTCATAGGCATCAAGACCGAATTCTTTTACCCAGGCAGGCGCCTCAAGTGAACTCTTTTTGCCTGCAGCGTGGAAACTGTCGGAGTTACCTCCCGGTCCGAATAATGCACGGTTACTCATTATTTATCATTCCCTTCGTTTATGGTATGTACTCTTTTCTGTTCTCTTTTTCTGTATGCCTTTACAAAGGGTTTTTCGCAAAGTCTTTTAAATCTGTTGAACTTTGTTGTAAGGTCGTGTATGGGAAGAACAAGAAAACTCTTTACTCCCAGCAAATCCGCCGCAAGCACATCAGTGAAAATCTGGTCACCTACGCAGGCACTTTCTTTAAGATTAATGCCATTTTCAGCGGCAAGCTTTCTGTATTTTTTAACAAAGGGTTTGCCTGCATCCGCTTCGTATGGAATGTCAAGCTTTTCAGCATATTTTTCAACTCTGGGGAGATGATTGTTTGAAACGAAAAACAGTTTTATTCCCATTTTCTTTAGGCTTTCAAACCATCGGAGATTTGCATCTGTCGGCTCTGCTATTTCATAAGGCACAAGGGTATTGTCGATATCGAGAAACAGACACTTAATTCCGTTTTCTTCAAAAAGATTCAGCGGAATATCGTACACTGTATCAAACATATAATCCGGTATAAACATATTTTTATCCCTGCTTTTTTCATAATTGTAAATACAGCCGAAGAATGGGTACACTCTCCGGCTGTAAACTTTTATTATTTATAACTGAAATTATTCAGCGTCTGTTGCTTCAACTGCTTCTGCAACTTCTTCAACAGCTTCTTCAACTGTTTCGGGCTCCATAAGAGCTCTGATTGAAAGGCTAACCTTCTTAGCATCGTAGTCGATAGCAGTAATCTTTGCAGTTACTGTTTCGCCAACTGTAAGTTCATCAGCAGGCTTTGCAATCTTCTTGTTGGAAATCTGAGAAATGTGGATAAGACCGTCGATGCCGGGGATAACTTCAGCAAATGCACCGAAAGGTGTAAGGCTAACGATCTTAACATCTACAACATCTTCTACATTGTACTTTTCAGAAAGGATTGTCCAGGGGTTGTCTGCTTCCATTCTGTGACCGAGAGAAATTCTCTTCTTTTCGGGGTCAAGAGCCTTGATGAATACGTCAACTTCTTCGCCAACGCTTACTACTTCTGCAGGGTTCTTGATTCTCTTCCAGGACAGTTCGGTAATATGTACCATACCGTCAACTGCGCCGAGGTCAACAAATGCGCCGTAGCTTGTGAGAGACTTAACCTTACCTGTGAACTTCTGTCCAACTTCTGCTGTTTCCCAGAACTTAGCTTCTGCAGCCTTCTTCTTTTCTGTAGCAACTACTCTTACAGAACCAACTGCTCTCTTCTTGTGAGAATCTGCGCCGATTACCTTGAATTCAAGTGTCTGGCCGAGGAACTGCTGAAGATCCTTTTCTTCGTAAGCTTCTTCTCTTCTGGGAAGAGTTGTCTGAGATACGGGGATAAATACCTTGCCGTATGCACAGATGATAACGATGCCGCCTCTTGTTGCTTCAACAACCTTACCTGTGAGAACTTCACCGCTCTGTTCAGCAGAAGCGAGGTTTTCCCAGTTCTTGTCTGCATCGATTCTCTTCTTGGAAAGCATTACTGTGCCTTCTGCATCGTTGGGCTTTACTACAACTACGTCGATTTCATCGCCAACCTTAACTACATCTTCAGCCTTGGCTGTAGGGTCATCTGTAAGTTCGGAAAGCGGAATTAAACCTGTATATTTGATACCAAGGTCTACGTGAACCTCAGTAGGTGTAACAGATGTTACTGTGCCCTTTACTCTTTCTCCTGTTCTGAGAGTTTTGAATGACGCATCGAGCATTTCTGCAAAGCTCATGCTGTCGTTAATCATTGATGTGTCCATCATTTTGTTTTTCATCAGAATTGAATATTTCTTCTATTCTGACTTTTACCTCCTGTATAATATCATCAGGTGTTGATGCACCTGCTGTAATCCCTACGGTGAAATCGGCCTCACAGCCGTCTTTCCTTTTGTTTTCATACATACTGTATAACTCTTTGAAGCTTTCTTCAGGCACATCAGATGCTGTTTCCATAAGAAACACATTGTCACAGTATGCCAAAGCAATTTCATAAAGTTTCTTTGTATTAGAACTCTTGGTACAGCCTATTATGCACATAATATCCGCACATTCAGCCATATTTTTAACTTCGTTCTGTCGATTTTCCGTAACATTACATATTGTATCAAAAATTTTCGCTTTTGTATATAGTTTTTTTATAATTTTTTGACAATTTACATATTTTTCATTATTCCCTGTGGTTTGTGACACCAACAGAGGTTTTTCGAGTTTTTTTGATGTCGATTTGTTAACAAACTGGGAACACTCATCATCGTTGAGGCACACCTCTGTATCCCCTTTGGCATAGCTTCTTATTCCTATGACTTCGGGGTGATTTCTGTCACCGACTATTATGGTACAGTCACATCCAGGTGAGTTTTCTTCCACAATTTTGTGTATACGCTTGACAAACGGACAGGTTGCATCCACTATCTGCTTTCCGCTTGACAGGAGCTTATCGTTCAACTGCTTTGTTGCCCCGTGAGTGCGTATTACAAACACTGCATCCTCGCAACTTTCAAGCAGGCTGTCGATATCCTGCTCATTAATGCAGTATACCCCGTCTTTTTCAAGGCGCTTTATGAAAGTTTCGTTGTGTATTAACTCTCCCACAACATATATTTTTTTATCTGTACTTTTTCTCAGCTTGTAAACCGTATCAACCGCACGCCGAACCCCAAAGCAGAACCCGCAGTTTTCGGCAACCTTTATGCTGACATTTCTTTTACTCATTTTCTTTCAGCTTCTTCTTTTGATTCGTTTACCTGTCCGCAGATAGTATTAAAGATAATGTCGCTTATTCTCTGATACTCTTCAGGACTTTTTTCTCCGGGCTTGTAATCTTCCGGAGTTATAGGCTTTCCTACAGTTACATACACCTTTCTGAAAAGCTTTATTCTGTAATCTTTAGTATAAATTGAAACGGGGATAACCGTTGCTTCTGTCTTATGTACAAGCATACCGGTTCCGTTTTTGATTCCGATTTCTTCGGGAGATTTTCCTATACACCTCGTACCCTGCGGAAAAATACCCAGCGGATTACCGTGCTTAATATGACCGAGTGCGGTTTTCATCGCAGTGAGGTCAGCTCCGTCTCTGTCAATTGGAAAAGCACCTACAGTTCTTAATATGCTTCTGAGAACAGGGATTTTGAACAGCTCTTTCTTAGACATAAAGTGAACGGGGCGTTTTACTGCAACTGCCATAAGAACAGGGTCCCAGTTGGAAAGATGATTTCCGCATACAAAGCAGGCTCCTTCTTTGGGCATATTTTCCGCTCCTTTTATTTCCATACGGAAAATAAGTTTGCACAACACGGAAGCAGCACCTATTACACTTCTGTATAATCTCATAGGGTTTTCAAAAATTTTGTTATTATTTGTCTGTGCCGATTTTTCCATTTATTATCTCCAACGCCTTTCTTACAGTCTGCTCGGGCTCGTACTGTGTATTGTCAAGGAAAACCGCATCCTCTGCAGGAACACAGGGTGCTGTTTTTCTTGTGCTGTCGTTCTTGTCACGAGTTACCATATCGTTATATACCTCCTCAAGAGTTACCTTTTCGCCCTTGAGAAGCAGTTCTTCATATCTTCTTTCTGCTCTTTTCCTATCGTCTGCCTTGAGGAAAATTTTAACACCTGCATCGGGAAGCACAACGGTGCCTATATCTCTGCCGTCCATAATTACATTATGAGTGCGTGCAAAATTTCTCTGTCTGTCAAGAAGAAATGTACGCACTGCAGGAAGAGCAGAAACAGCAGACGCATACATTGACATTTCGGGAGTTCTTATCTTGTCCGAAACGTCTTCTCCGCCGAGGAATATATGCTGTGAGCCGTCAATCCATTCAAGAGAGATATCAATTTTATCAAAATGCTTTGATATTGTTTCTTCGTCATTCGGTTCAATGCCGTTGAGTTTTGCGTAAAGTCCTACTGTGCGGTACATAGCACCCGTATCAATATAAAGATATCCAAGCTCCTTTGAAAGAGCCTTTGCGAGGGTTGATTTTCCTGAACCTGACGGTCCGTCTATTGCTATTGCGTGAAACATTTATAACATCCTTTCGGTTCAAAATTCTACACAGTTCACTGCCGCGAGATATGCCGTAGAAAAGGCAATCTGCAGATTGAATCCGCCTGTATATGCGTCAACATCAAGCACTTCGCCGGCAAAATAAAGTCCGGGTACAATTTTTGATTCCATAGTTGAGGGGTTTATTTCCTTAACATTCACACCACCTGAAGTTACAATGGCTTCGGCTATTGGCCTGAATGAGGATATATCAAGAGAAAAGCACTTGAAGGCTTCTGCAATTACTCTTCTCTGCGCCTTGTTTATGGAATTTGGCTTTGTATCGGGAGAGATACCGCAATACTCACAGAACGGCTCGGTCATACTCCTTGGGAGCATATCACACAGCACATTTGAAAGATTCTTGTTGCTTTCTTTTTCAAACAGCTTTATAAGTTTTGATTCCACTGTCTGCAAATCAAGGGCCGGCTTCATATCTATATCTGCTCTGTATTTGTCGGGAGCAAATTTTTTCATATGCGCCGAGGCACTTAGTACCAACGGTCCTGAAATTCCGAAATGTGTAAACAGCATTTCTCCGAGATTTGAATAAACTGCCTTTTTCTTGGTCTTATCCGTCACTGTCAGCTTTACATTTTTAAGGGAAAGTCCTGCCATATCGGAGCACATTTCCGCCTTATAACATTCAAGGGGTACAAGGGATGGTTTCAGTTCGGTAACGGTATGTCCGAAACTTTCCGCAAAAGCATATCCGTCTCCGTCGGAGCCAGTCTGAGGATATGAAACTCCCCCTGTTGCTATAACAACCTTATCAAAGCTGTAATTATGCTTTTCACCATCGCAAACAGAAAACACATCTCCGCATTTTTCAACAGAAACTATTTTCTGATTGATAACCTTAACACCTGAGTCTTTCAGTCTGTTTTTGAAGGCTCTTAGTATATCAATGGATTTGTCCGACAACGGAAAAACTCTGTTTCCCCTTTCGGTTTTCAGCGGAATACCTGCACTTTCAAAAAACTCCATAGTTTTTTCGGGAGGAAAAGCATTGAATGCGGCATACATAAATTTGCTGTTGCCGGTTACACTTGCCATAAATTCCTCTTGGGTACAGGCATTGGTTACATTACATCTTCCCTTACCCGTGATAAGAAGCTTTTTGCCGAGATACGCATTGTCATAGTATTTTTCGGAAGCAAGCTGTTTTTCTGACCTGTTCTTTTCAAACAGCGTCACATCTGCCCCTTTTTCAGCGGCAATACACGCGCACATAAGTCCTGCCGCACCGCCGCCTATAACTGCAATACTTATATTTTTCATCACTGTTTTTTATCCTTGCCGGAATCGTCAGGCTGGGCGCCTACGGTTCTCGGACTTTCATAAACATCAAATTCGTGCCAGATGTCCTCAAGATCATTGAAGGTATGCTCAAGAGTTACTCTGTTCTTTCTTCCCACTGCCACAATAAGAGCATTGATTATGCTGAGAGGTGCAACAAGGGAGTCAACAAAGGATGCCATATCGCTTCTTGCAAAGAGCTTTATGTCCGAATACTCTGTTATGGGAGCTATGTCGCTGTCTGTAAGGGCAATAACCTTTGCTCCTCTGCGTTTTGCAAATTCAGCCGCATTCTTTGTTTTCTTTGAATATCTCGGATAGGATATTGCAATAAGCACATCATCTTCGGAAATTCTGAATATTTCTTCAAACATTTCGCTTGTGCTGTTAGTACCTACGAGATGTACTCTATCGAAAATATATCTGAAATAGTGGTTCATAAAGTCTGCAAGCATATAGGATGAGCGTTTGCCGAGTATGTAGATATTCTTTGCCGCACAGATTGCTTCAACAGCCTTATCGAAGGATTCTTCATCAAGACTTGACAGTGAAGCTTTAAGATTATTTATATCCGATGTAATTACCGAGTGCTGAATATTGCGCTCGCCGATAAGATTGTCGGCGACATCAATTCTCTGGACAGCAGTTAGTTTGGAACGTAGGCTCTTCTGGAGTTCGCTCTGAAAATCAGGGTATCCTGCAAAACCCAGCTCTATTGCAAAACGGACAACCGTAGACTCCGAAACGCCCACGTTTGCACCCAGCTTTGTTGCTGTAAGATATGCCGCTTTTTCGCTGTGGTCAAGGATATAACCCGCTATCAGCTTATGGCTTTTTGACATTTCGGGTATTGCTCTTTTTATCTGTTCGAACAAATCTGTCTGCATAAATAAATCTCCTGTTCTGCATCACTGCACAGCTTTACATATTATCATATAATTATCTCATTATTTGCTGTTTTTGTCAAGTCCATTTTGTGCCGTCAACATCAGAAAATACGTCATAAACAAGAAAAATCGGACGGGTTTACCGTCCGATTAAAGAGTATGTTAAATTATTACTTAACAGCTTCTTTGAGAGCCTTACCAGCCTTGAATGCGGGAACCTTGCAAGCTGCGATCTTGATCTTTTCGCCTGTGTGAAGGTTCTTGCCTTCTCTTGCTGCTCTTTCTCTAACTTCGAAGTTGCCAAAACCTACGAGAGCAACCTTGTCACCCTTAGCCATAGCTTCTGTGATTACTTCAAATGTAGCGTTAACTACCTTTTCTGCATCCTTCTTGGATGTGCCAGCCTTTTCAGCAATAGCTGCAACGAGTTCTGTCTTGTTCATTGGAAATATCCTCCGTAAAATAGTATTTAGTGTAAGCCTGCGCTTACTTCTATGAACATTTGTATTATAACACAACATCCAACAAAAAGCAAGTATTATTTTCCTCATTTTTGCACATTTTTACCATTTTTAGCAAAAAATATCCGAAAAATTTGTAAATTTTCATTCACACTTTTGTAATCACCATTGCTAATGTAAGTAAGAAAAGAAATGAAAAATTTACTGTTGAAAAGCATTTTACATAATAACCGCCTTTTCCGGGGTTAACTTTTGTATATTCTTTAAAAGTTATAAGACTTGCAAGAGACGCAATAAGCGTTCCCACTCCACCTATATTTACGCCGTACAGAAGATGAGTATAATCTTCCGTGAATTGAGAAAGAAGAATTGCAGAGGGAACGTTGCTTATAATCTGGCAGGACAGAATACTGAACAGCAGAGTGCTTTTTCCGAGAAGAAATTCAAAGAGTTCACGTACAGCTTCAATCCTTGCCATATTACCTGAAAACACAAAAAAAGCAACAAAGGTAAACAGCAGCGCATAGTCCACATCTTTCAAAGCCTTTCTGTCAAAAAGTAACAAAACAGCAGGTATTATTACAAGTCCCAGCTGATACGGAACACATCTGAACACAATGATAATTGAAAACGCAAACAGTGCAAGGTAAATTGCTGTTTTGAGTTTAGGAAGCTTTATGCAGGATTTTTCCACGGTAAGAGGCTCGTTTCTGACAAAAACAAGGCAGGTAATTGTGATAACACCAATAGCTAAAATAAAGGGAAAAGCCATTATTGACATAAACTCGCCTGTGGGAATGTTGTATTTTGTATAAAGGTAAAGGTTCTGAGGATTACCGAAGGGTGTCAGCATACCGCCGAGATTTGCAGCTATATTCTGCATTATGAACACAAATGCCATAATATCCTCTTTATGCGCAGAGGAAAGCACAAAATATCCGAGAGGAAGAAATGTGAGAAGAGCCATATCGTTTGCTATAAGCATTGAGCCGATAAATGTGATATATACAAGTGCGAGAACGCACATTCTTGTGGTTTTGAAGATATTTACAATATTCTGCGCCAGCAGGTAAAAGAAGTTGATATTACGCAAAGCGCACACAACTGCAAGTACACAGAAAAGGCAGGTTAATGTTTTAAAATCAAAGTATCCAAGATATTGTGCATCAGGCGGAACTATCAGAGAGGTAACCGCTGCGGCAACAATTGCTATACACAAAACGATATTCTTTTTTGTAAAAGAAGCTGCTTTATTTACAAGTGCCATTCCCGAAATTTCTCCTTGTCAAAATCATACTGCTATAGGTGTAATAATAACAGTGCATCCTACGCACACGAGGCGTATTATAGCACTGTGACAAGATTTTGTCAAGAAGAAAATACGAGGAGCAGAAAGAAAATTTCGCCATTGCGGTTTTTGGGTTCTTTTGTTCGGACAAAAGAACCCAAAAACCGCAAGGGAGCACCCTTGACCCCTGCGCCCATCAATTAAATTTTCTTACCAATTAATTTTTTAGTTTCACCAAGTGAGAAAATTTTGAGATTGATGGGCGCATATATAAGTGCAACTGCACTGCCACAAAGAAGTTTTAGTGAAATATCAGATTATATCAATATTTATTAGTAGCAGATAGTTTTGAAATGGCACAAACAAAACTATCGGAACGAGCAACTGACAAAGGTGTACATCAGACAGACAACAAGAATTGCACAAAGCACTACGCCTGATATTGATTTCACTTTAGGCTTAAATGCGGTTGCGTTAATATATATCCGCACAAAGAACCGCCCGTCAATCTTAAAATTTTCTCACTTTGCATAACTTTAGATGCAACATCAAAGAAAATTTAATTGACGGGCGCTGGTTCGAAGGGCGAAGCCCTCGTGACTTTGGTTACTTTGCTCACGCAAAGTAACTCGCCGCCTTGACGGCGAAATAATCCATCCTGCTCGGCGAAGCCGAGCTTTCCTCTTTTTAGACAAATGAGGCTTTTATGTCAGATGCTTGTCATAATAAACGGTGACATTCCGCTCTGTGCCTGTGTCAATATCGGTAAACCTTATAACACATCCGTCAAGGCTCATAAACTCCCATATGTTCATTTCGTCAATCTTAAGTCTGAACACCGTCTGAATACCGCAGCTTGCACACAGCTCGTCGCCTTTTTCACCAAGTATATTTATATGACAGCTCCTGCCGATAATTGTATCTACTCCGTTTTCATCCTTTTCGGATATGTACTTGACGTGCATATTATGAAGCTTTGATGCAATCTGCCTGTTTATTTCAGTCTGCTTGTTTTTGGTGCAGAAAAAAGCCTTTAATTTATTCAGCATACTGTTTATTATCTCCTGTTTATCTTATTCTTTCGTATTATATCACACCCCTTATGTTTTGTAAAGCAGATATGTTCATTCTTACATATTATATTTATTAACATATTAGTCCCATTTTATCATTGAATTATTGTGTCACAATATGTATTATTATCTTACTTTGATACAATGTGATTATTGTATACAAACACCCTTGCCTTAATCTGAATGTTGCACGAGGATTTGAGGGTTTTAGCTGTGGGAACTCCCACGGCGGAAATGCACCGCAAAGCAACACGGTGCGGAGGTGTGAAGATTGGATAAAAGTGTAATTGTTAGTCTGAAAGACATCGTTATGAACTATGACGATGAGCAGGTTTTAAAGGGTATCAATCTTGATATCCACGACAAGGAATTTATTACCTTCTTAGGCCCGTCCGGCTGCGGTAAGACCACAACGCTTCGCATAATCGGCGGTTTTATTGAGCCTCACGAAGGACAGGTCTTCTTCGACGGGAAACTGATAAACAATGTGCCTCCTTTCAAAAGACAGGTTAACACTGTTTTTCAGAAATACGCACTTTTCCCACATTTGAACGTATTTGAAAATATCGCTTTCGGTCTCAGACTGAAGAAAACTCCCGAAAAAGAAATCAAGACAAGAGTTCTTGAAATGCTTGAGCTTGTTAACCTCAAAGGTTACGGTGCGAAGAGAGTTGATTTTCTTTCAGGCGGTCAGCAGCAGAGAGTTGCAATTGCCCGCGCACTTATCAATCATCCGAGAATACTTCTTCTCGATGAACCGTTAGGTGCTCTTGACCTTCAGTTGAGAAAAGAAATGCAGATAGAACTTAAACGTATGCAGCAGCAGCTGGGTATTACCTTTATTTACGTTACACACGACCAGGAAGAAGCACTGACAATGAGTGACCGTATTGTTGTTATGAACAGAGGCCGCATTGACCAGATAGGCTCTCCTGAAGATATATACAACGAACCCGCCAACACATTTGTTGCAAGATTTATCGGAGAGAGCAACATTGTGGCAGGTATTATGCACGACGACTTCGACGTTGAGTTTGCAGGCAAGCATTTTGTCTGCGTTGACAAGGGCTTTGACAAGATGGAACCGGTTGACGTTGTAATCCGTCCCGAAGACATCAGAGTTACCGAGCCTTCCGACAACACTATTGACGGAACCGTTGAAACTGTTACCTTCAAGGGTGTACATTTTGAAATTATTGTTGACAGCTTTGGCACAAAGTGGAAAATTCACTCCACAAAGTCCGCAGAGGTCGGCTCATTTATCGGAATGTCTCTCACTCCCGAAGATATCCACATAATGCATAAGAGCTACGCTTCCGGCACTGTGCTTGACGCAGAGCTTACCATGGAGGGCGAAGGAAATGAAAAAATCAGCTAAATTCACTGCCCTGCCCTACATTATCTGGATAGTTCTTTTTACAATTATTCCATTTATACTGGTAATCTACTATGCGTTTACCAATCACAAAAACGGGTCCTTTACACTTGACAATGTAATTGATTCTAGTTATTTTCTCCCTGTACTTATAAAATCCATATGCCTTGCTTTTATGGCAACAATTGTTTGTCTTATAATTGCCTATCCCCTTGCGTTTATTATGTCAAGAAAGTCTGCCGCTGTTCAGAGAGTGTTTATGCTTCTCATAACGCTCCCTATGTGGATGAACTTTCTGCTCAGAACATATGCCTGGATGACAATTCTTGAAGACAACGGTATCATAAACAATATTCTGGCATTTTTCGGCATCCCACAGCTTCAGCTTATAAACACATCGGGTGCCGTGGTGCTCGGTATGGTATACAACTACCTGCCATTTATGATTATGCCTCTGTTTTCAATTATGACAAAGATTGACAACCACGTTATTGAGGCGGCGCAGGACCTTGGATGCAGTCCTATGACTGTTATCAAGAAAGTTATATTCCCCTTGAGTTTTCCGGGTATTGCAACAGGTATCACAATGACATTTGTTCCTTGTGTAAGTACCTTTATCATCTCCCGACTTCTCGGCGGAAGCGACTGCTACCTTATCGGTGACCTCATCGAAGAACAGTTCAAACTTAAAGGTGTAGGCTTCCACGCAGGAAGCGCTACCTCCCTTATCCTTATGATTGTGGTGCTTATCAGTATGGGTATACTCAATCAGTTTGACAGTGATGAAATGGAGGATTCGATTAAATGAAAAACTTATTCTCCAGATTTTACACAGCCCTTTGCTTTGCATTTCTCTATGTGCCCATTCTTATACTGATTGTATTCTCTTTCAATTCAAGTAAGGGTGCAACCTGGACGGGATTTACTACAAAGTGGTATGTTGAACTCTTTAAAAACGAGGAAATTATTTCATCCTTTATAAATACCCTGATTGTTGCTCTTACCGCATCGGTATTTGCTACAATTCTCGGTACAATGGCAGCATTCGGTATTCACGGAATGAAGAAGATGTCAAAAGGCACAATGAGAACACTTACTTACATTCAGATACTTAACCCTGAAATCGTAACAGGTATTTCTCTTATGTTGCTTTTCGCATACTTCAAGATGTCATCGGGCTTTGCAACGCTGATTCTTGCACACATTACATTCTGTGTGCCGACAGTTGTTCTCAGTGTACTTCCTAAGCTCAGACAAATGAATGTAAGCCTTTACGAAGCGGCAATGGACCTTGGTTGCAACCGCAGGCAGGCGTTTATGAAGGCGGTTATTCCCGAAATAATGCCGGGTATCGTATCAGGCTTTCTAATGGCACTCACCTATTCCATAGACGACTTTGTTATCAGCTATTTTACGTCAGGAACAACGTCCCAGACACTTCCTATCGTGATTTACAGTATGACAAAGAAACAGGTAACACCTACAATTTATGCGCTTTCCACCCTTATGTTCGTATGCGTACTGGCAGTTCTTCTCGTTTACAACCTTGTGGATATGAAATTCGAGAAAGAAAAGAAAAAGGCACTGGGCGCTGCAAAGAAATAAATGGTGTAACACTGAATATGGAGGAACTAAATGAAAATTAAATATATTTCGTTGTTACTCTGCATTGTTGCTGTTGCACTGTCACTTACAGCATTTGCAGATGTAACTGTTGATGACGAAAGCTATTATGAAAAGTTCCGTGGTCAGGATATAACACTCAATGTTTACAACTGGGGTGAATACATTTCCGACGGAACAGACGGAACGCTTGACGTTGTTGAAGAATTTGAAAAAATTTCGGGAATTGATGTCAATTACACACTGTTTGATACAAACGAGGATATGTACGCCAAGATTACACACGGCGGCTCGGTGTATGACATAATTATTCCGTCAGACTATATGATAGCCCGTCTTATTGACGAAGACAGACTTGAAAAAATAAATTTTGACAATATCCCCAATATACACTACATTGCAGATGAATACCGCTACGTTGACTTTGACCCCAACGGCGAGTACACAGTGCCTTACACATGGGGTATGGTTGGTCTTGTATACAACACAAAGTATGTAACTGCAGAAGAAGCGTCATCCTGGGATGTTCTGTGGAACGAAAGACTTGCCGGCAAGGTGTTGATGTTTGGTAACAGCCGTGATGCTTTCGGTATCGCTCTCAAGAAGCTTGGATATTCGCTTAACTCCGAAAATGCCGATGAGCTTGAAGAAGCAGCAGAAGCTCTTACAGCACAGAAGGCTGTAAATCAGGCTTATGCAATGGACCAGACATTTGACAAGATGGCAAATGAAAATGCTTATGCTGCCCCCTACTATGCAGGTGACTGTATAACTATGATGGAGCGAAACGAAAACCTTGCGTTTGCTTATCCCAAAGAGGGTGTGAACAAGTTTATTGACTCCCTTTGCATCCCAAAAGGAGCAAGAAACAAAGAAGCGGCGGAAGCATTTATAAACTTCCTTTGCGAAACAGAAATTGCAGTTGCCAACTGTGAATACATTTCATATTTTACACCGCACACTGCGGCGAGTGAAATAGTGGAGATTGATGAGAGAGTTTATCCTACAGAGCAGGATATTGCAAACTCGGAATCTTATGTAAATCTTGGTGACTACGCTACTTCCCTTATGGAGGTAATGTGGCTGAGAGTAAGAGCGACAAGCTCCTTTGACAGCACTATATTCCCTCTTACAATCATCATTTTGCTTGCACTTGCAATTTTTGTTATTCTCTATGTTGTGAGAAAGCACAGAAAGTCCAAAATTGACTATTAACGTTAAGAGAGCTGTGACGGAAAGTCACAGCTCTCTTTGTATATTTATGCAGATATGATAATATCAATATGCAAAAGCGAAGTGACATTTTTTTAGAGGGAGTGTTTCGCCACTGCGGAGGCGGAGCCTCTTTCTTTGTCAATATACTCGTACAATGGTACTCGTATATTGACTGAGAGCAACAATGATACTCTCATTTAAATCAGGTTTTTGCCTCCGGCGGATTACTTTGTGCAAACAAAGTAACCAAAATTGCAAGGGAGCTCCCTTGACCCCAGCGTGTCAATAAAAATTTCCCGTGCAACTTTATCAAAATTTCAGCAAAATGAGAAAATTTTAAAATTGACACGCATATATAAGTGCAACTGCGCTGCCACAAAGAGGTTTCAGCGAATATCAGATTATATCAATAGTTTATCAGTGGCACATAGCTTAAAATTTGTACAAATCAAAACATTATAACTTGCAACCGACATAGGTGTACATTTGCAAAAAAACAAATTGCACTAAGCACTACGCCTGATGCGTATATCACTTTAGGTGAAAGTTTATTTTGCGTTTATGTACAACCGCACTTCGCACCGCGTGTCAATCTCAAAAATCACTCATTTGATTAAAGTTTAGAAGTAGTTGGTAGTGATTTTAATTGACACGCGCGGGTTCGAAGGGCTAAGCCCTCGTGACTTTGGTTACTTTGCTCACGCAAAGTAACTCGCCATCGCAGTGGCGAAAAATCCCTTCTACTCGGCATAACCTCATCCACCACGCTTCGTGTGGTCCCCCTTCCCCGAAACGGGGAAGGTAAAACCGAACAGATTAAAAGAGCAGTGACACTCGTCACTGCCCTTGCATTTTACTTCTTTATGATGGTTACAAGATCTCCGTTTTTGAGTCCTGCAGAGTTTGCATCATCTGTGTCAATATGCATTTCCACATTGAAGTCATCACGAACTCTTACCTGAACATCAAAGAACTTTGTAGGCTTCACACTGTCAACCAATACATCTACATAATCCCCGTCCTTGATGCCGTTCTTTTCAGCATATTCGGGAGTAAGATGGATGTGGCGGTTGGCAATAATTACGCCTTCTTTGAGATATACAGAACCCTTAGGGCCTACAATTACAACCTTTTCTGAACCTGCTATCTCGCCGGAAGGTCTAACGGGAGGGCTAACTTTAAGTACAAATGTATCAGTTCTTGAAATCTCAACCTGTGTGTTCTTTCTTACAGGTCCGAGAACTCTTACATTTTCAATAGCTCTGAGGGACGGACCAACAAGTGTTACAACCTGGTCGGATGCAAACTCTCTGCCCATAAGTGTCTTCTTCTTTGTAAGCTCAAATCCCTTGCCAAAAAGTATGTCAAGGTCTTCTCTTGAAAGGTGTACGTGTCTTGCAGATACACCGATTTTTATCTGATTCTTATCGTCGGACGAAAGCTGTTCCATCGCTTTTCTTACCGCCTCGGCGATTATTTTTTCATCATACATTGACGATACCACCTTTCAGGCTTATTCTACGATAGAACCTTCGCCCATATCAAAGAACTTGAGAAGTTCGGGGTGAGGATTAGCAATAACCTCTGTTCCGTAAACAGGACCGAGAGGCTCTGCTGTTGCCATGCCGTGTTCAAGCGCACTTGTAACAGCGTCAACCTTACCTGCAACAACAAGTGTTACAAGACGTCCGCCAAGTCTCTTTTCTGTGTGAACAAGTCTTACTTCTGCAGTCTTGAGCATTGAGTCAAGACCTTCAATGGAAGCAACAAGACCTTCAACTTCGAGAAGCGCAATAGCGTTATCACCCTGAAATCTCGGGCATTCCTTAAGGTCTCTGAAGTTCTTGGGGAGCTTCTTGTTGAACTTATCTCTGTTTATATCATTGAGGAACGCCATCTTGTCCACATCCTCGCCGGGATTGGGTATGATGTGGGAAACAATATAGTGTCCCTTGCTCTCGGCATAAGCCTTTGCCGCTTCAACTGCCGCCTTAACGTCAGCAACATCGCCTTCAATCTTAACCGCCATAATAAGGGGTACAGGGAATCCCTTTGCGAAAGGTCTGTTTCTGTCAAAAGCTATAATCTTGATATTGCCCGTTTTTGCCATTATGTCTGCGCAACGTACAACTGTTGTGAAGCTGTAAACTTCAACCATTCCTAATGCTTTCATCTATGTAATACCTCAAATCTTACGTATCTTAAACAATATGTAAACCGTCAACAAGCACGCATCTTCTCTGTCTTGTGAAGGAGTGTGCTGCTGTAAGACCTTCACCTGTAGGACCTGCAATTGTAAAGGTTGTATAGCCTTCGCCGCCAGCACCTATACCTGCATAGGAAGGAGCATTCTTTACGAAGATTGTTGTTTCAACAGCCTTTGCAAATCTTGTAAGGTGATCTACGTTCTTTGAGTGGATATGTGCGGAATGTCTGTTTCCGTGTTCAGCCTTGCAAGCCATTGCAATTGCTTCGTCAATGTTCTTTACTCTTACGATACCGAGTACGGGCATCATCATTTCTTCATATACGAAAGGATGGTCTTCGGGAACTTCAGCAATAACAAGTCTTGCATCAGCTTCAATGCCGATAGCCTTAAGGAACTTTGAAGCATCTCTGCCTACCCAGTTCTTATTGATTGTATACTTGCCGTTCTTTTCAACAAGGCATACCTTTACAAGCTGGTCAATCTGTTCGCCCTTGATAAGGTAAGCACCGTTCTGTGTCATATACTTGATAAGGTCGTCTGCGATATTATCGAACGCAAAACATTCCTTTTCAGCGATACAAGGAAGATTGTTATCAAAGCTTGCACCTGCAACAATATCCTTTGCAGCCTTTTCAATATCTGCTGTATCGTCAACAATTACAGGAGGATTACCTGCGCCTGCACCGGTTGCCTTCTTACCTGAAGAAAGGAGCGCCTTAACAACACCGGGGCCGCCTGTTGCAACAAGCATTTTAACCGCAGGAGAAGCCATCATTTCATCGGAGCTTTCCTTTGTAGGCTTTTCAACTGTAACGACAAGATTTTCAGGACCACCTGCCTCAAGAATTGCGCGGTTAACAAGGTCTACTGCGTAGTTTGCAACCTTGCAGGCATTGGGATGAGGATTGAATACAACTGCATTACCACCTGCAATCATACCGATTGAGTTACAGATAACTGTTTCACTGGGGTTTGTAGAAGGAGTGATACTTCCGATAACACCGTAGGGAGCCATTTCAACAAGGGTAAGACCGCAGTCGCCTGAGAATGCGCTGGGATGAATATCCTCTGTACCGGGAGTTTTATTTGCAACGAGCTGATGCTTGATAATCTTATCGGAAACTCTGCCCATGCCTGTTTCTTCAACGCCCATTTCAGCCATAACTTCAGCTTCTGCAAGAGTGAGTTCTCTGATTTTAGAAATCATCTTTTCTCTCTGCTCGATGCTATAGCCCTTATACTGAATATATGCTTTCTGAACAGCCTCCAGCGCCTCTGCCATTGTGGGAAATACGCCCTTCTGCTTCTTGGCGCCGCTGCCGGTTGCCATTGATTTAACAACGCTTGCGACAATCTCGCTGACATACTTTTCGTCCATCATACTGATCTGCCGTCCTTTCCTATAACACATACGGGAACACTAAAAACACTCACAGTTCCACATATACTTTTATTTCTATTATATTATATAACAGCCCGTCCTCTTTGTCAAGGGGATTTTTGATATTTTTCGTGTTTTGTTCGACATTTTTGTTGTTTTGCGTTTGTATAAATGTGGTTTTGTGTGGTTTTTGGAGGCGAAGCCTCTTTATTTGTCAATATACTCGTCAATCGTGACTCGTATATTGACGAGTGTATCAGTGATGTTTTTCTGTTGTATAATTAAAGTAACAGTTGTGAAACGACTACTTCAAATAAACACAAAAACACATTCCGAATTTACTTCAGAATGTGTTTTTTATTTATATGGTATTATTTATTACTTGCTTGCTTCTTCAACAGCAACTGCACAAGCAACTGTAGCACCAACCATGGGGTTGTTGCCCATGCCGATGAGACCCATCATTTCTACGTGAGCAGGAACGGAAGAAGAACCTGCAAACTGAGCGTCAGAGTGCATTCTTCCCATTGTATCTGTCATACCGTAGGATGCAGGACCTGCAGCCATATTATCGGGATGAAGTGTTCTACCTGTACCGCCGCCGGAAGCAACTGAGAAGTAACTTACGCCGTTTTCGTTACACCACTTCTTGTATGTTCCTGCAACAGGATGCTGGAATCTTGTGGGGTTAGTTGAGTTACCTGTGATGGAAACGCCAACGTTTTCAAGTCTCATAATTGCAACGCCTTCGGGAACATTGTCAGCGCCGTAGCATTTAACGTCTGCTCTGGGGCCGTTGGAGTAAGGCTTTTCGTATACAACCTTAACTTCTTCTGTATAAGGATCAAATTCAGTTTCAACGTATGTGAAGCCATTGATTCTGGAAATGATGAATGCAGCATCCTTACCAAGACCGTTGAGGATAACTCTGAGGGGCTTTACTCTAACCTTGTTTGCGTTAAGAGCAATCTTGATAGCGCCTTCAGCAGCTGCGAAGGATTCGTGACCTGCAAGGAAGCAGAAGCATTCTGTTTCTTCGGAAAGAAGCATCTTACCGAGGTTACCGTGACCGAGACCAACCTTACGGTTTTCAGCAACAGAACCGGGTACACAGAAAGCCTGGAGGCCGATACCGATAGCGGCAGCAGCGTCAGCAGCCTTTGTGCAGCCTGACTTGATTGCAATTGCGCAACCTACTGTGTATGCCCATACTGCGTTTTCAAAGCAGATAGGCTGAGTTTCTCTTACGATCTTATCGCAGTCGATACCCTTTGCAAGTGTGATTTCTTTACATTCTTCGATGGAAGAAATGCCATATTCCTTAAGAACTGCATTGATTTTGTCAACGCGTCTTTCATAGCTTTCAAACAATGCCATTATTCAGTACCTCCTGTGATTAGTTCTTACGGGGATCGATGTACTTTGCAGCATCATCGAATCTGCCGTATGTGCCGATTGA
>JAZOLW010000065.1:0-5136 GCA_045653405.1 Eubacteriales bacterium | reverse complement strand
CGTATGTATATGCTTCTTTCACAGTACAGGGTTGCCAAGGAGAGAACAATTAAGCTTCCCGAGCTTAAGGAAATGCTCGGAATAAGCAAAGATGCTTATCCTGAATATAAAATTTTTTCAAGAGATGTTTTGAAGAAGAGTCAGAAAGCTCTTCGAGAACGGACGGATGTTTGTTTTGAATTCAAATCCGTTGGCCGTCCGGCACATTCGGTGTACTTCGAGATTTTTTCAAATAGCGAATACACTATGTTGAAATATCTTGAGGAAGACGATAACCAAGAAGATAGGACTGTGCCGGGCCAACTCAATATGTTCCAAACCCCACATCAGTACGATGACCAACTCACGGGATATTTGGCTGCTGCGTGTGGTCTTGAATTTAATCAAGCCGAGATGACAGCTATTATAAGCGCTGTCAACGGGAAGCTCATAAGAGACCTTGTCTGTTCCAACGAAACTTTTGAAAAAGCACAACACGACTTTCTTGCGGATAAATACAAGACGTTTAAGATGCAAGAGGCAATGAAAAAAGCAGATGGCGAAATCATCAATAAACGGTACAGCTATCTGATAGGCATCATCAACAAGAGCGAGGCCTGGACGGTAAAAGATAACGACTTTGATTTTGATCTTGATGATATCTTTGAAAAGCCTTGATTGACTTTTCTGAAAAATGGGACTATAATATCAGTAAAACAACGTTGTACAACGCTCGTACAACACGGTTGTATAGCAGAGGTGATAAGGAATGAACGTAATTACCTTACGAGATTACGCAAAACAGAACAATATCAGTTATGAAGCCGTGCGTAAGCAACTGGTTCGATACAAGGCTGAGCTGGGGGACCATATCATTAAAGACGGCCGTCAGCAGTTTCTGGATGAAGAGGCGGTGGCGTTCCTTGATGCCAAAAGGCAGAAGAACCCGGTTGCCATTATCCAGATGGATAAGGATGAACGGATTGAGGCTCTTCAGAAAGAACTAGATGCAGCAAAAAATATGATTATCGGTCTCCAGGAAGAGCGAGATAAGTTGAAGAGTGAAAAGTACACGCTTGAGCTTGAGAACGCTAAAATAGCCCTTCTCGAAGCCGATAACAAGGCTCAGAGAGATAAGATAGCCGAAGC
This sequence comes from Eubacteriales bacterium, assembly GCA_045653405.1. GTDB lineage: Bacteria > Bacillota > Clostridia > Oscillospirales > CAG-382 > UMGS882. The sequence goes on along the minus strand of JAZOLW010000065.1, from coordinate 4,008 downwards.
TGAACAAAAAGCCCTGGAAGCCAATTCTGAGGCTTACAGGGCAAAAGAAGAGCTGCAGGCAGAGAAGAGCAGAAAGCTTACCTTGAAAGAACGTCTGCTTGGAAGAAAGATAGAGGAGTAATGGGATGAAGAACGACAAGCTGACGGACTTGATCCGGGAGAACGGCGATGTGCTGATAAAACGGAACCTGGCGCTGCATGAAGCTTATAAACAGAAACAGCTCCGCAAGCGCATAGCCGACATTGAGAACGGCACAGCCAAGCTGCATGAGCACGAACTGATTGAGGAGTAAGACGATGGAACAGAGAATGGAGATTGATATGTGGACCGGTGCCGAGCTGCATCCGGGAGATCCAAAGACCTGCCAGGGCAACGGTGAACATCCGGACTATGAGATCTGTTGCGACAACTGCAACTGGTACCTGGACTGTTTCCCGGACTGGAAAGAACGCCTGGAAGCTGTTCGGAACGGAGAGTAAGCAGTGATGGAAACAATGCGATTTGTATTCAACGAGCAGAAAACGCACGCCCTGGGGTATACCCTGGAGGCGATATATGCCGTTCTGGACCGTTTATTTGCCTCCTACGGCGTTTCAAAGGTGTCCGAGGGTATTTATACCGGGGACGACTCTCAAGACGCGTATACAGCCTTTGGCGTGGCTCAGAGGCTGCCTGATGACACAGACTGGTTTCTGCAGGTCATTGACAAGTGGGAAGCCTGGGACGATGACGGAGAGCCGGAAGACTGTCTGGAAGTCTATTATCGAATCAAGGCACGAAACGCATAACAGCTGTTATACTCTGTTACGCTATACATAACAAAAAGCCTCCGGGAAGTTCCGGGGGCTTTTCTTATTCTCGATACTTATACAATCATCTGTGCGGAACCTTGTATATCAAGGGTTTCAAGGGGGTTATCGGTCTTCTCTGTTCGGGTGTTCGGTTGTCCTTGAGGTAGCAGGGGTTTGTTTGTCTTTGGCTGCATCAATCTGATCTGCTAAACTTGGCTTCCGTGTCTTCATGTAAATAGCACACTGTTGTTCCAATAGCGAAAAGTCGCAACTGTTGGCAACCAGACCGGGGTTTTTACCGAGAAGGACGCGCTTATATGTACGTTCGGCCAGTCTCCGGATCTCTTCTTGATTCTTGATACAATACTGCAGCTCTTGTGCAAGCAAAGCACGATATGCTCGGTCGGGTTCGGTATTTATTCTTCTTACTGTAACCAGTTCTTTGGGTACAGGAAACATATAATTAAACCTCAAGGAGCTTACCACTTCTCCGTTCGCTGCCTCGATGAGAAAATTGTCCGGCTTTTGTTCCTTGTGAGATGTGACCGGTACATAGTAATCCTGATCGTTTATCTGAAGAACAATGCCGCATAAAAACTTGGGTTTTCGCTGCTTGCCATAATCCATGTTGGGAATACGGCTAAAGCCTCGATGTTCCTCTTCGCTTTTTTTCAGAAACGCCACGTAGTCTAAGTCAACTGTGTAAAAGTTTAAGTTTTCCATAAAATCCTTTCCGCAAAGTAAAAAGGGACGATTATATCGTCCCTTCCATTCATTACGACCACCGTTAAGGCCGTGGTGTCGCCTGACATAGATGATCTGCGCTCAAAGTGGCAGGGCACTTTTCATAAATGATCTGCGCTCAAAGTGGCAGGGCACTTCTCATTAGAGTGTTTCCACTCTCCGATATTATTATATCACAACCCTTTATTTATGTCAATGGTTTTTTGAAAATTCAGTCTATTTTTCTATTGTGACATAAATAGTGCCGGGTTTTCATCTTTCGAAATATCCGCCGTTGCGGATCTCTCTCGCTTGTGTTTTGATATTCATTGCTCGTTCTCGGCTCTGGGACAGCTCACGGTTGCTATTTCTTATTGCATCCAGCTTCCTCTGCACTCCCAACGCTTGTTCAGTGCTGGTCGGATCATATCCGTTATGGCGTAAGAAAGAATAGGCTTCTCTGAGTTTTTCTCTTTCAAAGTCCTTTAAATCGTGCTCTCCGGAAAGCATAGAAATTGTACCGTATGCTTGAGCTATGGGCTTAAGAGCAGCCTTCGTTTTTGCGTTAAGTTTTAATTGATGTTGGGATTGACGTGCAATTACAGCTGCTTCATAAGCTGTGCGGTTGGCGTTTTGTACGTGCAGTATGCGAAGATCAAGGCTATTTGCCTTATTCAATACTTCAGAGGTAACGTTCTCGGCTCTCTCAAGCTGAAGATTAAGATACTCTATCTTGTTTAATCTCCTGCGGCGATTTGTTTCGATTCCACGGCGTTCCATAGCAACAGCTGCAACCCCCATGTGTTCTTGTGGTATTTTGTCAATTTCTCTTTCAGCATAGCTCTGGTGCTCCACGTACTCGTCAATCTGAAGTCTTTCCAGAGCATAGTTGCAATAGTCTGCCCAGCTCTCACGCCACTGTTCAGCAAGTTGTAGATTGTTCCACTCTCTATTTTTCTTTCCAAAGCCTTCTGGCGTAACATCACGCAAGGTCAGCATTACGTGTATGTGCTTATTTTTATGACCGTCTTTATATTTCGGATCGTGCAAAGCAAAATCCGCAACCATCCCTTCGTTGGTGAAATTTTGCTTTATAAAATTTCTGACAAGGTTAATTGTCACATCATCCGGAAGTTCATTTGGAACGCCCATCTCAAATTCTCGGAACAACTGTGCGTCTTTTCTTTTCTCGGCATTGTCTGCAGCCTGCCACAATGTCTGTCGGTTATTCATCCATTCCGGTGCGTTTTCAGGAAGGATGATTTCAGCGTGCAAAATTCCGCCTTTCCTGGTGAAGTTATGGCACACCCCATCAGCACCGATAATTTTTTCACCGGCGCGGTAAGCTGCAGAACCGCAACACGTTCTGCTTTTGGCTGGGTTGCTTTTATTTCTGGATATTATCTTTGTTCTTGTATGAAGTTCCATACAAAATCTCCTTTCAAAGCCCCCTCCCGGAGGGACATTCGTCGCCTTGCGACCGCACACATTGCTTGCAATGTATCTGTGCGCCCTTATGCAGGGGGCAGTCCTCATGTGCCGGACGGCTACAAGATAGGGGGGTGCGCAATAGCTATACTTCAATTATACCGCGAGAGGCATAAAAAAGAAACAAACCAGGAAAAGAAATAAAGAAGGTGTGGCGGGCAGACCAACAAACAGTTTTTCGCGCGCGCGTATGTTTGTTAGCTTGTTTTAATATCTTGTTTTAAAGTCTTGTTTTAATATCTTGTTTTAGCCTTTTTAAAAGCGTGTATTTTCAAGGGTTTCGGGACACAAAGGTGAGAAAGAAATCCAAAAGGTGAGAAAGACTATTGACAAATTCTCGCTTTTGTGGTATGATGCCAGTAGAAATATTTCCGGAGGTTGTTTATGTCTGAAAAGAAACTAATTAAAAAGAATTCAAAGGCTACCGTTTCAAACGAACTTAACGAGATGTTTTTCGAGCAGAAGGATATGACAATGCAGGCGTTCCGAATGCTTATGTTCTATCTGGCAAAGATAGATCCCGAAAATCCGGAAAAAACTGAAATCAAGGTGCCGTTACGGGAATATGCCGAAATGCTCGGGGTTGAATTGAACGAGAAAGCCATCGATAGAAGTACAACTGCACTCTTGGGATACGTTGTAAAGACAAAGCCGAGAGTTTTGGATGGCGGTGAGTTTGAGGAACTTACTCGAAAGGTTCAAGTATTTAGCGAAAGCAGCTTGATTAGACGAAAAAAAGACGGGGAGTTCTTTCTCACGTTCAAGTGTCACGACGAATTGAAGCCGCAGATTTTTAAACTTACAAACCAATTTACCAAAGTTGAGGTTTGGAACATTCTTAATCTCAGCACTTTCCAGGATATGCGTATGTATATGCTTCTTTCACAGTACAGGGTTGCCAAGGAGAGAACAATTAAGCTTCCCGAGCTTAAGGAAATGCTCGGAATAAGCAAAGATGCTTATCCTGAATATAAAATTTTTTCAAGAGATGTTTTGAAGAAGAGT
>JAZOLW010000064.1:0-10781 GCA_045653405.1 Eubacteriales bacterium | reverse complement strand
CCACAAACCATTATCATCCTCAATTACAACATCTTTATTATTGCTTGTCAAAAGTATGTCGTTATTTGTAGAGAAGACAGTTACATTAAGTTCCGGTGCTTCATAATTCTTCTTCATTTCGTGAATTACCTCCAAACACATAATAATGTCGCTGACACAAAATACCCCTATAAATTACAATAGTATGATATCACAAATACAATATGTTGTCAATACCTTTTTTGAAAAAAATATAATTTTTTAATTTTATTGAAATGTATCTATTTCAACACTCTTAACTACATCCAATGCGCTTTGAAGTTGAGAATCCTCTGCATCTGTTATTTCCATCAGATTTGACTTCAACAAAACCAAAATATCAGGTTCAATTCCTACTCCGTCATAACTTATTGCTGATGGCAATAAATACCTTCTCACCGATATTCTTGCAGCCCCTGCGTTAGGAAGTCTGACAACTTCTTGCTCACTTCCCTTTCCGTAAGTCTTTTCACCTATAATTTTCGCCTTATTATAGCTCTTGAGAACTGCGGCAAACAATTCTGCTGTACCAGCAGTGTTCCCGTTTACAATAACCGCCATAGGAGCAGAAAATTCAGATTCGTAAGAAACAAATTTGTTTTGTGTTCCATTTTTTTCATTTACCGTTAATATATCGCCGGCAGGCAATATAAAGTCAAGAATTTCAACAACAGAATCAAGGCTTCCGCCGGGATTGTTTCTTATATCTAAAATAATACGCGGAGCTCCCTTTCTGGTAAGACCCTGAATTGCATCTTTGATTTCTTTTGGAGTTGTTTCGGAAAATTCGCTGATTCTAACAAGACCCGTATCTTCATTTACTTTCCTATAAGAAACAGTTTGTACTTCTATTTTTCTTCTTTCAACCGTAACAATTCTTTCCTCTCCCAAATCCGAACGTACAGTTATATCCAAAGTACTTCCTATATTACCTGACCTAATTGTATCTAAAGCAATGTTAAAACCAACTTCAGCAACTTCCCGTCCGTCCACCTTTGTAATAACTTCACCGGGCAAAATTCCAACCTTTGCTGCCGGTGTATCCTCATATACGCTAAGAACACCAAGTCCGCCTGTTTCAGCATCAAATACCGTAGTTACGCCTATTCCAACATCATTATCTTCCTTGGTATCATCCAAATACTTTGAATATTCCTCTGCGTTCATATAAGATGCATACTTATCACCAAGGCCATGTACATAGCCATTAATGGTAAAGTCCGCCAGTTTCTTGTCATCCACTTGACCGTTATAAATATTACGCACAACACTGTCAACGTTGTAAATCATTCTGCTGATATCACTGTTGGAAGTTTCAGACATGATTATGTCAGCATATTGCTCAGTTATACTTCTGCTGACATAATCGTAGGTTATTTGCCAGGTAACAAGTACAGCCGACACAATCAATATCATTACAACAGGGAAAAATTGCCATAAAAGCTTATTCTTCTTATTCATAAAAATCTCCTCGAATGATAACATACAAAAAACCGCCCGAAATATCGGGCAGTTTTTATAATCAAATTAAACTTTCAGACCAAGATAAGGTGCGGGGTCTGAAACTGCACCGTCTTTATACATAGTAAAGTGCAGATGGTTTCCCGTACTTCTACCGGTTGAACCAACGTACGCGATAACATCACCGCGCTTTACTTTTTGTCCTGAAACAACATTAAGCGAACTGCAATGACCATAGAGAGTCATTATTCCGCCTCCGTGATTAATGGTTACACAGTTTCCGTAACCACCGTTCCACTTTGCAATAACAACTGTACCGTCATCAGCGGCATAAATTTTTGTTCCCTTTGCACAGGCAAAGTCAAAGCCGTTATGATATGCAGTCTTGCCGGTAAACGGGTCTTTTCTGTAACCGTAATAAGAAGTTATTCTATACACGTTAGTGGGAACCGGGAAATAGAATGTACCGGTATATGTACTTTTATCCTCTTTTGCAAACATTGCCGCAAGCTCTTTAATCTCGCTGTTCAGTTCGTTTATAAAAGCCTGCTTAACGGCGAGTTCTTTTTCATTTGCACTTGCACTTTTAAGAAGCTGTGCTCTCTTGTTTTCTGCTTCTTTTTGCTTTTCAGAAAGCTGTTCTCTCAGTGTTTCCTGCTGTGTTTTATACTCCTCCATTACGGTGATTGCATTTTCGTACTCTGTTTTGGTCTTTTCGATACTTGTAAGTGTATTGCTGTAGCTTTCAATAACCTTGTCATTATAAGAAAGATGATATGAGATCAAGTCCATTCTCATAATAAGGTCACTGAAATCTTCAGCACTGAAAATAAATTCCAATGAATTTCCGGTGCCGCCGTATTCGTATGACATTCTTATCATTGAATCAAGCATTTTCTGCTCTTTTTCAATCTTTATTTCAAGCTCGGCGATTTCAAGTTCCTGCTGCGCTGTGAGTGAAGTATACTGTTCAAGAAGGTTACTCATAACGATTATCTGTTCATCAAGAAGATCTACCTCATAAGTAATGTCGGTAATCTCATTCGACAGAGTATTTGCCTCGCTTTTTGCACTGTTAATTAACTTTTTCAGATTATCGCGTTCTTTTGCAATCTTGTCCATTTTGCTATTCAAAGCATCAATTTCACTTTGGATCTCAGAATTAGACATTGCAGCATCAACACTGATAATGCTTTGTGACTGTGTAAACACAAATAACAAAGCAAATACTGCACAAATTGTCAGACACAATAACTTTGCGGTTAATTTCAAAACATATACCTCCGTATATTAGATTGTATTTTCTATGTTTATACTTTCATATACTTTCTGATTGCAAGAGCACTTCCAAGTATGCCGAGAACAATACCTGAAACAAAATATATCATCAAATACAGTGTATTCAATTGCGAGAACGCGGGAATTGTGATAAAGCCGCTAAACTTGTTGGAAAGCTCAGTCAATGGCGCAATGTAGATATAATACTGTACAAGATATCCAAAGAGTCCGGATAAAAATCCGAGAACAGCGCCTTCAAACATAAACGGCATTGTGATATATCTTTTTGTCGCTCCAATATATCTCATAACGGTTATTTCGAGTTCTCTTGAATGATATGTCAATCTGATTGTATTTGATATTACAAACACAGACACAGCTACCAAAAGAACCATAAGCCAAGTGCCAGCCAATGATATTGCATTCTTGAAATTTTGAATATTCTTGGCAATGTCATATCTGTTCTTCACCTTGTTTACAACGTTGTCAGAAACGCCATCGCCGTCAACATCAAGTCTTTCAAGGTTATAAACCAACGCATCTATACCGTCTATATTTTCATATTCTATTTTAAAAGAATCCGGCAGAGGATTTGTTGAATCATCATAGGAATCAAGTATATAAGCATAATCAGCAAACTTAGCCTTTTCTGATTCCAAAGCTTGAGCCTTTGAAATAAATTCTACGCTTTTTACATTTTTAAGTTTACCGATTGCTTCGTGCGCTGCTGCAACAGTTTCCTTATCAGTTTCAAGTTCCATATAAACAACAACTTCATTAAAATCATCAACATTGCTGATGCTCAGATTAATCACCGAAATAAGTGTAAAGAAAATTCCGACAAGCAAAAGTGATGAACCGAGTATAAGAATGGATGCCACGCTTTTGAAACCGTTTCTGAAAACGCCTTTGAATCCATCGGTTATAAAATTAAAACTATTCATCGAACATACCGCCTATTCTGTCGCTTTCAACAACACCGTCTTTAAGTGTTACAACACGCTTTTTGAAACGGTCAACAAGATCTCTTTCGTGAGTTACGACAATAATTGTTTTCCCTAACTGTTCGTTAAGAGCAATAAGCAGGTTCATAATTTCAAGACTCATTAAGGGGTCTATATTACCCGTAGGTTCATCTGCAATGATGATTTTAGGATTGTTTGCCAAAGCTCTTGCCAAAGCAACTCTTTGCTTTTCACCACCGGAAAGCTGGTCCGGGAAAAAGTTCATTCTGTCCTTTAAACCTACAGCTTCGAGGAACACAGGTACATTCTTCTTTATCACCTTTTTGGGTGTTCCGATTACCTGCATTGCAAAAGCAACATTCTCATATACAGTTTTCTTAGGAAAAAGTCTGAAATCCTGAAAAACAATACCCATCGTACGACGAAGATACGGAACTTTTCCCTCACGCATCTTGTCAAGTCTGAAATTGTTTATGAGAAGTCTGCCGTCTGATATTTTTTCTTCTCTGAGAAGCAATTTGGTTAAAGTTGTTTTTCCTGCGCCGGAATGTCCGACTATAAAAACAAATTCACCATCTTCTATTTTTAGATTTACATCTTTTAATATGTAATTTTTCTTATCGTATGTTTTACTTACATTCTTGAATTCTATCATCAGTTATACTCCGAAATTAATATTTAACCGGCTTTGAAGTAAGATATTTTTTAACCATAAGTGCAACCTTGAAAGTAATTGCGTGTTCAAACTCGCGAAGGTCAAGGCCTGTGAGCTTTCTGATTTTTTCAAGTCTGTATACAAGTGTGTTTCTATGTACAAAAAGCTTTCTTGAAGTTTCCGATACATTAAGGTTGTTCTCAAAGAACGCCTGAATCGTCATCAAAGTTTCTCTGTCAAGACTTTCAAGGGAGCCTTTCTTGAACACTTCCTGAAGGAACATTTCGCAAAGTGTTGTAGGAAGCTGGTAAATAAGTCTGCCGATGCCGAGATTTTCGTAATTGATAATATTTTTCTTTATATCAAAAACTTTGCCTACTTCTATTGCCACCTGCGACTCTCTGAATGAAGCTGAGAGCTCTTTAAGGTTTTCTGCAACAGTACCGATACCCACAGTTACTCTGAGGAAAAACTCTGCACTGATAGTATCTGCAATAGAATGAGCAATCTTTTCAAGTTCTTTACTTTCGCAGTTAACCTTTACTTCTTTTACAAGAACTATATCTGTTTCACCTATGCTGATAACATAGTCCTTATTCTTGTCGGGAAACATATTCTGAAGAATATCATAAGGAATAACGTCGCCCTTTTCGCTGAATCTTATAAAGAATACAGCTTTAGGTGCATCAACATCAAAATGGAGCTCCTTAGCCTTTATATAAATATCGCTGGGAAGTATATTGTCGAGAATTATGTTTTTAATAAAGCTTACCTTGTCATACTTTTCACCGTAAAGGCTCTTGATGCTTGTAAATGAAACAGAAAGCACATTGCAGATATCGGCAGAATCCTTATCTGTTCCTTCAACTATAATCACATTTTCAGGTCTGGAATATAAACCTATGGGACAATATGTGTAGCCATCTGCTGTATAAATAGAGGTATCTTCATCAAAATATGACAACACATCAGATCTGTCTTCGCCAATATGAACAAGCTCTGTACAAGCGATAACCATGCCCACGTCATCCAATACATATATAGACTTATTTACTGTTTCTTTAAGCTGGTTAATTACATTCTGAAAAACTCTTGCTGACATTTTTAGTCTCCTCCCCTATTATTCCTTTATAAGCTTTACAGTATATACAATTGCAAATACTATATACTGTATCAACATTACTGTGAGTAAAATTCCGGTTGCAACATTAAGAGTTGCAGGAATAAACATACAAGCAGCCCAGATTACAAGGGATATAAAGTACGGGAACATAAGCAAAGACTGATTCTTAGATGTGAATCTGGATTTGCTGTTTTTGAACAGCTTTACAAGTACAACTCCTACAGCAGCAAAAGCAATTATCAGAAGAATTTTTCCTACAATGCCTGCAACGCCTGAAACGCTCTGATATTTGTAGAGCAAAACTGCAAGAACTGCATTTTCTACACTGAATGCAAAAAAGTCATTGTTATATATTCTTGAAATATAGTATAAAAGAGCAAGAACAACGGTAACAGAAATAACAAACACAGACTCAGCAGCAAGAGTTCTGAGTTTTACACCGTAATAAAATGAAAACCAAGCAACATATGCCATTAAAACAAATGCATTTGTTCCGGAAATAATTTTCATTTCATCATTAACTTTTCTGACCTTGCTGACAATCATCCATGCCGCCGCGCCAACAAACAGTATTGCCGTTGCTGCAATATAAACAGGGTTTCTGAACAGTTCATACAACGCAAATGACAAGTTTTTTCCTGTGTTAAGTCTGAAGCCGAGACTTTCCATAACTTTTAACACAAAGAATATTACTGCGCATACTGCAAAGAACAGTAATGACATTTTGTAAAATCTGATGTCGCTTTTGGTTGTTGCATACTTTGTTTTGTTGGTTTTTGGTGAAAGCTTAGATGACATTTCATACACTCCGTTATAATATTTTTTTATTGTTTACAATTTTAGTTCTGACATACGTCAGTTGAGATTATCCGAAAAGAACATTATGGAAGATATCACACAAAGCGGTGCTGTTTCAGTCCGCAATATACGCTTGCCGAGAGAAGCAAGTGGAAGACCGCGTTGTTCAGCAAGTTTTGCTTCTTCCTGAGATATACCGCCTTCAGGTCCTACAAAAAAGCTGTAAGTTATCGGCTTTTTATCTTTTGATGCCTTTTCAAATATTTGTTTCATAGGCTTATGTGGTTCTGCTTCATAGCAAATAAAACCGCAGTCAGCCTTATTTATCATTTCAAGTGCAGTTTCGTATGATACTGCATCAGAAATTTCGGGAACATTTGCTCTTGCACACTGCATTGCAGCGGATTTTGAAATCTTCTGCCAGCGTTCAATTTTCTTTTCAAGCTGTTTGCTGTCCGGTCGGGATATGCATCTGCTTGATATTACAGGGACAATCCTGTAAACACCAAGTTCAACAGCTTTCTGTACAACCGCATCAAATTTATCCCCTTTGACAAGAGCCTGGAATAAAGTTACTTCTACATCAGGTTCTGCCTCGCAAGGCTTCTTCTCTTCCAGCAGTTCAAATTCCACACTTTCGGCAGTAATAGAAGATATTCTGCATCTGTATTCATAGTTACAGGTGTCACAGAGAACAAACTCTTCCCCAACTCTCGCCCTGAGAGAGAATGATATATGTCTCGCATCCTCGCCGATAACTGTTATCTGCTCTCCGGGGGTTATATCACGGGGCTCTATAAAGAAGCGTGGCACAGTACAACCACCGCCCAATCTTCTTTTTCTGTGAAGTTCTTAACCTCAAAACCGTTCTTTTCCAGTGCTGCAATTACTTCTTCCGAACGCTCTGCAATAATTCCGGAAACTATAAGTTTTCCGTCATCTGCAAGAAACTTCTTGAACATAGGAGCCATCCATATGATTACATCTGCAACAATGTTTGCCGCAATCATATCATATCTGATGCTTCCGATTTTGTTGTAAAGTTCTTCATTATCAAGAATATTGCCTGCAAAAACATCATATTTTGCAGTATCAATTCTGTTTACCTCGTAGTTCTCTTTTGCAATACGGGCAGAGTTTTCGTCGATATCAACAGCATTTATATGAGCTGCTCCAAGTTTAACAGCCGCAATACCAAGTATGCCACTTCCGCATCCCATATCAAGAACTTGTGCATCTTCGCCGAGCGTAGGGAGAACTTCCTCAATTTTTTCAAGACAAAGTCTTGTTGTTGTATGAGAACCTGTACCAAAAGACGATGACGGGTCTATTTCTATAACCTGTCTTCCGTAATCGTTCTCAAGCACTTCCCACGAGGGCTTAATCATAAGCTTTTCGCCTACAGGAAACGGCTTGAAATACTGCTTCCAGTTGTTTTCCCAGTCCTGTTCTTCAAGTTTGGTATCCGAATCAACTGCAAGAGTACCGAAAACATTTTCTTTATCTTCCGACTTTAATCTCTCAAGTGCATTTTTTACAGCAAATATGGTTTCTATTCCCTGTGTGTTTTCAGGGACGTAAAATGTAACTGTTGTTTCGCAATCTTTCAGTTTAAGAAGCTCGTCTTCTATATAATCGAAATAAACCTCTTTATTTTCAAGAAAGCTGTTAAAATCTTCACTATCACATACTTCATAGCCATTTATGCCGTTTAGAAGCAGGATGCCTGAAACAGGCTCAATACCTGCTGTTGTTGTATGGACAATCGTTTTAATCCAAAGCATAATTATCTCCATTCTGTTGCGCTCTGACAGGCGCTGTGCAATACAAAAACTCAGCTTAGAAATATAATTTGTGCAAAAACAACATACTTCAAGACATAATTTCAGTATTTCTATACTATTTTACATTTTTTTAAGCAAATTGTCAATAGATTAATCAAGATTTTTTATGAATTTTTCATAATTTAATACTTAAATTTTATGCATTTAGTCCAACTGTTAAAAAGGTGTTGACAAAATATTCAAAATGTGATACCATACCCTTGCGGACAAAAATGTGTCTGAAGAAATATAATTTAGATAGAGGTGCATTTTTTATCAGTAGCGCACGCCGTCTCGTACGACAAAACGGAAATGGGCTGTGTGAAAGGAAAAAGTGCCGAAGCGCTGCCCTGTCAGCAGTAGCTGGGCGTAAGATTAACAGTCTTGCGACTGTCACCGGTTTTCCGGTGTTGAGCTATCAATGCAGCAACCTTATCAGTGGCACTATTCCCACACATCGGGCTTTTGCATTTGATAGTCGATTGTTACAATCGGCTTTTTTGTTTGCGTAAAACCTATTACTTAAGGAGACTTGATTATGAAAAACACAGTTTTTACGGGAGCAGCCACCGCCCTCATCACACCTATGAAAAATGGCGGCGTTGACTATGAAAAATTTGCAGAGGTCGTAGAATTTCAGATAAAGAACAAAATTGATGCCCTTGTTGTCTGCGGTACAACAGGTGAAGCTTCTTCCCTCACCGACGAAGAACACAGAGATCTTATCCGTTTCTGCGTAGAAAAGGTTGCAGGACGTGTTCCCGTTATTGCAGGCACGGGAAGTAACGATACAGACTACGCCATTGACCTTTCAAAGTTCGCTTGTGAAGTCGGCGTTGATGCACTGCTTCAGGTTACGCCCTACTACAACAAGACTACACAAAAAGGTCTTGTAAAGCACTTCTTTGCTGTTGCGGATGCTGTTAACAAGCCTATAATTCTGTACAATGTTCCCTCAAGAACAGGTATGACAATAAGGCCTGCCACATATGCTGAGCTTTGCAAGCACGAAAACATTGTTGCTACAAAAGAAGCAAGCGGAAATCTCTCAGATATCGCAGAAATCCGCTACACCTGTGGCGACGCGCTCGATATATATTCAGGAAATGATGACCAGATTGTTCCCATTATGTCACTTGGCGGAAAGGGAGTTATTTCTGTTCTTTCAAACATTCTTCCCGAAGAAACACATAATATTTGTGCCGACTATCTTAACGGAAATGTAAAGGCGGCTTCCGACGCACAGATTAAGTACATTCCCCTTATCAACAGTCTGTTCTGCGAAGTTAACCCCATACCTGTCAAGGCAGCGATGAATCTGCTTGGATTCTGTAGTGAAGAAATCCGACTTCCTCTTTGCGAAATAGAAGATGCCAATAAAGCAAGACTTATTAATGATATGAAAAATGCAGGACTGAAGTTCTGAAACTAAGATAAAAACAAGAGCCTGTGATTAATTACAGGCTCTTATACATAAGAAAGGAAAAGAAGATGTTGAATATTATAATGAGCGGTATAAATGGCAGAATGGGTAAGGCAATAGAGGAACTCTGCTCTGCCGATAAAACAGTACAGATAGTAGCAGGTATTGACATAAATCTTGGTGTTCCCCACAAATTTCCTACAGTTTCAAATCCCGCTGAAATCACAGAAAAAGCAGATGTTATAATTGACTTTTCTCACCACACCTGCGCTAAGATGCTGTGCGAATATGCTGTCAGCACAGTAACTCCCATTGTCTTTGCCACAACAGGTTATACAAAAGAAGAGCTTGAATACATAAACAGTGCATCAAAGAAAGTTGCCGTATTTACAAGTGCAAATATGTCACTCGGTGTCAACCTTATAATTGAACTTGCAAAACAGGCAGCGAAGATTCTCGGAGGCTTTGATATAGAAATTATTGAAAAACATCACAATCAGAAGCTTGATGCCCCCAGCGGCACTGCTCTTATGATTGCAGACGGCATCAAAGAAGTCCGTAAAAACAGCAATTATGTATATGACAGGTCAACCGTAAGACAGAAGCGCGATAATGATGAAATCGGTATTCACGCTGTAAGAGGCGGAACAATTGTCGGTGAACACGAAGTAATCTTTGCAGGACACAATGAAGTTGTTACAATCTCTCACAGTGCTCAGTCAAGAGAAATCTTTGCAAGCGGTGCAGTAAGTGCAGCGAAGTTTATTGCGGATAAGCCTGCAGGTATTTATCACATGGCTGATATGATAGGTGCTTAGTTAATAATTCTTATATAAAACCGCAGTCCCTTCCAACTGCGGTTCGCATATAAACAGGAACAGCCATAGCAGGCTGTTTTCTTTACGCTTTTTGCCCTCTTAGGGTTCAAGTCCCTTCAGTTAATCAAAAAAAAGAATACAGACACCCTACTAGGTGTCTGTATTCTTTTGGTGCCGGTGGTGGGACTCAGCCGCTTCGCGTCTTGACTGCTCGGCGGCGAGCGCCTGCGCACCAAAAAGCTAAAAACTTGCGCACAGGCAAGTTTTCTTTACGCTTTTTGCCCTCTTAGGGTTCAAGTCCCTTCCGCTAATCAAAAAAGAATACAGACTCCATACAAGGTGTCTGTATTCTTTTGGTGCCGGTGGTGGGACTCAGCCGCTTCGCGTCTTGCCTGCTCGGCGGCGAGCGCCTGCGGACC
>JAZOLW010000063.1:0-28886 GCA_045653405.1 Eubacteriales bacterium | reverse complement strand
TCATACAGCTCCTTCTATCCGTGCAACACTCGGTGAATGCTTCGGTATGCCTATCGGTTCACTCGTGACAGGTAAGATGGTTGCAGCTCTTAAGAGACTCGGCTTCGCAGGTGTTTATGATACAAATGTAACTGCTGACCTAACAATTATGGAAGAAGCAACTGAACTTCTTGACAGAGTAAACAACGGCGGCAAGCTTCCCCTCATCACATCTTGCTCACCCGGATGGGTTAAGTACTGCGAACACTACTATCCTGAACTACTTGAAAACGTTTCTTCTTGTAAGTCACCTCAGCAGATGTTTGGTGCAGTAGCAAAGACATGGTATGCAGAAAAGATGGGCATTGACCCCAAGGATATATTCGTAGTAAGCATTATGCCCTGTACAGCTAAGAAGTTCGAAATCGGCAGAGACGGACAGGCTGCAGCAGGATATCCTGATACAGATGTTTCTCTCACAACCAGAGAACTTGCTAAGATGATTAAGCGTGCAGGTATCAACTTCACAGAACTTGCTGATGAAGAATTTGATGCTCCTCTCGGAATCGGTTCCGGTGCAGGTACAATCTTCGGTGCTACAGGCGGGGTTATGGAAGCTGCTCTCAGAACAGCTGTTGAAGTAATCACAGGCAAGGAAGCTGAAAAGGTTGAATTTGAAGCAGTAAGAGGAACAGACGGCGTTAAGGAAGCTGAATATGACATCAACGGCCTCAAGGTTAAGGTTGCTGTTGCATCAGGTCTTTCAAATGCTAAGAAGGTTCTCGATATGGTTAAGTCAGGTGAAAAGGATTACACATTTATCGAAATCATGGGATGCCCCGGCGGCTGTGTAAACGGCGGCGGTCAGCCCGTTCAGCCTGCATCAGTTCGTAACTTTGTAGACCTCAAGGCCCTCAGGGCTGCAGCTCTCTACAAGGATGATGAAAATCTTCCTCTTAGAAAGTCTCACGAAAACCCTGTTGTTAAGACACTCTACAATGAGTATTTTGAAAAGCCCGGCAGCCACAAGGCTCACGAGGTTCTCCATACTCACTATGTTGCAAGAAAGAAGATTGACGTTAAGTAATCTGAAAATAATTGCATAATAAAAGTGCTGTGGATTTACCACAGCACTTTTTATATATTTTTATTTAAAACATATTGCTTTTCAAAAGTATTTTGAGGTATCAATTCTTTTTCGTATTACCTTGACCAATACAATAGCACATATTATCTTAAGTATATCTAAAGGTATAAAAACAAATGCACAAGCATATAAAGACGCAATAAAATCTGACCCGGTATATATAGAAAACCAAATAGTACCGAACAGATAAAGCATTACTGTACCTACGAAAAATCCGACAGCGGTTATCACACAACTTTTATAAAATTGTCTTGAAATTAAACCTGCGATTATGGCACAAAGTATGTATCCTGTAATGTATCCGCCCGTCGGTCCAATTAACTTTTCAAACCCGCCTGTTCCGTACGAAAACACAGGCAAACCCACTGCACCAATAAAAATATACAGAATCACGGAATATACAGATTTTACGCCGAGCAATCCAACGGCTATGTACACAATAAATGTTGCAAGCGTAAGCGGAACAGGCCCAAGCGGCAGTGTCATAGGTGCAAATATGCACATCAGTGCCGCAAACAGTGCAATAATTATCATTTGTTTGGCTTTCATTTATTCTGCTTTGCCTTTTGAGAGCTTAATTCCGTTAAGGATGTTGGTATCAAAGGAGAAATTCAGTTCTTCCTGTTCCCTTTGCTTTTTGAACGCAAGCTTTATGATTCTGTCAAGAAGCTCAGCAAAGCTTACGCCTGTTGCTTCCCACAAATAGAATGAAAGTGATCCGGGAATTGTATTAAGCTCATTTAAGAACAGCTTATCATTTACTGTATCGTAAAGATAGTCAATTCTTGTTACACCGCTGCATCCGAGAGCCTTGAATGCCGCAACAGAATATTCTCTTACCTTTGCTTCAAGGTCGGGAGAAATCTCTGCGGGAATCTTTCTCTTAAGATTTGCCATACCTGATGCAGATTTAGCAGAACCTGTATCTACTCCTTTTGCACCGCCTGTTTTTGCTCCGTCTTTAGAGCCGCCGCTTACATATTTATCGGTGTATGAAAGGATGTCTTCACCATTTACAGGTTCTTCACAAACAGATGCGATTGCATCATATCTGTCACCGAGTACGGAACAGTTAATTTCCTTAAGATTTTCAACTGCATTTTCAACAAGTACAACAGATGCAAAAGAGAATGCATTTTCTATTGACTTAACAAGTGCATCTCTGTCCTTTGCCTTGCTTACACCGACACTTGAACCGAGATTTACAGGCTTAACAATTACAGGATATTGAGTTTTACTTTCTATTTTTTCAATAGATGCATCTGCATCTGCAAAGTATTCTTTTGTATTTATACAAACACAGTCAAGCACGGGAATGCCGTTTTCCTTAAGAACAAACTTAGATGCAGCCTTATCCATACCGAGTGCACTTGAACAAACATCGCAACCTGCATAAGGAATGCCTATGAACTGGAAAAATCCCTGGAGTGTGCCATCTTCAACATTTGTTCCGTGTACAACGGGAAGTGCAACATCAAGTTCAGCTATTACATTATTACCAAACTTCTTTTCGGGGTATCTTACAAGCAAAAACGCTCCGTTGTCATTAATAAGGTTTACTCTTGTTGCACCTGAAATGAGCGCCTTGATGTCTCTGTAAGCCTCAATTTCGCCAACATTTCCACCTGCATACATTTTGCCGTCCTTGGTTATGTACACGGGAGTAAGCTCATATTTGCTTCTGTCTGCGGCATAATAAGCCTGAAGACCTGAAATTACAGAAACTTCGTGCTCAACACTTCTTCCACCGAAGAATACACCAACTCTTACTTTATCAGAAACTTTTGTTGCCATTTATATTACCTCTTTTCAATAATTAACTCTTACTTAAAATTGTCGGGAAGGTCATTTTCAAGAAGAACTGTTTTCTTGCCGTTATAGTTCATTCTTCTGACAGCCTCAACTGCTTCCTCCGGCTTTGAAACAGAAATAAGTTTGCTTGTATAGTCAAATTCTGTTGATTTTACACCTTCGGAAATACTATCGTAATTTACTTTGCCGACAATGTATATATAGTCGCAGTATTTTGCGGCATATGCACCGAATTCTTTATTGAGTTCATACTGTTTTGTTCCAAGTTCTACCATTCCGGGTGTAACAAGTACTTTCAGTCCGTCAAACTTTGACAGTGCATCAACTGCATATTTTGAACCCGAAGGGTTTGAATTAAATGCATCATCAATAATTGTTACATTCCCACCGTCAATTATTTCAAGTCTGTGAGGTGCTGTTTCAAGCATACGCACTGCTGTCTTAATATCGTTTGCATCAACATCCAACATAACTGCGGCGGCACAGCAAGCAAGTACATTAAGTACATTATGCTCGCCCAACAGCTTTGTAGATAACCGAATGCTATCATTATCATAATTCAGGGTAAACTCTGTTCCGTTTTGCGAGCACATAATACTATCAGCGGTAAATTGTGCGTTCTTATTGTTGATGCCGTAATAAACGCAACTGTCATCGTAATTTCTGCCGAGAATATACTCATTGTCACCGTTAAGAATAATTTTTGATTTGTCGGAAACGGCATCTGCCAGTTCAAATTTTGTATTGATTATGTTTTCGATACTCTTGAAAGTTTCAAGGTGCTGAGGACCAACTGATGTTATAATTCCGTAGTCAGGCAGAACTATGTCACATATCTCCTTGATTTCGCCAACATTTCTTGCTCCCATTTCACAGATAAATATCTCGTGAGAGGGCTTGAGCATTTCACGTACAACCTTTACAACACCCATTGTGGTATTATAGCTTGCAGGGGTCATAAGAACATTGTATTTTCTGGACAAAAGCTTATTGAGATAAAATTTCGTACTTGTTTTACCGTAGCTTCCCGTTATACCGATAACAACAAGGTTGTGTTTTCTTGATTTAATTATTTTCTTCGCTTCGTTAATATATTTGTTTCTTACTGCTTTTTCAACAGGTGTATTGATGTATGCGGCAACAAGAACAATAAAGGAAACAAATAGAATTACGCAAGGCATAATAAACATTAAACCGAGCTTAAACAATACAAATTGAATTACTGCAAATATAATTACAGTTGTAGATATAAGTCTTTTAACTCTTGTGGTAAATACAACCGGCTTTTTTGCTTTTCTTGGTCTGTACATTAATGCTGTTAAAATATTTAGCACGGAGCATATCGCAAGTGTTACAATTCCGTTATTTACAAGCAGAATAATGATAGAAATCAGCACAAATATGCTTCTGCCTATTACTTTTGATACAAAGTTTTCTTTAATCCACTTAAAAAACTGAGGTTTCAGGTATGATTCAAGCTGAAACATATGAATAAAGAAGACATCCGCAAGTGCAAAAGCCAAAGCAAGAGTAATCAAATAGACAATTGTTGAAATAAACATATATCCTCCATCAGATTGCGAAAAATGAGTTTAGCACTCTGTTTGTAAGTGCAAGGTCGCTGACATAAGAAAAGTGACCGCCGCCCTTAATGACAACAAGTCCGCTGTCGGGAATTTCTTTTTCCATTGTATGTGCGTGGGATATTGGTGTTGCGTCATCCTTGTCACCCCATATAAGAAGTGTGGGATATTTAATCTTACAAAGTCTGTGGGAATAATCTGTGTTTACCAGCTTCACCATACTTTTCTGCATCATTTCTGAAGAAGATGCATAATCGGCACTGCCGAATTTCTTTCTGAGCGCCGGAAGTGCATCGGGAAACATTGCCTTGACAGGCTGAATAAGAAGAAGGTTTTTAAGAATCTTATATGTTCTTATTCTGATACGCTTGGACAGTTTCTTTTTTGTAACAATTCCGGCACTGTCCATCAGAACAATTTTATCAATTTCAATCGGTTTTTCATCACGTGATGCAAGCTCGATTATAACTCTGCCTCCGTGAGAATGTCCAATTAAAGATGCACGGCTTATTCCAAGTTTCTCGAGAAAAGCAAGTACAAAATCGGAATAATCTTCTGCAGAGTACGGAAATGACGGTTCAGTAGAGTTTCCAAACCCGGGAAAATCAGGAGCAATAACACGAAAATCACTTGACAGCATATTGATAATCCTTCTGTAAAGCGATGCCGTTGTTCCCCATCCTTGAAGCAATACGATAACATCTCCGCATCCCTCGTCTATGTAATCAATATTAAGTATATCGCCTTTAAACTCAAGTACCAAAACAATATCCCCTTATAATAAATACATTACATATTATTATATTATTTTATTATATAAATGTCAACATTAAACGGCTGGATTTCATATTATAATCAACATAAATTGTAAAATTATTTTATCAGATAGACATTTTGTGTTTTATGTGTTAAACTATATAGGAATTATACCTTGGAGGTAAAACAATGGTTACTTACGAAGAAATAAAACATAATGAAGCAATACGTACCTATATAAGAAAGGCAGACGAATCGCTCTCCTCTCTTGGTTATACTGAGCACAGCTTTGCACATGTAACCAAGGTTGCCGAAACCGCAGGATACATTCTTGAAGAACTCGGATATACTGAACACGATGTCGAACTTGTTAAAATTGCTGGTTTTCTTCACGATATAGGAAATCTTGTTAACCGTGTCGAGCATTCACAGAGCGGTGCAGTTATGGCATTCAGAATACTGGACAAGCTTAATATGGATGCTGAAGATGTCGCAACAATTGTTACTGCAATCGGAAATCACGACGAAGGTACAGGTGTTCCTGTAAATGCCGTCGCTGCAGCACTTATTCTTGCAGACAAATCTGATGTTCGCCGTTCAAGAGTAAGAAATGATGATATTGTAAACTTTGATATACACGACAGAGTAAATTATTCTGTGAAAGAATCATTACTTAAGATTAACACAAATCATACTCTCGTGAAACTTAAATTAGAAGTTGACACAAGATACGGCTCTGTTATGGACTATTTTGAAATTTTCCTGGAAAGAATGATTTTGTGCAGAAAAGCTGCGGAAAAGCTTGGGCTTGAATTCAAACTCATTATAAATGAACAGCAGCTTATCTAATTGAAAGGAAGATAAATTTGAATATACAGTTCTATCAAAAACTGACACTTCTTGACTACCCCTCTAAAACTGCCACAACCGTCTTTACTTACGGATGTAATTTGCGTTGTCCTTTTTGTCACAACGCAGCACTTGTAGTAAGACCTGCCGATGCTCAGGTTATAGAAGGTGAATTTCTTTCTTTTCTTGACAAACGAAAAGGACTGCTGGACGGAGTATGTATCACAGGCGGAGAACCCCTCCTTCAGCCGGACATTTCTGACTTTATCGGCAAAATCAAAGAAAAAGGTTTTCTTGTGAAGCTTGATACAAACGGATTTTTTCCTGAAAAGCTTGAAACCCTTTTAACATCAGGTCTTGTTGATTATGTGGCTATGGATATAAAGAATTCACCGGAAAAGTATTCTGTTACCTGCGGAATTGAAAATGCAGATTTAGATAAGGTAAAGAAATCTGTTGATTTATTAAAAAACTCAGGAATTGATTTTGAATTCCGTACTACAACCGTTAAAGAATATCATTCAGTCGAAGATTTTATAAGTATCGGAAAATGGCTTTGCGGTAATTATAAGTACTATATACAGTGTTTCAAAGACTCCGGAGATACTATTCAAAACAGCCTCACTTCCCCGACAGAAAACGACTTAAACGCCTATAAATCAGCGGTTTTGCCGTATTTACCCCTTACCGAAATCAGAGGTATTTAACACAATATATTGTATCTTTTCAAAAAAATATATCAAAATATGGTATTTTGCTATTGACAAACACTATATATTGTGTTATGATGATATCGTCACAGCGAATATGCTGTATATTTCTTGAATTTGATATAAATGTGAAAGGATGGTTTCGGTATGTATCAGGTTATAAAAAGAGACGGAAAAATTATCGATTTTAAACTTGAAAAAATTTCTCAGGCAATTTCTCTTGCATTTGAAGCTTGTGAAAAGAACTTTGTTCCCCAGGTTATTGACTTTCTTGCATTAAAAGTAACAGCAGACTTCGAACCCAAGATTAAAAACAATCTTATTCAGGTTGAAGACATTCAGGACAGCGTAGAATCTGTTCTCGTTCAGGGCGGTTACGCAGATGTTGCAAAGGCATACATCCTCTACCGTCGTCAGAGAGAAAAGCTCCGTAATATGAAGTCAACAATCCTTGACTATAAGGAACTTGTTGACAGCTATGTAAAGGATCTTGACTGGCGTGTTAAGGAAAATTCTACCGTTACTTATTCAGTAGGCGGTCTTATCCTCAGCAACTCCGGTGCCATCACTGCTAACTACTGGCTTTCTGAAATCTATGATGATGAAATCGCAAACGCTCACAGAAACGCAGACATTCATCTTCACGACCTCTCAATGCTCACAGGTTACTGTGCAGGTTGGTCGCTTAAACAGCTTATCAAGGAAGGTCTCGGCGGCGTAACAGGTAAGATTACTTCTGCTCCCGCAAAGCATCTCGCTTCTCTCTGCAACCAGATGGTTAACTTCCTCGGTATTATGCAGAATGAATGGGCAGGCGCTCAGGCCTTCTCTTCATTTGACACATATCTTGCTCCTTTTGTTAAAGCAGATAATCTTGATTATGACCAGGTTAAGAAGTGCCTCGAATCCTTCATCTTCGGAGTAAATACACCTTCCAGATGGGGTACTCAGGCTCCCTTCTCCAACATTACACTCGACTGGACTGTTCCTGCTGACCTTGCTGATCAGAAGGCTATTATCGGTGGCAAGGAAGCTGACTTCACATACGGCGACTGTAAGAAAGAAATGGATATGGTAAACAAGGCTTTCATCGAAATTATGATTGAAGGCGATGCTAACGGCAGAGGTTTCCAGTATCCTATCCCCACTTACTCAATTACAAGCAACTTCGACTGGTCTGAAACAGAAAACAACAAGCTTCTGTTTGAGATGACAAGTAAGTACGGTACTCCCTACTTCTCTAACTATATCAACAGCGATATGGAACCCAGCGATGTACGTTCTATGTGCTGCAGACTCAGACTTGACTTAAGAGAACTCAGAAAGAAGTCCGGCGGTTTCTTCGGAAGCGGTGAAAGCACAGGTTCTATCGGCGTTGTTACAATCAATATGCCCAGAATCGCTTACCTCTCTGCTAACGAAGAAGAGTACTTTGAAAGACTTAACCATATGATGGATATTGCAGCTCGTTCACTCAAGGTTAAGAGAACAGTTGTTACAAAGCTTCTCAATGAAGGTCTTTATCCTTATACAAAGCGTTACCTCGGCACATTCGAAAATCACTTCTCAACAATCGGTCTTGTTGGTATGAACGAAGCTTGCCTTAACGCAAAGTGGGTTAAGAAGGATCTTACACACGCTGAAGCTCAGGAGTTCACTAAGAAGACTCTCAACCATATGAGAGAACGCCTTTCCGATTATCAGGAAAAATACGGCGACCTTTACAACCTTGAAGCCACTCCCGCTGAATCAACATCTTACCGTCTTGCAAAGCACGACAAAAAGCGTTTTGCTGACATTATCTCTGCAGGCGACAATGAAGGTGTTCCTTACTACACCAACAGCTCACATCTCCCTGTTGGATACACAGATGACGTATTTGAAGCTCTTGAAATTCAGGACGAACTTCAGACACTTTACACATCAGGTACAGTATTCCACGCATTCCTCGGAGAAAAGCTTCCCGACTGGAAGGCTGCTGCAACTCTCGTTCGCAAGATTGCAGAAAACCACAAGCTTCCTTATTATACACTTTCTCCCACATACTCTGTATGTCCCGACCACGGATATATTGCAGGAGAAGTTTATGACTGTCCTACTTGCGGCCGCAAGACTGAAGTATACAGCCGTATCACCGGTTACTACAGACCTGTTCAGAACTGGAACGAAGGAAAGACTGCAGAATTTAAGGCAAGAAAGGTATATGACCTTAACAACAGTGAACTTCGCGTTTCAGCAGGTGTGAATAAGACTGAAGACGTCGTGGCTGATACAGTTTGTACAGCAGATGCAACTTCCGTGACACTCTTCACAACACAGACTTGTCCCAACTGTAAAGTAGCTGCTTCCCTTCTCGAAAAAGCAGGCGTTTCATTTGAAAAGCTTTATGTAGAAGAAAACAGAGCTCTTGCAGAAGAATACGGTCTCAAGCAGGTTCCCTCACTCATCGTAAAGAACGGTGACCAGTACACCAAGTATGTTGGTGTCGCAGAAATCAAGAAATTTCTTGCATAAGTTATAATGTTAATACCCGCACTAACGGTGCGGGTATTGCTTTAAGAGAGGAAATATATTATGACAGATATAATTATAGTAGGCGCAGGTCCTGCCGGTCTTACAGCAGCAGTGTATGCACTCAGAGCAGGTAAAACTGTTAAAGTGCTTGAAAAAAACAACTTTGGTGGTCAGATAAACTATTCACCTAAAATAGAAAACTATCCCGGATTTGTTCATATTAGCGGTGCAGAACTCGCAGAAATGTTTACAGAACAGGCTTTGACACAGGGCGCTGATGTTGATATTGAAGAAGTTGAAGGAATTGAAAAGCTGGACAGCGGCTTTAAAGTAATCACCGACAGTGGCGAACACGAATGTAAAGCCGTAATTATTGCAACAGGTGCAAAACACAGACACTTAGGTGTACCGGGTGAAGATAAATATATTGGTGAAGGAATTTCTTTCTGTGCTGTTTGTGACGGCGCTTTTTATGCAGGTAAAAAGGTTGTTGTTATAGGCGGCGGAAACTCTGCATTACAGGAAGCACTTCTGCTCTCTGAAACATCAGAAAAAGTAACTATAGTTCAGAACCTTGATGAGTTCACAGGAGAAAAGAAGCTCGTCGAGCTTGTAAATGCAAAAGCAAATATCGACTGCATCCTTGGTACAACCGTTAAAGAATTTTTCGGTGGAGATGAAATAGAAGGTGCAGTAATAGTTGATGCTAAAACAGGAGCAGAAACCAAAATATACGCAGACGGTTTCTTTGAAGCAATCGGACTTGCTCCAGAAAACGAGCAATTTGAAAATATGGCAGAACTTGAACGCGGATACATTAAATCCGATGAAAGATGTCTTACAAAGACCCCCGGCATATTTACAGCCGGAGATTGCAGAACAAAGAGTATCCGTCAGATAGCAACAGCAGTTGCAGACGGAGCAGTTGCCGCACTTGCTGCGTGTGATTTTATATCATAAAATATGTTTGCCAAGGTATATCTTGAAATCACGAATGTTTGTAATATGAATTGCTCTTTTTGCGTGGGTACAAAGAGAAAGAAACATTTTATGACGGAAGATGAGTTCACATTACTTGCATCAAAAATCAGACCGTACACAGACTTTCTGTACTTTCATCTTATGGGTGAACCGCTTTTGCATCCAAAACTCGGCAGGTTTCTTGAAATAGCAGATGAATTGGACTATAAAGTAATTATTACTACCAACGGCACGCTTTTATCGGATGTAGAAGGTATTCTGCTTACTTCAAAAGCACTGTTTAAAGTGAGTATATCACTCCATTCCTTTGAAGCTAATTACGTTTCTGATGGTGAAAATTACTTTAACAACTGCTTTGATTTTGCAGATAAAGCATCTTCACAAGGAATCATCACAGTTTTCAGACTGTGGAACGACGGCGGTCTTGATACATTGAATGAAGATATCTACACAATGCTTAAACAGCGTTTTACAGGTGAATGGGCGGAAAACACTAAGGGCATAAGAATCAGAAAAAAACTCTTTATAGAAAAAGGCGAAAAATTTGACTGGCCATTGCAATCAGATACCGTTTCTGACAGCATTTACTGCTACGGAATGAAAGACCAAATAGGTGTGCTTTGTGACGGAAGCGTTGTTCCCTGCTGTATGGACTATGACGGTAATATATCTCTGGGAAACTTATTTCAGCAGAATTTGTCCGATATATTAAACAGTGAAAGAGCAACTTTTATCAAGAAAAATCTAGAAAACGGAACTGCGCCCTGTGAAATGTGCAAGCGGTGCGGTTTTACACAGAAAAAATTTTTGCATATATAAAATGACGGCAGTACGTGTTGTACTGCCGTTTAAGTTTATTTAATTTTGGGAAAATCAAGTGTAAATGTTGTTCCTTCACCTAATACGCTTTCTACATTCACCTTTATTCCATTGTTAATGGCTATATGCTTAACGATAGAAAGCCCAAGTCCTGTTCCGTTTACGGTTTTGGAACGGCTTTTATCTACTCTGAAAAATCTTTCGAAAATACGTTCTTTACAGTCATCGGGAATACCGATACCTGTATCTGATATAACAATTTCTCTGTCACCTATATCTATATTTACTCTTCCGCCATCTTTATTATACTTTACAGCGTTATCAATAATGTTATACAGCAATTCGTGAATTCTCAAACTATCAGCATATACCTGAAAATCTCCATTTCCAACAGTTAATTCTATTCCCCTGTCAGTTGCGGTAAGTCTGAGACTTTCAGCTATTTCAAGAATCATTGAACGGATATTAAAATTACTTTTAACCGTCTGTACACCTTCATCAAGGTTAGACAATTCTATAATATCCTCAACGAGAGAAATCAGTCTTTTGCTTTCTTTTTCTATTTTTCCTGCAAAGACAGGTGCATCGGTACTTTGAGCCATACCGCTTGAAATAAGCTGTGCATAGCCATGGATTGATGTAAGGGGCGTTTTAAGCTCGTGGGAAACATTTGCAGTAAATTCCGTTCTTATCTGTTCATTTCTAAGACGTTCAGTCATATCGAACATAAGGATAACTACACCAGCAACCTGACTGTCGTCCACAACGGGACTGTAGAATATTTCATATGTTTTATCGTCTTTTTTATATTGAAAAGAGCCTTTATTGTTTTGCAATGCCTTTATAATATTCTGAGTAAATTCTGTCCCCTTACCTGTTAAAGAAACTATGCTCACCTTTTTATAGGTATCTTCATTTTCGACATCAAAAAAGTTCATAGCACTGTTATTGAGAGTAAGTATATTTCCGTCTTTATCAAGAACTATCAAACCTTCGCTCATTGATTCGGAAATTGTTTGTAGACGCAGTTTCTGACGTTTTACACGCTCAACCTGATGCTTGATTTCACGGCTTTGATAAGCAATCTTAGTAATAAATGGTTTTAATTCCTCGTACGGCGACTGCTGTTCGTCAATTTCGTACAGCGAGGTATCTTCAATAGGTGCTACAATATTTTCAGTTACTTTTTTTGAAATAAGTCCAGAAAATACAAATATCAGCACACCGACAAATAAAATAACAACTGCAAATTCTGCAATAAGCGTTGACATTTCAAGAGTATCGCCTGAAAGTATCAACACATCTTTATTATCAAGAACAATGCAATAGCTGTAAGTTTTTCCTAATGACCCGTACCTGTATCGCTCAGACTCAGCCTCACCGTTTTGTTTTGCTTTGGTTATTATATCAGCAGATAATATGCCATTATCAAAATCAGCAGAACCGTCGCTTTCGTCAGAGATATACTGTAATTTACCATCGGGATCCGTAAGTATTAAAGTTTTATTTTTCAGCGAATTTTTAATTATTACAGGAAGATTGTCTTTAGCAAAATCACCGCTGTTAAGAAAATCTGCAATTATTCTTGCCTGCGCTTCAACTTCCTGTTCAACTCTTTCGTTAAATATGTAATAAGAAGCCGAAAACACCATCAACGCTGACAGAATAAGAGCTATAAGCGACACCAGACGCATACTTTTATATATTTTCTTAAACATATGCGTCAACCGCCTTTCATTACATAAATCTGCTATGCTTCAACCTTGTATCCCACATTTCTTACTGTCAAAATATACTCACCTGCTGGACCCAGTTTCTGACGGAGAGTTCTTATATGTACATCTACAGTTCGTGTTTCTCCCTCAAAATCAGTTCCCCATACATCATTCATCAATTTTTCTCTCGTCAGAACAATACCCTTGTTTACAATTAAATGATGTAAAAGCTCAAATTCTTTGAAAGTAAGCACAATAGTTTGTCCGTTAACGGTGACAGTTCTGCTTTTTGTATTAACTACTATGTCATTATACTCAATTACAGCAGATTTGTCTGCATTGTCATCTGTTGCTGTTCTTCTGAGGACAGCATTTATGCGCGAAACAAGTTCAAGAACATCAAAGGGTTTTGTAATATAATCATCCGCACCGCAGTCAAGACCTTTAATTTTATCAAGTCTTCCGCTTTTTGCTGTAAGCATTATAACAGGTATCTTTTGCGTCTCACTGTTGTTTCGGAGAGTTTCGAGAATTTCCATTCCGTCAGTATCGGGAAGCATAATGTCAAGAAGTATAATGTCAGGCTTGTCTGTTTTAATGCAATTCATAAATTCAGATGCGTTGCCAAATCCTGATGCCTGAAAACCGGAAACACCTAAAGTATATTCAAGCAACTCTCTTATATTTGCATCATCTTCAACACAAAATACTTTCTTCATTATAATCCTCCTAAACAGAAAACTGTAACTATATCTATTTTAACAGATTTTCGGAACTTTGCAACAGTTAAATACTATATTTTTCGGCGAACAATCTGAATTTTTCATCAAAGAACTCATTGTTTCCTTTTTTTACGTTTTCAAGATACTTGTGAGTATCAAATCTGTCATCATTAACTCTTATCATACAAACAGCTATGTTCGAGCAATGGTCCGCAACTCTTTCGCAGTTTGTAATCAAGTCAGAGTATATAAAGCCGGTTTCAATTGTACAGTTGTTTTCCTGAAGACGTTTAATGTGGTTTGCCTTCATTTTGCGTTTCAGTTCATCAACAACCTGTTCAAGAGGCTCGACAGACATTGCAGCATAGATGTTATCATTAACAAAAGCATCAACTGTAAGCTCAAGTATTTCAGTCAGTGCTTTTTTCATTGTATCAATCTCTCGCTGTGCTTCTTCAGAGAACTTAACATTCTTTGTATTTATTTCTTCAGCTACATCTCTGATGTTTACAGCATGGTCACTGATTCTTTCAAAATCACCGATTGTATGAAGAAGTGTTGACACCATATGGCTGTCATTTACATTTAGACTTTCCCTGCTTAATTTAACAAGGTATGTTCCGAGTTCATCTTCATAACCGTCAACTGTCTTTTCGTCTTCACAGATAGCTGCAGCAACATCTTTATTATAAGAGGTTATCAGAGATAATGATGAATTCAGGCTTCTCTTAGCAATTACAGCCATATCATTTGTAATTCTTTTCGCCTGATTGATAGCAACGGCCGGTGCTTCAAGAAATCTTTCATCAAGAAGCTGCTGCTTGTCCTCTTTGTGGTCATCCTTAATGATGAAGCAGGCAAGCTTTTCAAGCTGTTTGGTAAACGGCAAAAGCAGTAAAGTTGAAACCAGATTAAAGCAAGTATGCACTACTGCAATACCGAATTTATCTATTGAATCTCCGAAGAAAGGAAATTTAATTATTGCATTAAGCGTATAAAACAGAATCAAAAAAGATAATGTACCTATAACATTGAAACTTAAATGTACAATTGCTGTTCGTCTTGCATTTTTATTGGTTCCTACTGAAGAAAGCAAAGCTGTTACACATGTACCTATGTTCTGTCCGAGAATAATCGGTACAGCATTAGAATATCTGACTTGACCTGTAACAGATAATGCCTGCAAAATACCGACGGACGCAGAAGAACTTTGAATAATCGCCGTAAGGAGCGCACCGGTAAGAACACCAAGCAACGGATTGTTGAACAGAATCAGTATTCTCTGAAACTCAGGAACATCGGCAAGAGGCTTTACTGCTTCTGACATAAAATCCATACCTACTATAAGAATTGTAAAGCCTAAAAATATAGATCCGAGATCCTTCTTTGAGCTGTTATTGCCAAGGAACATATACAGTATTATTCCAATAAGTGCAAGAACAAATGAAAAGTTTGCAGGTTTCAGTAACTGCATAAAGATGTTATCGCTTTCAATACCGGTAAGGCTTATAAGCCACGATGTTACAGTTGTACCGATATTAGCACCCATAATAATTCCAATCGACTGCGACAACTTCATTATTCCTGAGTTTACAAAGCCGACAACCATAACTGTTGTAGCTGAAGAGCTCTGAATAACGGCAGTAACAGCCATACCGAGCAATACACCCTTTATCGGATTAGATGTAAGATTTTCAAGTATTTTCTTTAATCTTCCACCGCTCTGCTTTTCAAGGCTATCTCCCATTATTGTCATACCGAATAGGAACAGCGCAAGTCCTCCAAACAGTCTAATTACTGAAAATAATCCCATTTTTACTCCTCCAAATGCATTTATTATATTGTTATACAATTATTTATTTAACATTCTATACAATTAATGTAAAATCCAAAACAGTGTTTATGTAAAATCGGGATTAAATAAATAGAGCTGTGCAAATACACAGCTCTATGGTATAACTTAAAAAACAAAAAAGCAAAAAGACTCTGAAGAACCTTTTTGCTTTATGGCGGAGATGGAGAGATTTGAACTCTCGCGCCAGTTGCCCGACCTACACCCTTAGCAGGGGCGCCTCTTCACCACTTGAGTACATCTCCGTGAAAAAGGCTGCTGCCAATGATAAATTAAATACATCTGCTAACTGTATAAAATTGTGGCGGAGAGGGTGGGATTCGAACCCACGCGCCCTTACGGACAAACGGTTTTCAAGACCGCCTCGTTATGACCACTTCGATACCTCTCCGTGTTGTTGTCTGCTCAACGCTTAATATCTTACCACAGTTCAGCCATTTTGTCAAGCCTTTTTTGAAAATAATCAAACAAAACTTCTAATTTTTTCCGACAAAATTGTAATTTAAATATAATTGAAAAATATACTTGTATTTACAGGATTTGTATTGCTATTTTACCCCATATGATGTATAATTTATTAATAAAATTTTTAATTTGTGAAAGGATGACATTATGGACAAGCAAGAACTTGCAGTTCAGTATTTCAGCAACGGATATAACTGCGCTCAGGCAGTTGTTTTGGCTTTTTGTGAAGATTTTGGCGTATCTAAGGAACTTGCCGCAAGAATAATTGAAGGCTTTGGCGGAGGGATGGGCAGAACACGTTCTGTTTGCGGAGCTGTAAGCGGTATGGTTACTTTAGCGGGTATGCGTGATTCAAAGGGTAAAGCCGGAGATATGGACACAAGAATGGAAATCTACGGCAATATCAAGAATATGATAAGCGAATTTGAAGAAGAATTCGGAAGCAAAATCTGCGCTGAACTTATGGTTAAGGGAGACCAATCCCCCGGTGCCGGCGGACATCAGAAAAACTGTGTTGATTGTGTAAGCGCAGCAGCGAAAATTGTCGAAAAGTATTTATCCGAGTAAACATAAATATTTATACATTTCAGAGGAGAGTTTATGATAGCAGATCTTCATTTACATACAAGGCTGTCAAATGATGCTGATCAATCCCCGGGAAATACTGTTTCAGGTTATGTCAATACTGCTTCGGAAAGAGGAATCAAGTATATTGCTATAACCGAACATTATGATATATACCTTCCTGAAAAAATTAGTGACGGTTCAATAAACGCAGATCTTGATGAATGTGCTTTGCAAATAAAAGCTGAAAAAGAAAAACTTTCAGCCGAAACCAATCCCCCGATCAGATTGCTTCACGGGGTTGAACTTGCACATGCAAACATAATGGATAAAGAAGCAACCGAAGTAATTTCTGCACATAAATATGATTTTATACTCGGTTCACATCATATACTCAAAGATGGATTTGATTTTTATCTTGCTGACTATGCCAACTTAACTGATGCGGAACTTTTGCTGCACCTGAATAAATACCTTGCTGAACTTTATGACGTTGCATCAAAGTGCGATTTTGATTCTTTTGCGCACTGTACGTATCCCTTAAGATATTTCCGAAAGAACAAACGACTGCTTGATTTGTGTAACAATCCGGCAAAGAAAGCACCTCAATATGCAGATATATTCAAAACGCTCATAAGTCGTGGAAAAGCACTTGAAGTTAACACATCTGAGCTGAAATTTGGTGGTGTAACTTTACCTACACCCGATTTAATCAAGCTTTACTATGATTTGGGCGGAAGACTTATAACCACCGGTTCCGATTCACACAGCATACAATATGTCGGCAGCGGAATTGAAACAGCTGAAAACATATTGCGCGAAATCGGTTTTGAGGGTATAACTGTGTTCGAGAACAGAACTCCCAAAATTATCCCCTTTAAAAACTAACATTAAACTGTTATACATGAGCTCTATTGAAACTCTAAGTAAAGATATGACAGAAAACAGAAGAACTAATTATCAAAACAACATAATATCAGGAGCAAATAATATGAGCAAAATTACAAAAGAAAATCTTATCAATCCCCCTAAAAATATCGTTCTCTTCCTTTCTGGTCATTGAACGCAGAGCTTGACGTTAATGAAACACTGTTTCAGAAACCTCCTCGGTCCACTCCATCTCGGCGGAGAGTCATTTACTGTAAGCCCCGGTTCCTTCTTACACTAATCAGAGATTTTCCTCAAAGGAGTACATCCCGGCTGGCGCGACATTACTCTTTCCTTGAATACGCAATCTTCCTAAAATAACTAAAAACACATAAAAAAGGAAGCCTTAAACAAGGCTTCCTTTTTGCGTTATAAAATTATCTTTCTTTTCAGAAATTAAATATAAAACTGATACCACTTAAACCTCTGTGTGCTATCATTTTTGTGCTGGCAGAATTAATTTTTATTGTATCAACTTGAATACTATTTTGACAACCTTGATATGTTTAGTAATTTATTTCAATTTAATACAGAAAACACCTTTTTTTGACTTATTGCTTAATACAGTTCTATAAATACATTCTGTATCCCAAAGTTCAACTACCCTGCTCTTTTCGCATATTTCCTCGTAGGAAACACTGTACCCAT
This sequence comes from Eubacteriales bacterium, assembly GCA_045653405.1. Taxonomy (GTDB): domain Bacteria; phylum Bacillota; class Clostridia; order Oscillospirales; family CAG-382; genus UMGS882. The sequence goes on along the minus strand of JAZOLW010000063.1, from coordinate 10,843 downwards.
CTGAAATTTCAAATTCAGCAACTGTACCGTATGGTGTTTTTACGGTCAATGTATTTCCGACAACTTCTGGCTTTGCGGCAGACATAAGATTAAACTTATATTCACGTTCCGACTCAAATTCATATTCATCTGTTACAGAGAAGCCTGTGTTGGCATTTATGCTGCGTTTGATACTTATAATTCCTGTATTATCTGTGAATGTATCTTTAAGCTCAAATGATATAACACCGCTATCGCATACAACGTTTGTTGTTTTGAAATTTCCGCCTCCACCCTGTTCTATATCATCAACAGAGGCAGTGTTGTGATATGGAGACCTCAGTGACCAGTTTTTGAATCTGTTTTCATTGAAAGTATCTTTGGTGTAAGGCTGAACTCCAACATCCAGAAATACCGGCTTTTCGTCTATATAAAGTACAAACGAACCGTCATCAAGGTGTCCGTGGCCCTCGTTGTTTGCCCCGGCTTTTGCACATACAAATACATTTTTACCGTTGTAGGTATTGCGTGCTGTCATTATCTGGAGGTTGTCAAGATAATAGCATTTTCCGTGTACGAAAGAACTGTTGGGAATTACCGTAGAGAAATACCTCATTGCAGCGTAAGGAAACGTTTCAAGGAAGAATCTCCCCTTTGTAAAATAATGTCCTGCAAAGCTTTTCAACATATCACTGTTCATTAAGCAGCCCATTCGGTAAAGTGTCGCGAAATCAGCCTCTCTGTACCTGGCGCCGTCGTTGAAGGTTACAAATTCATTTTTACCGGTAATGTGCATTTTTACAATATATTCGCAGAAATTCTTTAAAATATCATTTTCTTTTACGGTTATTTTTCCGGCACTTATATCATTTAACACTTCAAGAAAATTGAATACCGCTCCACAGCTTAACCACCAGTATCCTGCGCCTTCATCACAGCTTCCGTCAACAGGGATTATTTTTATATAGTTGTCTATATGCTGACAGCAAAGTTCTGTTAGGCTCTCTCTTTTTGCTGAATCCTGTTCAAAAAACGCCACCACAGTAAGTATATTTGATATAATCCACGGATTCCAGTTGTTTACATATCTTCCGCCGAATCCGCTCCACCAGAATTCTTTATGATTTTTCTCATACGGCTTTATAATTCTGCGGTTGAGTTCATATTCCATTCGTCTGACAATTGTATCAGGACAAGCTTCTTCAAGTTTATCACGGAACAAATACCAGACAATGGCAAGTTGTGCGCCCGTCTGTGCTGAAAATAAATCTATGAAGAACACATCATCTTCATAATTGGACGGAAGCTGATATTGAACATTTACGCCTTCCTTATGTATGTTGTGTGCAGGCAGAACCCAGGAGGTTTCCTCGCAGATTGCCCATATATAATCAATAAGTGCATCAATATACTCTCCGTTGTCAAAGGTTAATTCACCCAAGGTAAGTTTCATAAGGGCGTTTCGCCTTGCAAAATAAGGAGCCTGATATCTTGTTCGGTTTCCGTTTCTTACAAAATCACGGTAAAGTGTTGCTGGTGTCATAGGCACAGGAGTTTTCGCAACTTCGTCTGCCTTTTTCTTTATTTTGTCAATATACTCCGGCAGTATATCTTTCTTTGAAAATGACGGCTTGAATTCATCAAATGCGGTAACTTTGTGTTTGAAATCACTGTTTTCAAAAGCCTTCATAAATATGCACCTCTTTATGATTATTTGCTTGTACTTACTGAGTTAATTATATATCATACATTCTTAATTTTCAACAACAAATAGTACAATAATTTTCAAATAGTATAAAATTAATGAGATTTGAATGGTTGAATGAGGTGCTTTTCCGCATACAGCGGAGAGTACAGCGACTTATCCGTACACAGTATTCCCCGCTTTATTATTCCAAGCCCGTATCGCTTTCTTAACTCGTCTACTGTTTTATCTATATTTTGACTGCGCATTTCTTCTTCCTTTGTCAGTTGAAAAAGAGAGCGTTGATAGTTTTCAGTGTTTTTTATAAGCCCGGATGCTCTTATGCCTATAGATCGTATCTTCAATTCATCACTGAAATTGGAAAAGTATAGCTTTACAGCCTGAACAGTAAGATATACTTCGTTGTCTGTCGGAAGTATTCCGCACTGTCTTTCCGTTATATTAAGTGCTGTGTCGCGCACGTGGATTTGAAGCACTGTTGCCCGAAGTCCTGCTTTTCTGAGCCTTGAACACACCTTATCACAAAGTGCGTGAAGCATCAACTTTATGTCTTCAAGTCCGCATAAATCTCTCGGAGGAGTTGCTGAATTTCCGATGCTTTTTATTATATCCTCGTCATCTGTTTTAGTCACCCGAGAAATATCATATCCGCAGGCATTCAGATATAAGTTCACACCATTCTTTCCAAGAATTGATTTGAATGTCAGCATATCTTTTTGTGCTGCATCACCTATTGTTTCAACGGAAAAGCTTTTTAACCGTTTCTGAGAGCTTCTTCCCGCATACATCATTTCTCCTATGGAAAGTTTTGATATTATTCCCATATATTCGTCGGGACCGAAAACCGTTACTGCATCGGGCTTGCGGTAATCGGATGCAAGTTTGGAGAATGTTTTGTTATCACTTACACCTATAGATACGGTAAGTCCCGTCTGTTCGTATATCTTCTTACGGATTGAGTTTGCTGTACGTACCCCATCGGACAGCGTGCGTACTCCGTCGTTTCCTGTAACATCAACCCAAGCCTCATCCATACCGAAGGGCTCAACTCTGTCGCTGTAACCTGAATATATTTTTCTTATTATATTTGAATAATAAAGATATTCCTCGTAATGAGGATTTAATACTATGATGTTGGGACAAAGCTGTTTCGCCTGCCATATTACCTGACCTGTTTTAATTCCAAATTTCTTTGCAATATTATTTTTTGCCAGAACTATCCCGTGACGCTCATCTTTACTTCCGCACACTGCTACGGGATAATTATTCAACGCCCTATGTTTCAGACATTCCACTGAGGCGAAAAAATTGTTAAGGTCTGAATGTAAAACTACCCTGCCTTCGTTTATTCCCTTGTGATTTATGTAATTCTCCGCCTCTCTTGATAACATCTTCACCGCACCTTTACAGAACACTTGTTTGATACGATAATTTTAGCACAAATGTTTTGTTTTGTCAAGAACAAATGTGCTATTTAGCGGTAATTTCACAATTTACAATATTTGGGAACAAAAATCCTTTTATTCACGTCATATTATTGCAAACAAAGAAAATTGCAGAAATTAATCTTTGAAAGGACGGCACATCATATGAAAAGGACATTTACAATTATTTCCCTGCTGTTAGCGGTACTATTGGTAATAACAAGTTGCGGGGCAACATCATCAGATTTAGCGCTTTACAAAACAAAGCAAAACAGCGAAGCAATTTATGATTATGCCGATGCAGAGGAAAGTTACCCGAAGGATGCAGGAGGTTCATTCGGCTTCGTTTCAGATGACATGGATTATGTGGTAACTGAGTCGGAATCAAAGTCATATAATGGTAGCGAGCTTACAGCAATTGAACAAAGAAAAATTATATATTCATCAAGTTTCAGAATACAGACAACAGAGTTTGACATAGCCGTTTCCGAACTTGATGCACTGTGCGAAAAATACGGTGCTTATTATGAAAGTTCAAATCAGTACGGAACAGCCGAAAGAGCCAACCGACACAGCTCATATTCCGTTCGAGTGCCTGTTCAGAACTATAAGGCATTCAGAACAGAAACCGGCAATATCGGAGTTGTAGTTCAGTCTTCCGAAAACAATAAAGACGTCAGCGAAAACTACTTTGATACTGAAGCAAGGCTTGAAAGCGCAAAACTGCGTGAAGAGCGTTTGCTTGAAATACTTAAGACTGCAGACACACTTGATAACATACTGCTTCTTGAAGCAGAGCTTGCTGATGTTCGTTATGAAATAGAAAGCTTTTCGGGAACACTCAGAAAATACGATTCACTTATCAGCTACTCGACAATCAGTGTTGACATCGAGGAAGTTATAAAGCCTGTTGAAATACATACAGCACCCAGAACTTTCGGACAGCGCATATCTCAGGCAACATCCACAGGATTTTCAAATTTCTCCGATAGTCTTCAGGATATGGCGGTAAATATTTCCTATAATCTCCCCGCAATAATAGTATTTGTTATATTTGTTGCAGTTGTTATAATTGTTATAAAGGTATCAATATCAAAGTCAAAAAAGAAGCGTGCTGTAAAAGCAGAAGAAACCAATACTGAAGAAAACAAATAAAACACAAAAACACATAAGAGCTGTATCGTTTGATACAGCTCTTTAACTTATAAAACTAATATTCTGTCTGAAATTTTTTCAGCCTCTTCCCTGTCGTGTGTTACACAAACAAGGATTTTATTTTCGGTCTTGTTAATAATATAATCAATTACAATCTGCTTGTTTTCATCATCAAGCCCTTTTGTCGGTTCATCCATAAGTATTATATCCGAATCGCACAGCAAAGCTCGTAAAATAGCAACTCTTCTTTTCATTCCGCCACTTAATGTGCTGACTTTTACATCAACCAATCCCGCAGATAAACCTACTGTTTCAAGTGCTTTTGAAACCACGGCTTTGGTTACCGATTTGTTACACACAAGCTTTATGTTTCTGTAAACAGTCAGTTCTTCAACAAGCCTGTCATCCTGAAACACAAAACCAATTCTATTTTTGTCAATTCCCGTAACAGTACCGGTATCCGGTTTTGTAATCCCTGCTATTATGTTAAGCAAAGTAGTTTTTCCGCTTCCCGATTCACCCATTATGCAAAGTCTGGAGTTTTCTTCAACGGTAAGGTTAAAATCTTCGAGTACTTTGTTTGTACCGAAATATTTTGTAATATTACTTAAAACAATACTCATTCCGTCAGCTCCTTTCATAAAGGCTGACAGCCTTATTAAGCGCAAACATAAACAGTTTTTCACATAAAACGCTTATCAGTATAATTACTATTGTCCAGGCAAACAAATCTGCTGTATCGTAATATATTTTAGAAAAATACAATTGCTCACCAATTGTACCGTCGGGTACACCTATAAGCTCTGCCGCCACCCCTGCCTTCCAGCACAATCCCAGTGCAACAGCACATCCGGACCTGAAAAACGGAATAATATATGGCATATAAACAAACAACCATTTTTTAACAGCAGTTACTCTAAAGACTTTTGCCATCTCAAGCATTTTTACATCACAAGCTTCTATTCCCGAGAGTACATTGATGTAAATTATCGGCATTACCATAACAAATGCAATAAAAGTTGACAGCATTTTTGTATCAAGCCAGAATAGCGAGAGTATGACAAAAGATGCTACAGGAACAGATTTCATTACTGACATAAACGGCGCAAGTAATACCTTTACAGCCTTTACAGAGCCCGAAATTACAGCAAAAACTGTACCCGAAATAAGTGCAAGAAGAAATCCCGATATAATTCTTGCCATTGTGTGCCCTACGGATATACGGAAATCATTACTTAACACCAACACAAAAAGTCTTCTTATAACATTTACAGGTGTAGGTAAAATCAACGGAGAATTTAAAACCATAGCAGTCACCTGCCACACACCTATCCAGAACAATACCGAAACAGTGCGTATTATCCACGCACTGTTTTTGTTCTTTGACTTATTCTGCAATGTAGTAGAAATCATCGCCGGGAAGCTTACCGCCTATGGAGGCAGGATTCTGATTAGAAAGAATTGTGAGGTAGTCTGAAAGTGCAACCTTCATATCGTTACCGTCAATGTAGGATATCTGGCAATAAGGAATTGCTTTTTCAGCAACTGCGGCTTTGAATATGTCATATTTTTCAACAAGCTGCGCTGCCTCTGTGATATTTGTGTTTGCAAATTCAACAGATGCCTTGTAATCTGCCATAAACTGTGCAACAAGTTCGGGATTTTCTTCAACAAATGCTTTTCTGGCAACAGTTACGCCAGTAACAAGTGTTTTGCCTGATGCCGCTTCCCACGCTTCGTTTATGTTAAGAGCAACTCTGATTGTATTATTGGACATCTGTGCAGTAGTTGCAAAAGGCTGAGGAAGCATAGCTACTGAATCGGGTTCAGCCATAATTGCCGCAACGCATTCTGCGTGTTCTGCCTTGAATTCAACAAACACATCCTCTCCGGGAGTAAGTCCGTTTGCTTCAAGCATATAGTTAAGTGCATATTCGGGAGTATTGCCCTTGCCGCTTGCATAAATTGTCTTGCCGCGAAGGTCTTCTACAGAGTTTACTGTTTCACCGTTTTCTACAATGTACAAAACACCGAGTGTATTTATGTTGAGAACAACAACTTTTCCCTCTGTCTTGTTATAAAGTACAGATGCAAGGTTTGCAGGAACAGCCGCAATATCAAGTTCACCCTTGATAATCTTAGGTGTTATTGCATCGGCTGCACCTTCAATTGCAAAATCGAAAGCATATTTTGAATTGTCTGACTTATAATCGTCAATAAGCTTTACAAGACCGATAGATGTAGGGCCTTTGAGAGATGCTGCATTAACAACCACAGGAACAACATCTGTTTCGTCATCATTATTTTCAGGCTGAGCAACTGTTTCATTTTCAACACTGTTTTCTGTATCTGCATTGGGGTCTGCTGTGTTATGATTTATACATCCTGCGAAAATTACGCAAACACAGAGAACTAAAGCGAATAATACTGATATTTTTTTCATAATAATACACCTCATTTGATTTTTGTTTACATAGATTTGATTAAATCTCGTAGTCGATTGCCACGGAAGAACATACATGTTTGTGCATATATTCTTTTACTACATCGCAATGATAGCTGTCTGTCTGATATTCGTCAAGCGCCGCCTTGTCTTTCAGCGTTACCTGTAAAAATATGTCGTAAGAACGTGCAGAGCAAAGAAAATCAGTGCCAACTTCTATGTCAAGAATTGTAGGAACCTTTCCTACCATAGACATAAGCATATCTTTTGCAGCTTGTTTTTCTTCGTTTGTGTTGTTGTTTAATTTGAAGCATACAACGTGTTTTATCATATAATCACCTCTTATCTGTTAACTACCCGGAATCATAAGGTCAAAATCCACTATTCTTGACAGAATATAGTTGGAAACATACATTCCTTCGGAAGAAAATGCATACCCCTTTTGTGTTTTAACAATATGTCCCGATTTTATATAGGGAGCGATTCTGTCATAATAAATATCATTGAAATCGCGTCCGAATTTTTTTCTGAAAGCAGCCGTACTTATACCTGCATTAAGACGAAATCTCAGCATAACATACTCAGCAACCCTTGATGAATAAGGGATATCAATGTATTCGTCAAGCAACTGTTCTGAAACAGTTTTTTCGCTGTCAAAGCTGTCCATATAAAGATTTATATCACGTTTGAATGAAAATCTTTTTCCGCCAAAGTAGGAATGTGCCGCAGGTCCGAAGCCGATATATTCGTCACAGTTCCAGTATCTGAGATTGTGTCTGCACATCTTGCCCTTTTTAGAAAAATTAGATATTTCATACTGCTTGTACCCTGCGTTGTTAAGGAGTCCCAAGGCATTGAAATACATACTTCTTTCAGTTTCTTCTTCCGGGAACACAAGACTGTGTCTGTCAAACCAGAACGGTGTGCCGTCTTCCACTTTAAGACCGTAAAGAGATATATGCTCTACATCCAAGGCGATTGCTGTGTTAATGTTATCTACAACTGTCTGCAATGTCTGTCCGGGCAAGCCGTACATAATATCGAGACTTATGTTATTGAATTTTGCATTACGTGCATCAGTAATGATTTTATATGCATCGTCAGCGTTATGAACGCGTCCGCACAGTGCAAGGTCTTTGTCGTAAAAAGACTGCACACCGATGCTAAGACGGTTTACACCGCATTTTCTGAATGCCTTAAGTTTTTCAAAATCAACAGTTCCGGGATTTACTTCCATAGAAATTTCACACTGCGGATGAACTTTGAAATATGATTTCAGCTTTTTAAGTATCATTCGCAGCTGTTTTTCTGAAAGCAACGATGGAGTTCCGCCGCCAAGGTATATTGTGTTTACAACATAATTCTTTGCCTGTATGCTGTATTCACCCATATGGGCTATAAGAGCATTAACATACCGTTCCTTGATTTCATCGGAACTTCCCGGTACTGAATAAAAATCACAGTATTTGCATTTGCTGAGGCAAAAAGGTATATGCAAATACAAGCCGAGAGTTTTCATAATATTTTCCTTTCGCAAAAGAAGGTGTTTTAATCCTCGTCAAATTTGAGAACCGCCATAAATGCTTCCTGAGGAACTTCAACACTTCCGAGGGAGCGCATTCTCTTTTTACCTTCCTTCTGCTTTTCAAGAAGTTTCTTCTTTCTTGTAATGTCGCCGCCGTAACATTTAGCAAGCACGTCTTTTCTGAGTGCTCTTACTGTTTCTCTTGCGATAACCTTGCCGCCTATAGCTGCCTGAATAGGTATTTCAAACAGCTGGCGCGGAATATTGTCCTTGAGTTTTTCAACTATCTTTCTTGCTCTGCCGTACGCCTTATCGGTATGAACAATAAATGATAATGCATCAACCATTTCTCCGTTAAGAAGAATGTCAAGCTTTACAAGCTTAGACGGTACATGTCCGTCAAGGTCATAGTCAAGTGATGCGTACCCCTTGCTCTTTGATTTAAGTGCATCAAAGAAGTCATATACGATTTCGTTAAGCGGAAGTGTATAGTGAAGCTCTGCACGGTTAGAATCGATATACTTCATATCGGTGTATGTTCCACGTCTGTCCTGACAAAGCTCCATAATACTTCCCACATATTCGGTAGGAGTAATGATGCTTGCCTTTACTACGGGTTCACTTACAGTTTCAACTTCGTCACCTGTGGGGAACTTGGTAGGATTATCAATGAAATACTCTTCCCCGTTTTTCATATTGATTTTGTATATAACACTGGGTGCTGTTGTGATAAGGTCAAGGTTGAATTCTCTTTCCAGACGTTCTTCAAGAATTTCCATATGGAGAAGACCCAAGAATCCGCATCTGAAACCAAATCCGAGCGCAACAGAGGTTTCCGGTTCATAAGTCAAAGCAGCATCATTAAGCGCGAGCTTTTCAAGAGCATCTCTCAGGTCGCCGTACTTTGCGCCGTCGGCAGGATAAATTCCGCTGAATACAACGGGCAGCGCCTGCTTGAATCCCGGCAATGGCGTGTCTGTTGACACTTCAGCACCGGTTACGGTGTCGCCTACTCTTGTGTCGCCTACAGTCTTGATTGCCGCTGTGATATAACCAACATCACCTGCATTGAGAACAGGACACTTATGAAGCCCGAAGGGGTCAAGAAAACCAACTTCTGTTACTTCGTATTCAACGCCTGTTGACATCATTTTGATTTTGTCACCGATTTTAACACTGCCGTCGTAAAGTCTTATATATACAACAACGCCTCTGTATGAGTCATAATATGAGTCAAATATAAGAGCTTTAAGAGGTGCGTTTACGTCACCCTTCGGTGCAGGTATATTCTTAACAACCTGAACCAGAATATCTTCAATGTTAATTCCTGCTTTTGCGGAAACCGCAGGGGCTTCGTCGGCGGGGATACCAATGATATCTTCGATTTCTTTTCTTGTTCCCTCAATATCAGCTGATGGCAAATCAATTTTATTGATAACAGGTATAATTTCAAGGTTGTTGTCAACTGCAAGATACGCATTGGCAAGCGTCTGTGCTTCAATCCCCTGTGTAGAGTCAACAACAAGGAGTGCGCCCTCGCAAGCAGACAGAGAACGTGAAACTTCGTAGTTAAAGTCAACGTGTCCCGGTGTGTCAATGAGGTTAAATGTATATGTCTCACCTTCATAGGTATAATTCATCTTTACAGCACGCGCCTTGATGGTAATACCTCTTTCACGCTCAAGCTCCATATCATCAAGCATCTGGTCTTTTGATTCACGAAGCTGTACAGTATTTGTATGCTCGAGAATTCTGTCGGCGAGTGTAGACTTGCCGTGATCGATGTGAGCAATTATACAGAAATTTCTGATATGAGATAAATCTTTATCATTATTGGGCATAATTTACCGTCCTTTTTAGTTTCATTTAAACCACATTATATTTTAATACAATTTCTTTATTAAATCAATAGATAATCGTGATATTTTTAATTATTTTTCCATTTAAATCTTTAACAAAAATAATGATTGATAATTTTTTATGTCTATGATATAATACATTAAATATATAATCATTGAACGGAGAATAATATTGAAGACATTTGATGAGCTTCTTGAAGTTACCGACCTCTGGACACACCTGAAATCACAGAAAAAATCTGTTGTTCTTTACGGCATGGGTGACGGTGCTGATAAGATACTTAATGTTTGTATTGACAAAGGAATAGAAGTCAAAGCCGTTTTTGCAAGCGATGAATTTGTACGCGGTCAGAGTTTCAGAGGCTTCACTGTTAAAACATACAATGACGTTAAGGAAGAATTCGGCGATGTTATAGTACTTGTCTCATTTGCGACAAGGCTTGACAGTGTAATGGAAAAAATATATAATCTCTGTGAATCTGCAGAAGTTTATGCACCCGATGTTCCTGTCTTTGGCGACGGTCTTTTTGACAGCACATTTTTTACAACTAATTTTAATAAATTCAACACTGTATACAATATATTTGCAGATGATACTTCACGGAAAGCATATTATAATGTCATTGCCTATAAACTAACAGGCAACCTTAACTACCTGCGTGAATGTGAAACCAGCGTTTCAGAAGCGTATGAAACAATAATCAATGCTGTTCCCGGTTCTTCTTATGTTGACATCGGTGCATATAATGGCGA
>JAZOLW010000062.1:0-9249 GCA_045653405.1 Eubacteriales bacterium | reverse complement strand
TGGGTAGGGAATTACGGCGATTTTGACAAACTTTCCGCCGCAGCCGTGAGAGTGTTAAAGCAAAAGTATCCTGAGGTACAGTTGAATCTGGTCATCCCGTATCTGACGGTTGAGATAAATGAATATAAAGAAATGTATTATAAGAATTATGACAACATTCTGGTTGCCGATATACCTGAAAAGACCCCCAAAAAAGTGCAGATATTGAAAGCAAACAGGTATATGGTGGATACTTCACGGTTTTTGGTCTGCTATGTGAAATATACCTTTGGCGGAGCTTCTAAAACACTTGAATATGCCAAAAAGAAAACAAATATAAAAATAATAAACCTTGAGGATGCTGATTCAATAGTACAAAGCTCTTCACGGATAAGCATTTTAATGACTTCTCCATAGATGCTTTAGTTAATAAATAAGAAAAGGGCTGTAACAAATGGTTTTGCTACAGCCTCTTGTTCTATATAATTATTTTCCCCTGATTATATCGCCTTTTCTCATAGGTACGTTTGTTTTTACCGTGAACAGCATCTGTGGATGGGGAGCGGAGTCAATCTTTTCGCCCTTCATATCCCTCATATCCTCAAGGAGAAATTCAACAGATTTTTTACCGGGAGAAACCAGTTCACAGAGTTGTCCTTCAACAGATTTGTTTCTCTGGCAGAGAACTGCAATGCCTTTTTCTTCGTCAACTTCCGATACTGTGGAAAGAAAAGCCTTATCACGAAGATATCCGCCATCTGCGGTTATCTGTGCGTTCTGTGAGCAGTCATCAAAGAAGTAACCTGTGCCGTACTCTCTGTGGCTTACGCTTGTAAGCTCATACAGTGAACGGGGATCAAATTTGTAGTTTTCCTTGTCGGCAAGATAAGCATTAAGCTCTGTCTTGTAGGCATTTGCGGTAACTGCTGTGTAGTAGGCACTCTTTACTCTGCCCTCAATCTTAAAGCTGTCAATACCTGCCTCAACAAGTTCGGGAATATGCTCAATCATACACATATCCTTTGAACTGAACATAAATGTGCCCTGTTCGTTTTCAACAAGGGAAACTCTTTCTTCGGGACGCTTCTTTTCAAAAATCTCCGCATACTTTTCACCGTCAAAGTATTCCCAACGGCAAGGCTGGGCGCACTTTCCGCGGTTTGCGTCTCTGCGTGAGAAAAAATTTGAAAGCAGGCATCTTCCCGAATAGGAAACACACATTGCACCGTGTACAAAAGCTTCAAGCTCAAGATCGGTTGGAATGTTTTTTCTAAGCATTTTGATTTCTTCAAGTGTCAGTTCTCTTGCAAGAACAACTCTTGTTGCTCCAAGTGAATGATACAGCTTGCAGGCTTCGGAGTTTACCGTGTTCGCCTGAGTTGAAATGTGTATATCAATGTCTGGGGCATATCTTTTTGCCATAGAGAGCACACCAAGGTCTGATATTATAAGTGCGTCGGGCTTTGCCACATTATTGAGAAACTCAAGATAAGCGGGAAGCTCGTGAATTTCATATTCTCTCGGCATAACATTTACCGTAACATAAAGCTTTACACCGCGTTCGTGACAGTATTTTACCGCTTCTGTCAGTTCTTCGTCAGAGAAGTTTTCCGATGCAGCTCTCATACCGAAGGTTTTGCCTGCAACATAAACGGCATCTGCACCGTAAAGAACTGCAAAGGTCAGCTTTTCAAAATTACCTGCCGGAGCAAGTATTTCAGGTCTTTTCATTGTGGTTTTAACACCTTTCTGAATGTGTTTGCAGAGTGAAAGGGAAACTTTCACTCTGCGGAATTGTATTTAACTGTTTTTGTCGGCGTTTACGTATCTCTGATGCTCTTCATAGGTTCTTGAGTATACAGTTGTGCCGTTTTTCTTTGTGTAGAAATAATAGTACGACGTTGTTTCAGGATAAAGGGCTGCATATATTGCTTCGATACCGGGGTTGCATATAGGTCCGGGGGGAAGCCCCTTATACTTATATGTGTTGTACGGATGGTCGAGGGTTGTATCAAGTCCGTACAGACCTTCTCTTTCTTCCAGTGCATACTGGAGGGAGGCATCGGAGTTGAGATAGGGGAATGAAGCACTGTTTTTAAGTCTGTTGTGGAAAACAGATGAAATGTAATAGTAGTCAGCTGCGTTGTTTCCTTCCTTTTCGATCAGAGACGCAAGGGTTATTACTTCATCTACCGTCATGCCCTTCTTTTCACATTGCTGATAAAATTCTTCTTCAAACTTTCTGTTAAAGTTTACAAGGAATTTATCAAGAGCTGAAACAGGGTTTTCGTTTAGATAGAAATCGTAGGTGTCAGGGAACAGATATCCTTCAAGACGGTAGCTGTAGCTTGTGTCAAATCTGTATTCAGAGATGTTTTCCTTTGTAAGTGGTGTTGTGAATTTGTAATCATATGCAAATTCCTGAAGAGCCTCGGTGTAATCCTCTTTTTTACCTACGCCCTTTGACACAAGAAGGTCAATTGTTTCATTTACTGTCAGACCTTCGGGAATGGTTATTCTTACAGTACCCGATACTGAACGCTCATAATCAGCAAGGGTGTTTATAAGTGTGTCAAAATTCATCATAGGATTTACGGTCTGTTCGCCTGTCAGATATTCGCCCGTAAGATATGAGCGTTTTGATGTTCTGAACTTTGCATACATTTTAAATACTGTGGGATATTTAATAACTCCTGCTTCGTGAAGGATTTCCGCAACATCACCTGTGTCTGCATCTTCGGGGAGCGTTATCGTAATTTCGGTATCGTCCTTTACAAATGCAAACACATCGTTTCCGATGTTGATTATTGCAGATGATAGAAAATAGCTGGAAAGTGCAACAAAAGCAATGTAAAGAAGTAGCTTTATTACACCAAAGTGAACTGAGCCGAGAAAAGTAACTCTTGTTTGGTTTGCTTTCTTCGGTTTTGCAGAATTATCTTCTGCATTGAAATCGTCAAGACTTAAAGCACCGGCAGGTGAGGTCGAAACTTCAGCTTCCTGCTTTTTTGCAGGGCTTGCAGGTTCAGTCTTTTTCTCCTGCTTTACGGGTTCCATATTTATGCGTGTTGCATCAGGTTCTGCCGGCTGTTTTTTCACTCTGTCGAAATCAACGATTGTCTTTTCGTTTTCAGCAGCAACCTCGGCAGGCTGGCTGTCGTGGCTCTTTTTGAAAATTTTAAGAGTTTCGTCTATATCGTTTTCAAATTCGTTGTTTTTAGGATTGTTGTCCATGCGCATCCTCCTTATATCAGACGGTTTCCCATCTTGCACTGCTGCCGGACGGGAGCACCGCACCTGTTGCTGTAACGGGAAGTCCTATTTCATCACAGGAAACCTTTCCGCCGTGACGGGATTTTATGTAAAGCTCAAGGAGATATCCTATAGTAGAAGCAGAAAGACCTGCTGTGTATGAATTTATAAGCACAAACAGGGGATTATCACTTACAAGTTCGCTTGTAAGTCTTACCAGTTCGTCAATACCGTCTTCAAGCTTCCATACTTCTCCGCCGGGACCTCTGCCGTATGATGGCGGGTCCATAATGATAGCATCATATTTGTGTCCTCTGCGGATTTCACGCTCAATAAATTTCTTACAGTCGTCTACTATATAGCGTATAGGAGCGTTTTCAAGCCCCGTAAGAGCTGCGTTCTCCTTTGCCCAGGCAACTATGCCCTTTGAAGCATCAACGTGGCATACAGAGGCTCCTGCCTTTGCTGCAGCAAGTGTTGCTCCACCTGTGTAGGCAAAGAGGTTGAGAACGGAAATTTCACGATCTGCATTCCGGATTTTTTCTGTTATAAAATCCCAGTTGACAGCCTGTTCGGGAAACACACCTGTGTGCTTGAAGCCTGTAGGACGGACACAGAAGCGAAGTCCTTTGCGGTCAATCACCCAGCCCTTGTTAAGCTGGTTGTCTTTTAAAGTTCTTACGTCCCAGGCGCCGCCGCCTTTGGAGGAACGTATATATCTTGCCCCTGCCTTGTTCCACATAGGATGATTCTTGGAGTTTTTCCAGATAATCTGCGGGTCGGGGCGGATGAGAATTATATCCTTCCAACGTTCGAGTCTTTCGCCGTCGGAAGTGTCAAGCAGTTCATAGTCTGCAAAATCAGAGGTGTACCACATAAATATATCCTTTCAAGGTTAAGCTTTGTCAATACGCATATAGTCAAAATCTCCGAGAGGGAGAGTGAACGTTTGGTTTTTGTCTAAATTACATTCAACGGTATATACAAATTTTCCGTGAGGATTTGTAAGTTTTGCCGCTGTCATGCCGATTTCTTTTGATTTTCCCCTTGCAGAAATAATGTTATCCAGTGCTATTCCGTCTATAATTGCAGTGCTTTGTGCGCCTGCTTTGAAAATCATAGTGGGGATTAGGGGTACTGACTCAAGCTCGGTATTTCTTTTAAAACCGTTCAGTTCAAGTCCGTCAGCAGTTTCTGCAAGTACGAAGTATGCAGGATTTGTATAATTTTCGTTACCTCTGCAGGAGCAGTATACATTTATTTTTTCAAGTCTTGCATCGGACAGGGAAAATTTCTCGAAAAGCCTGAAAAAGCTCCACTCGAAGCATCCTGAAATGTTTTCAATAGCTATGTCGCTGGCTTCGCCTTTGTAAAACTCAATAAAGGATGAAATGTAATGAGAAACAACATTTCTGATATCAAGTCTGTCAATCTTACAATCGCTGTCTTTTGTTCCCAATTGAAGCACATTGCAAGCAAGATTGATTTCCGTATCTTTTACAGTTACATTACTGCAGCAACCTAAAAAAGTGAATACATCACGGTTTCCTGTGCTAAAGCGAGAATCGGAAACATAAATGTCGGAACAATTGTCAAATACAATACCGTTTGCAATTGATTTTACTACCGAAACAGAGGAAAATTTTATGTTTTCGGAATTTTCAAAGTGAAAAAGTGTATCTACATTATCATTTGCGTAAAATTTTCCGCCGTTTACAATAACCGATGATACCTCATGCCCGTAAAATAGCGGGGCATCTGTTTTGCTTTCGGGAGCGTATTTGATTATTGCTCTCGGATGAATATGAAATTTTATGTTTGAGCAAAGCTTCATACCTCTTTTTATAAGATATGTGCCAAAGGGTACGCTTATAAGGTTTTCACCGTTATCTATTGCTTTTTCAAACGCCTCTGTACAATCAGCGTTTCCGTCAGCAACTGCCCCGTACGCCCGAATGTCAGTGCCAAAGATTAAATTTTCACTCATATTAGTCTTCCTCATAAATGTAAATTAATAGTTTGACGGAATTTTCCACAGACTTGAATCCGGAAAAAGACGTAACATCATACCTTGAAATTGCAGACAGTCCCTCACCTGTAAATTTAACATAAGCCTCTTTTTTTACCCATATTTCAAGAAAACGTCTTCGAATTTGCTCATTATCCGTACTTGTTTCAAAAACATATTTCTTTTCGCTTTGTGAATAGTATTTTCCCGCAATGCGTGTGAGATTATTTACTGTTCTGTCGATGCTTTCGCAATCAATTCCAAAGGGTTTTTCATTTATTGCAATAATGATTATGTCATCGGTATGGGTAACGCCTATATGCAAAGAACAGCCTTCCAAATATGGTTTTCCGGCAGGAGTTCTTTTCACCTGAACGGATATTTCTTTTTCCAAATACCCGTTCAGGCTTTCTTTTATAAGCTTGTCAGTGTCTGCACTTGTATGATTCTTTTCTTTACTGTAATAAAACAGTTTCATAAGAATTATTCTTCAGAGCCTGTTTCTTCGGCAGCGGGAGCAGCTTCGGGTGTTTCTGTAACAACAGCTTCACCGTTTTCGCCTTCAGTGATTTCAGCTTCTTCGGGTTCGTCCTGCTTTTCAACAACAGCAAAGTTTGTGATAAGAACATCTTCGCCTGTTCTCATTACACGTACACCTGCCGCAGTTCTGCCTATTACGGAAATTTCAGATACTCTTGTTCTGATAATAACACCTGTATTTGTGATGAGCATTACATCATCATCTTCGTTAACAAGGGCAATGCCGTTGAGAAGACCTGTCTTTTCTGTGAGGTTATGGCACTTCATACCCTTACCGCCTCTGTTATGGAGAGAGTATTCGGAAAGTTCTGTACGCTTGCCGAGGCCGTTTTCTGTAATGGTGAGTACCTTTCTTGTTTCATCTTCCACTGTTGCAACAGCACCTACAACAAAGTCATCTGCTGAAAGTGTAATTGCCTTAACACCGTGAGCTGTTCTGCCGAGAGGTCTTGCATCGTTTTCATCAAAGTAAACAGCAAGACCCTTGTGAGTTGCTACAAGCATATTGCTTGAGCCTGCTGTCTTGAGAACGTAGAGAAGTTCGTCATCTTCATCGAGATTGATGGCAATAAGACCGCCTCTTCTGATGTTCTTGTAGAGAGCAAGGGCAGTACGCTTGATAACACCCTTCTTGGTTATCATTGTAAGGAAGAGGTTTTCTTCCTTGAGAGATTCAAGAGGAATGTATGCAGTAATCTTTTCATCGGGTGAAAGTTCAATGATGTTTACAAGGTTTGTACCCTTTGATGTACGGGATGCTTCGGGAAGTTCATATGCCTTCTTTACGAATACCTTACCCTTGTTGGAGAACATCATAATGTAATGGTGGCTGTTTGCAATAAATACATTCTGTACGAAATCTTCTTCCTTGGTATTCATAGCAGTGATACCCTTGCCGCCGCGCTTCTGAGCTGCATATGTGTCAACAGGCATACGCTTGATGTAACCCTGATGGCTGATTGTAATAACGCAGTTCTTTCTTTCGATAAGGTCTTCAAGGAGAATTTCGTTTTCAACAGCTTCAATCTTTGTTCTTCTTTCGTCACCGAACTTGCGCTTAACTTCGAGAAGTTCATCACGAACGATGTCATGAATCTTGCCGTCGTCTTCAAGAGTTGCAGTGAGTTCTGCAATCTTTGCGTGGAGAGCATCCAATTCTTCAAGAAGCTTGTCTATTTCCAAACCTGACAGACGGCCGAGGGGCATCTGCACGATTTCTGTTGCCTGAATTTCAGTAAGGTCGAATCTTTCCATCAAAGCAACCTTAACTTCGGGAATACCGCCGGGAGTAAATCTGATAATCTTGATTACTTCTTCAATGTTGTCGATGGCTATCTTCAAGCCTTCAACTATGTGAGCGCGTCTCTTTGCTTTTTCAAGGTCGAACTTGATACGGCGCTGTACAACTTCAATCTGGTGGTCGATGTAGTGACGGAGCACCTGCTTGAGATTGAGAAGCTTAGGCTCGCCGTTAACAAGAGCCAGCATATTTACAGCAAAGGTATCCTGAAGCTGTGTGTACTTGTAAAGGAGGTTGAGAACTACGTTTGCGTTAGCTTCACGCTTTACGTCAACAACGATTCTCATACCTGCACGACCGGATTCGTCACGGATATCTGAAATGCCTTCGATTCTCTTGTCCTTAACAAGTTCTGCAATGTTTGCAACAAGGTTTGACTTGTTAACCATATAAGGAATTTCAGAGAATACTATAGATGTTCTTCCGTGCTTTTCTTCAAAGTCTGCCTTTGCACGTACAAACACTCTGCCTCTGCCTGTCATATATGCTTCATATATACCTGCAGTGCCGTGAATTGTAGCGTAAGTGGGGAAGTCAGGACCCTTGATGAAGTTGATAAGCTCGGGAATGTCTGTTTCGGGATTGTACATCAGGTGAATTGCACCGTCAATAACTTCATTTAAGTTGTGAGGAGGAATGTTGGTTGCCATACCTACGGCAATACCAACAGAACCGTTTACAAGAAGGTTGGGGAATCTTGCAGGGAGAACTGTGGGTTCCTTGAGCTTGTTGTCGAAGTTAGGCATAAAATCAACAACATCCTTGTCGATGTCTGCAAGCATTTCGTCTGAAATCTTTGCCATTCTTGCTTCTGTGTAACGGTAAGCAGCAGCTCCGTCACCGTCTATGTTACCGAAGTTACCGTGACCATCAACCAGCGGATAACGCATAGAGAAAGGCTGTGCAAGTCTTACCATTGCATCATATACCGATGCGTCACCGTGAGGATGGTAATGACCGAGCACGTTACCTACGGTAGTAGCAGATTTTCTGAAAGGCTTGTTGTAGGTAAGACCGTCCTGGCTCATAGCATAAAGGATTCTTCTGTGAACGGGTTTGAGACCGTCTCTTACGTCGGGGAGCGCTCTGTCAACAATAACGGACATTGCGTATTCAATAAATGACCGTTTTACTTCCGCACCGATTTCAACTTCGGTAATGTTAGTTCCCTTGGTGATTTCACTCATTTTTGTTTTCCTCCGAATTGTGTATGTTAATTATTATTTTTTACTGATTGACTGAAACTTCGGTTTCTGTCTGTACTTCTTCCGAAGTTTGCTGATTTGCTGCGGTTTCCGCCTCGGCTTTTGCTTTCGCTTCAGCTTCTGCTGCTTCAATTTCCGCATCCATTCTTGCTTGTCTATCTTTAATGAGAGCCTGCTGCTTTTCAGCATACTTTATTTTTTCCTGAATAAGACGCTTAGCCTGTGATTTTGATGAATGATATATCAGTGCAACATCCAACTGGCTGTCTTCGTAATAGGTATCATCCTTGTAACCGTTTATAATGTTTGTTATAAGGGTTACTGTCATATCGTCCAGATGTCCGTCTGTATCGTACATATTGTATGAGCGCTGAAGAATGAGTATTGCTGTCTGTGTATCGGAATCCCATATTCCGTCAACTGCAGTGCTTCTCATAAGCCCCATTACTTCAAGACGCTGTTCAAGTGCCATGCAGGCATCGTGGTAAACGCCCTCTTTTATTTCTTTATAATTTGTGTGATTGAAAATCATAAGAGGGGGAAGTGTGTACATCACTTCAACATTGTCTATCATAAGCTCCGGCACAAGACCGATTTCGTTATAGCTCTTTCCGTATATATCGAGTATTTCGTATGTTGTGATGGTGATGTAGTCGCCTGAGAAAAGGTTGTACATTGACTGGCCTATTGCCTTGCCGAATGAGGTTTTGCCTACAAGCTCAGCTCCTGCTTTGTTCTGGAGAATATTTGCCATAAGCTCTGCGGCACTTGCAGTGTTCTCATTTATAAGTACAGATATCTTATCAAAAACCATCTTTGAGGTATTTGATATTACAGGCTCGGGAGTTTCCAGTTTTCTGTTGTTGAAGTAGCACATTATGTCGCCGCTGTCCACGAAATGCTCTGCCATATCAAGCACAAGGTCAAGCGATCCGCCGCCGTTATCTCTTAAATCAATGATGAGC
>JAZOLW010000061.1:0-10570 GCA_045653405.1 Eubacteriales bacterium | reverse complement strand
GCTTGTGGGGTTTATATCGCAACCAAGTGCCTGTATTTGTGCTATAAAATCTTTTTGCTTTATTCCTTTTGATTTTCGTATTCTTTCAATGTTTTTACCTACTATATTCTTATCTCCATATACTTGTTTTCTGATTTTCATAACACAAATTCCTTTTTAGAAGAAAGGGAGGGCTTACCCCTCCCTGCATTGTTTACTGCTCATAATTCCTGTCAAAATCCGTAATAACCATAACCATATCGGTATCAAGCACGCTTGCAGCAGGCTTTACAGTTGCATCAACGGTGTATTCCAGCTTGTTTGGTACAAGTGCCGTTACGCTTCCCACATAAAGACCGGGAGGATATATGTCCCCAAGTCCTGATGTGCGGATAATGTCGCCTGTTTTGTAATCTGCTCCGTCTGGCAGGTCTGCCACACAGCAAAGATTATCTCTGCTCAGTTCAAAGTCACCCGATAATATCCCCGGCTCACCAGTGCGCTCGTTTTTGATGCCTGCACTGAAATCGTAGGAGGTCAGCGTCTTTCCTCTTGAGTAAGTTGCGCCTGCTTCAACGATTATGCCAAGCAGACAGTTGTCTGAGGTTACCACAGCCATACCCTTTTTTATGCCGTGTACCGAGCCTTTGTCAATGGTAAAATCAGAAGTGTAGTTGGAAACAGAACGGGAAACTATGTCGGCATTGACAAATTTGATGTCATTTCTCTCACGCTTCAGCTCAAGGAAGTTGTATAACATCTCATTTTCCTGCTGTGCAGGAGCAAGCTCAGACAGCCTTCTGTTAAGCTCGGTGATTTCTGCTTTCAATTCTTTGTTTTCATCACGAAGCTTGTCAATATTTTCAAAATATGCGAATTTGTCTTCTATAAAGCGGTGAACACTGCTTGTAAGCTTCTGCGCAGGCGCAACAACAACACCCAGCGCACTTGCCGCAAAGCTTGAAACACCTGAACTGTAAGAGGTGCCTGTTATAACACAGCAAAGTGCCGCTATCAGCA
Organism: Eubacteriales bacterium; assembly: GCA_045653405.1. Classification (GTDB taxonomy): domain Bacteria; phylum Bacillota; class Clostridia; order Oscillospirales; family CAG-382; genus UMGS882. The sequence goes on along the minus strand of JAZOLW010000061.1, from coordinate 9,571 downwards.
GCATTGAGAACAAAAATTTGTTATTTTTGTTTGGGTTTGTTACCTTCACGGGCACCCTTCCTTTCAGTGAATTTAAATTAGCTGATTTCAGATTTTATCAACCATAAATACAGTACCTTCCGCCTTACCCTCCATAATGTCATAGAGAATTTCGGGGTTTGCACCGTTTACTATCATAGACGGAATTTTTGAATTTGCCGCAATAATAGCTGCGTCAATTTTTGCCTTCATACCGCCTGTGCCTCTCGCAGTGCCTGCGCCCCCTGCCATATCAAGTATTGACTTGTCAAAATGCTCAACACGTCTTATGAGCTTGGCATCGGGATTGGTTCTGGGGTCGTTGTCGTAAAGACCGTCTACGTCGGACATATTTATAATGCAGTCTGCCTTTGCAAGCACTGCAACGTATGCCGCAAGAAGGTCGTTTCCGCCGAACTTGATACCTTCGTAGGAAACACAGTCGTTTTCGTTTACAACTGGAATACATCCCATATCAAGAAGCACCTTGAATGTGCCCTCGGCATTGCGCTTCATTTCTTCGCTTTCAACAGTGAAACGGGTAATAAGTATCTGTGCCACTTTGTGACCGTAGGAGGAGAACAGTGAATCGTACATATTCATCAGCTCACACTGTCCTACAGCCGCCGCAGCTTGTTTTTCTTCAATTTTTTCGGGTCTTTTTACAAATCCGATTTTTGCAAGACCTGCGCTTACCGCACCGCTACTTACAAGAATCATCTTCTTGCCTGAATTCTGCAGGTCGCACAGAGTTTTAACAAGTGTGCCGATTCTGCGGAGATTCAGCATTCCCGATGGATATGTAAGGGTTGAAGTACCCACCTTTACAACAATAATGTTTGCATCTTTGATTTCTTTCATAACAGTAGCTCAAACAAAAGCAAGGCTTTGTCCTTTCGCATAATAGTTTAACAAAATAGTGATTTACTTTTCGCGTATATTATATTATAATAGGAAAAGTAGATAATTGCAATAGTTTTTAAGGCTATATATGCAAATTTGTTCCGAAAGGATGTTTGTTTTGGCAGCAAGACCGCTTATTCTGTCCCCTGCAGGCTCATATGATGCATTGTGTGCGGCAATTAATTCAGGAGCCGACGAAGTATATTTCGGGCTGTCTTCCCACAATGCAAGACAGAACGCAAAGAATTTCACTCCCGAAGAAACCGAAAAAGCAATAAGAGAATGTAAGCTCAGAGGAGTTAAAACCAATATAACGCTCAATACCCTTGTCACCGACAGGGAAATCCCCGATGCCTGCCGTCTTGCTTATGACGCACTTTGTATGGGGGCAGACGCTTTTATTGTTCAGGACCTCGGTCTTGCATCAGCTCTTAAAAAGTCAATACCCGGAATCACACTTCACGCAAGTACACAGTGCGCCTGCCACAGTGTCGAGGGTGCAAAACAGCTTGCAGAACTTGGCTTTGAGAGAATAGTTCTTGCAAGAGAGCTGAACGGCGAAGAAATTGCAGAAGTGGTAAAACTTGGAGTGGAAACAGAAATCTTTGTTCACGGTGCGCTGTGCGTATGCCATTCGGGAATGTGCCTTATGAGTTCTGTTATCGGCAAAAGAAGCGGAAACAGAGGTCTTTGCGCCCAACCCTGCAGACTTCCTTATAACTTCGGCGGGGCAAAGGCAGAGGGAAGAAATGCACATAATTACCCATTAAGCCTCAAGGATTTGTCACTTGCAAAACACATCCCTGAATTGACACAGCTTGGAGTAACTTCCCTTAAAATAGAGGGTAGAATGAAACCGCCGGAATATGTGTCCGGGGTTACGGGTATATGGAAAAAGCTTGTGACCGAGAACAGAAATGCAACGAATGAGGAATATGAATACCTTGAAAAGCTGTTCTCAAGAAGCGGATTTACCGACGGATATTTCACAGATAAATACCGCACAGATAACAGAAAAATGTACGGCGTGCGTACAGAAAGCGACAAGCAGGACACAAAGGCACTTGAAACAGCAAAAGCACAAAGCCCCTCAAAGCATGCAGTCACAATGAGCTGTGCCGTAACAGAGGGCGAAGCTCCTGTGCTGACAATCAGATGCAGTGACGCAGAATGTACGGTGACAGCCGATTTTACGGCACAGACTGCCTCATCCCGTCCAATGACTGAAGAAGATATAGCAAGCTCACTTGTAAAGCTGGGTGACACCGCTTTTGAGTGTACCGGTATACAAGCGACGGTGACAGGAAATGTGTTCGTTGCAAAGTCGCAGCTTAATGCACTGAGAAGAACTGCTGTTGCCTGCCTTGAAGAAAAGATACTCGGAACAATTCCTCATCCAGAATTTGACGAAAGAGTTTTCGCTTTGGAAAAAGGCGACAAAAGAGCAGTTAAACCGAAAATCAGGCTGTACCCCGAAAGTGAAAAAACATTGTATGAGATGCTGGAAAAGTATTCTGGCTACGATGTAGAAAGTGTCTGTGTTCCTCTTGGAATGTTCCGTGACGGTATGGGAGAAAAGATTGCAAAACGCATTGCTGACAAAGGATTTCCCCTTGGTGTACGTCTTCCAAGGGTGGTTTTTGCCGCAGAGTCGGAATATACGGTGAAGATGCTGAAAAGAGCTAAAGAAAAGGGCGCAGTTTATGCCGTTGCGGAAAATATAGGACACATTCCGCTTATAAAGAGAGCAGGGCTTATGTTGTACGCAGGTGCGGCAGTGAATGTGTTTAACAGTTTTTGCATAGATGAACTGAAAAATATGGGATTTGTGTCGGTAACACTCTCTCCCGAACTCCTTACGGCACAGATGAGAGATATGAAGAAGAACGGTATTTCTCCTGCTGTAATCGGCAGCGGAAGACTTGAGCTTATGGTGCTTGAAAGCTGTATTGTGAGAGCGAACGACAACTGTAGCTGCACAGATAACAGAGGGGTATGCACTACAATCTGCGACAGAACGGGCGCAGTTTTCCCCGTAAAGTGCGAACACCGTATGAGCGACAAGCCTTACCCCGGCAGAAATATAATAATGAACAGTGTACCGGTACACTTAATAGACAAGCCCGCCGAGCTTGAAAAAAGCGGTGCGGAAATAATTTGTATAATGGAAGATTAGCAAAAAGATGAAAATAGGGAAACTGGAATTCAAACACGGTCTGTTTCTTGCGCCCATGGCGGGAGTTACGGACATTCCGTTCAGGAAGATGTGTAAAAAATACGGTGCAGAGGGACTTGTCACCGAAATGATTTCGTCAAGAGCGCTGTGCTACAAGGACGAAAAAACATCGGCTCTTGCAAAAATTGAGCCTGATGAACACCCTTGCCTTTTGCAGATATTCGGCAATCAGCCGGAAATAATGGCAGAGGCGGCAGTGCTGGCATTGAAATTCTCTCCTGACGGAATAGATATCAATATGGGATGTCCTGCACCCAAAATTGCAGGCAACGGTGACGGAAGCGCGCTGATGAAAAATCCTGCCCTTGCGGCACAGATAGTAAAAGCGGTAAAAACGGCACTTGAGCCTTACGGTTTGCCGCTTACGGTGAAAATCAGAAGCGGTTTTGACAAGGACCATATTAATGCTGTGGAGGTTGCAAAGGCTTGTGAGGATGCAGGTGCGGATGCCATTACCGTTCACGCAAGAACAAGAGAGCAGATGTATGCTCCGCCCATTGATATTGAAGTTATAAAGGCGGTAAAGCAGAGTGTTTCTGTACCTGTAATCGGAAACGGTGATGTGGTTGACGGAAAAAGCGCACTGCATATGCTTGAATATACGGGATGCGACGGAATAATGGTAGGCAGAGGCGCCCTTGGAAATCCGTACATTTTTGAAGAAATAATATGCGCTCTTGAAGGCAAAGAGTATGTAAGACCCTCGGGAGAAATTCTGCGTCAGGATATAAAAGAGCATATGACAATGCTGATACAGAGCAAAGGTGAGTACATAGGCTCAAGAGAGGCAAGAAAGCATATTGCCTGGTATCTCAAAGGTATGCCGGGTGCTGCCGCATACAGAGATGAAGTAAACAGAGCCGTTTCGCTGAGAAGTGTCCTTGAAATTGTGGATAAAGCATTCGGGGAATAGAAAAAGGTCGAAACAAACCGACATTTCGTGTTTTGTAGGGGAGATTCACGAATCGCCCGTAATTTATAAGGGAAAACACTCTATTTTTCTAAAAAATCCTTGTAATACACTTGAAATATATAATAAAATTTGGTATAATTATTCAGTTAAAGGATGTCCACCCATTTTTACGGAGGTAAAAAGATGAAGAAGTTTACGCAAATCGCACTTATACTTGTTGTTTCACTGTTTATCTGCCTTGCTTTTGCAGGCTGTACACCGTTACCTGACGAAGATACCGAAACGGTAAACCCGTCTGACGAGGTAACAGTACCCGATGAAGTGGAAACTCCCCCCGAAGCAGAGGTAACTCCCGAGCCGGAAGTTCCCGAGGTGGTTATCCCCGAATTTGTAAATAAGCTGACAGGTCTTGAAACTACAGAGGAACTTGCATCTATAAGACCTGTTGCCATTATGATAAACAACATAAAGAAAGCAACTCCCCAGCAGGGAATTTCCCACGCAGATATCGTGTATGAAGTTCTGGCTGAGGGCGGAATAACAAGACTTCTCTGCCTGTTCACTGACTACGCAAATCTGCCCGAAACAGGCTCTGTGCGTTCAGCAAGAGATTACTACATAGACCTTTCAGACGCACACGATGCGATTTATGTTCACTGCGGAACAAGCCCCCAGGCTGACAGCGTTCTCGCCGCAAGAAAAACGGAAAATATGAATGGTATATACTTCGGCACACCTTTCTACCGCAACCAGTGGAGGCTCAAGAATATGGGAACAGAACATTCCCTTATGACAACAGGCGAACTGCTTGTAAAGGGTATTGAGCAAAAGGGTTACCGAACAGAAAGTGATGCAAAACAGCCTCTCACGTTCGCCCTTGAAGAAAAACCTATTGAAAACGGAACTCCCGCAGACTACGCAAGCCTTAAGTTCTCATACTACGCAACAAGTGAGTTTGAATATAACAGCGACCTTGGCGTTTATATGAAGAAGCAGTATGGCACAGAGCATATAGACTCCAACAACAACGAGCAGCTCTCCTTTGAAAATGTTGTAATGCTTTACTGCACACAGGGAATGATAAAAGGAGACACAGCAGGAAGACTTTACGTTAACTTCTACGGCGACGGAGAAGGCTATTATATGACAGACGGCGCATACAAGAAGATAAAGTGGCATAAGGACACAAGAACAACTCCGTATGTGCTTTATGAGGAAGACGGGGAAACAGAGCTTGTTCTCAACCCCGGAAAGACTTATATTGCCATAGCTCCAATGGATGCCGAAATACTTTTTGAAGATAACACTCTGGCTGAATAACAAGAAATTACCACGAAAGGCGGAAAAATAAATGTTTACAAAGATAGCTGCGGCGAGATTCTTAAAGCCTGCACTTGAAGATATGACAATAAATGAAATCTGCGATATGCTGGAATATCCTGCCGACAGAAAAATGGGCGACCTTGCACTTCCTTGCTTCAAGCTCAGCAAGGTGCTGAGAAAATCTCCTGTGATGATTGCCGAAAGCCTTGGCGAAACAGTAAAATCACAGGCAGAATACACCGAAGTTTTTAAAAAGGTTGAAAGTGTAAACGGATACCTCAACTTCTATATTTCCACAAAGGCACTCGCTGAGAGCCTTTGCGATATGGATGACGAAAGATACGGTTCATCCGAAGTGGGCAAGGGAAAGACAATTGTTATCGACTATTCTTCCCCCAACATTGCAAAGCCTTTCCATATCGGACATCTCCGTTCAACCGTTATCGGTCAGTCCATAAAGAATCTCCACAACTTCTGCGGATATGAATGTGTGGGTGTTAACCATCTCGGCGACTGGGGAACACAGTTCGGAAAGCTGATCACGGCTTATAAGAAGTGGGGCAGCAAGGAAGCAATCGAAGAAAAGGGTATCAAGGGACTTACAGAAATCTATGTTAAGTTCCACGAAGAAGCAGAAAAAGATTCCGCACTTGAAGACGAAGCAAGAGCAGCTTTTGCAAAGCTCGAACAGGGCGATGAAGAAAGCAAAATGCTGTGGAAATGGTTTATTGACATCAGTATTGCAGAGTTCAAGAAGGTATATGAGCTTATCGGCGCAGACTTTGAAAGCTGGAACGGCGAAAGCTTCTACTTTGACAAGACAGACGGAGTTGTAAACACACTCAAGGAAAAGGATATGCTCAAACTTGACGAGGGCGCATACATTGTTCCTCTTGACGAGTACGATATGCCACCCTGCCTTGTGCTTAAATCGGACGGCTCCACAATTTATGCAACACGTGATATTGCAGCGGCATACTACCGCAAGAACACATATAACTTTGAAAAGTGTATCTACGTTACAAGCGCAGGGCAGAGCCTGCACTTTGCACAGTTCTTCAAGGTAATTGAGCTTATGGGCGAAGAATGGGCAAAGGACCTTGTTCACGTACCTTTCGGAACAGTAAGTATTGACGGTGCAAAGCTTGCAACCCGTACAGGAAACGTAATTTTGCTTGAAGATATTTTCAGAGAAGCAACAGAAAAGACACTTGCAATCATCAATGAAAAGAACCCCGACCTCGCAGACAAGGAAGAAGTTGCAAGTGCTGTAGGCGTTGGTGCAGTTGTGTTCCACGATCTTTCCAACAACAGAATCAAGGATATTAACTTTATCTGGGACGAAGTTCTCAACTTTGACGGAAATACAGGTCCTTATGTACAGTATACCTACGCAAGATGCTGCGGTATTCTTGAAAAGGCAGGAGAATTCAAAAACAGCGGTAAGATTACAGAAAATGCAGAGTGCAACATTATAAAGACACTTGGTCTGTTCCCCGAAAAGGTTGAGCAGGCAAGACGCGAGCTTGAACCCTCTGTTATTTCAAGATATCTCCTTGACGTATGTCAGGAATTCAACCGTTTCTACCACGACTGCCCCGTTCTCAAGGCAGAGGATGAGGAAGTGAAGAACACAAGACTTGCCATCGTTAAGGCAACAAGCACAGTGCTTCACAACGGTCTCAAGCTTATCGGACTTAAAACTCCGAAGAATATTTAAACTTATATCATAACAGGACGATGTGGGCATCGTCCCCTACAGAATAAATTTTAACACAAAGGAGAAAATCCCAATGTCAGGACATTCCAAATGGAAGAACATAATGCACAAGAAGGAAAAAACAGACCTTCAGCGTGCAAAGGTTTTCACAAAAATCGGTAAGGAAATTGCAATTGCTGTAAGAGAGGGTGGTCCCGACCCCGCGACTAACGGTAAGCTCAAGGACCTTATTGCAAAGGCAAAGGCAAACAATGTGCCTAACGACAACATCGAGCGTTCAATCAAGAAGGCATCAGGTGCAGACGGCGGCGTTAATTACGAAGTAATTATGTACGAAGGCTACGGCCCCAGCGGAGTTGCTGTTATTGTTGAAACAACAACAGACAACCGCAACCGTACAGGTGCAGATATGCGTCACTACTTTGACAAATACGGCGGAAATCTCGGCCAGACAGGCTGCGTATCCTATATGTTCGAGGATAAAGGCGTAATTGTTATCGAAGCTGAAGGCATTGACGAAGAAGAACTTATGGAAGCGGCTCTTGAAGCAGGCGCAGAAGATATTTCAAACGAAGAAGAAGTATTTGAAATCACAACTGCTCCCGCAGACCTTTCTGCAGTTACAGATGCCCTCACAGCTAAGGGATATAAGTTTGTATCCTGCGAACAGAGCAAAATCCCTTCAAACTATGTAACACTCACAGGGGAAGACGAGCTTAAGAACATGAACAAGCTCCTCGAAATGTTCGACGAAAACGATGACGTTACAAACGTTTGGCACAACTGGGAAAACGAAGGCGAAGAATAATTTTTTACTGCCGGAATACTCCCGAAATCCGGCGGATAAATAAATACTTGACAAAATGCATATCTTTGAATATAATGATATGGTAAATGACAAATTTATGGATTTGTTAATTTTGTGACAGACAGGAGGTTTGACTGAAAATGGTAGAAAAGATCATTGAATTGCTTGCAAAGCAGTTTCGTATCGATACTTCTGCAATCAACGAGGACACAAACATAATTGAAGATCTCGGCGCTGACTCTCTTGAAATAGTTGATATGCTTATGGCTCTCGAAGAAAACTTCGGCATAAACGTTTCCGATGAAGAGGCTCTTACACTTAAGACAGTTAAGGATGTTGCGGAATTTATCGAAAAGAAGCTCTAATTGTGTATTTTAACAATTAAGGTATAAATCGGGAGTATTATGCTGAACAATAACTGTTGGCTGATGCTCCCTTTTTACTTTTTTACTGAATTTGCATATTATTACGTGCTGTACCGCAAGGTGCGTGCGTGTTTATATAAAAAGAAACCATAGTTACAGTTATAAAGAGGAACAGATAATGTCTGAAAAAAGATTTGTATATGCGGATAATGCCGCAACAACAAGTGTTCATCCGAGAGTTCTTGCGGAAATGCTCCCATATCTCGGTGAATTTTACGGCAACCCCTCAAGCCTTTATTCAAAAGGGCAGGAGGTTGCAACCTGCCTCGAAGGCGCAAGAAAAAGAATTGCAAAGATAATCGGCTGTGACCCCAAGGAAGTTTACTTCACAGGTTGTGGCTCCGAAAGCGACAACTGGGCTATAAAAGGCGCAGTGGACGCATATCTTGCAAGACACAAGGTAAACAAGTGTCATATAATCACAACAAAGATTGAACACCACGCAGTTCTCAATGCCTGCAAGGCTCTTGAAAAGAAGGGAATTGCGGATGTAACATATCTTGGTGTTGATAAAAACGGAAAGGTAAATCCCCAAGATGTTGTAAAGAATCTCAGAGATGATACCTGCCTTGTTGCAATTATGTATGCAAACAACGAAATAGGAACTATTGAGCCTGTTGCGGAAATCGCGGAACTCCTCAAAGATAAAAAAGTGCTGTTCTTTACCGATGCAGTTCAGGCTGTGGGACATATTCCTGTTGACGTAAAGAAGCTTGGCGTTGATATGTTGTCCCTTTCAGGACATAAGTTCAGAGCACCAAAGGGTGTAGGCGCGCTTTATATCAGAAGCGGTGTAGTGCTTAAAGGACTTATCGACGGCGGTGGACAGGAACGCTCCAAGAGAGGCGGAACGGAAAATGTTGCATCTATTATGGGTATGGCAAAGGCGCTTGAAATTGCAAATGATGAAATGCAGGACGATAACGCAAGACTTGCTATGCTCAGAGATGAACTTATAAGAAGAATTACAGAGGAAATTCCCGAATCACTTCTTACAGGACATCCTACAAAGAGACTTCCGGGTACAGCAAGCTTTGTATTCAAGTATATTGAGGGTGAATCACTCTTGCTTATGCTTGATGCGGAGGGAATCTGTGCATCAACAGGTTCTGCGTGTTCTTCAAAGTCACTTGAACCGTCACACGTGCTGTTGTCCATCGGACTTCCTCACGAAATTGCACACGGTTCTCTGAGACTTTCTCTTTCACACGAAACAACTAAAGAA
>JAZOLW010000060.1:0-1567 GCA_045653405.1 Eubacteriales bacterium | reverse complement strand
CTATTGAAAATAAACCCGTAAGAACAATAAGACCTATGTTCTTAAATTTGGGATTTGCGAGAATTTCCTTACGTTTAAGGGCGATAAGAGACAGTATTAGACCGCAGACGGTAAATCTCATACCTGCAAACATAAGAATGTCGGGAACAGATTCCGAGTTAATCTCGAATACTGAATATCCTATTTTTATAAAAGGGAATAAAGAACCCCACAGAGCCATTACCAGCAATGCGAGTAACAGCGTTTTTAACGAATCCTTCTTTGTTCCATTCATCTTCCAATTCCTCCCGAGGATTAGCAAAGGCCTTCTGCCTGCTTTATAAATCCATCCTGCTCAACTTTGTTGATATTGTTCCAAAGTACGTTCCAGCCGCACACTCTTATCTGCAAATCCTGATACTTATCGGGATTTTTCTGTGCATCTCTCAGTGTTTCTGCATCAAACACATTGATATGCATTGCGTGGCCTTTTCTTCTCATAAATGTCATAAGAAGTCCGTACATTGCTTCAAGTCCGTCATCGCCTTTTACTGCAGACGGAAGAAGTCCTAAATCAAGACACGCATCGCAGGTGAAGGAGGTTGCATCAATTTTTGTTGCGGACAGTATTGCAGCCGTTGCTCCCTCTCTGTTCTGTCCCATAGAAGCTGATACGTTCTTTGAAAGCTCCTCGCCTAAGAGTCTGCCGTTTGGAGATGCCGCTGTTTTTTCGCCCTGAACATATGACATTCTTGCAACGTGGAAACCGCAGTTCCATTCTCCGCCACGCTTCTTTGCGTTTGGCAATCCCATTACCTTTTTAGTGATAAATTCTGATATGTCAACTGCAAATCCATCGGGCAAATCCTTGTTGTTGCCGTATTTGTCGCGGTCTGAGTACAGTTTCTTGCGCAGAATCTCATGTCCCTCGTAATTTTTGTCCAGTATTTCAACAAGCTGTTCAAGAGTAATTTCCTTTTTGTCAAAAACGTACTTCTTTATCATTGCCATTGAGTCTGAAAAATCAGCAATAAAGCCTACACAGAAGGTTGAAATGTTCAAAGCCGCTCCGCCGTTAAGAGCATCCTTACCAGTTTCAACACAGGTGGGGTAAGTTGCAGAAAGCATTGACTGGGGATTGATATATCCGAGGTAATCCTCAAAGATATTTACGGTTTCTACTACATTGTCAATAACAAATGCAAGCTGTTTCTTATATTCTTCGTAAAACTCCTCAAAGCTTTTGTATTCGGACGGTGCCGGGCTTTCCAGTCCTGCAAACTGTCCTGTTACTCCGTCACATCCCTTATGGAGAGCAAATTCAAGAGGCTTCATAAGGTTCATATAGTTCATTCCGCAGCCCATACAGCCGTTTATTGAATATTCATAACATCCTGTAATATTGGCAAGGCGAGCCGCATCCTTGGGTACACCTGTTTTTTCCATTGCCTCTCTTATGGTAGCATCGCAAACAAACACAATAGAGTTGTGTCCTCTGCGAATCATATCAAGAGCTTTTAACGTAAAGTCCTTTGGTGTGCTTTCCGAAAGTTTTATCTGTATTTTCGGGTTGTATATTCCCATTTGA
>JAZOLW010000059.1:0-1539 GCA_045653405.1 Eubacteriales bacterium | reverse complement strand
GCGCTTTGCTTTCTGTGAGTGCATTGAGTATACATAGGCAATATACTCACATCCGTCAACGGTATCTGACGCAGGGTCGGTGTAAATCTGCTCTGCGAGAGGCGCACTGATAAGTACATCCGACTCCTCCTCGTCCTTTACAAGACTTGCTCCCCAGGACACCTTCCACACATTGCTTCCGCAAATGTTAAGTCTGCGCTCTGCCTTGATATTCATATCCGAAAGAGAGTTTATATCGCAGATTCTGCGTACGGTTTCCTCTCTGAGTTTCGCACTCTCGGCAGGACAGTCGGTTCTTGGAGAAAACTCAAACCCGGGTATTTCGGGGTCAATCTGGCTTTCAACGTGAATAAATCCGTCTGTTGACTGTGCAGGGGTCCAGGGAATGTTCATATCCTCCAAGAAGGAGTCAGTCATATAGTTTATATCGTGAACACCGTCATAGTAACGGCGCATCTTTTTCCAGTAAAGTTCGTTCTTTTGTCTTGCAAGCGCGCTGTTTTCAATAAGGTTGCTTATTGTATCTTCTCTTGCTGCAGGGCTTGAATAGTCATAAACACCCATCTTGCTTGCCTTTTTTGAAAAAAGTCCGTATCTTTTTTTCATTTATTTTTTCCTTTCTGTATTTAATAAATATTAGCTGTCTGTTTCAGCCTTTCTTTCAATTTCACCCGTTCATCCGGCTTTTCCTTTGCAGGAAAACTGATTTTCGACACTGCAAAATACCGAAGTGCATCAGGTGCGTGGGTTATTGCGTGGGGTTCTGTTGCAGCATCCCCCGCCCTTGTGCTGTCATACAGCAGCAGCGGAAGACACCGTATAAGATTTACGCAGTTTCGTGTTATAACCATATCGCTGTACCGTATTCCGTCATCCGATATCTTCACTTTCAACCACTCCTTAAGTGCCATCCAGCCCTGAATTCTCTCAGATGAAAGACGTGTGAGATACACTCCGTTTTCACCGAAAAGCTCTGCAATGCTTTTTCCGCTGTCCTTCTGACGTGACCATAAATCAGACGGAGCAATGAACATTTCTACCCCCTCTGACTTTTCAAGAATTCTCTTTGCCGCCTCGCTTACCACAAGTCCGCTTTGATGCACTTCATCATATACATACGCCTTTCCCCCGGCACTCACAGCAACAAATACAGCCGCCAGCATATCAAGTCCGTAGTCTATTGCACAGTACCTCTTATACTTGCTGTCGGGCGAGAAAGCAGGAACTGTATGTACGTCAAAATCAAATTCTCTGAAGAACTGCCCCTCAAATCCATCCCAGCTTCCGTCAAGCCACGCTTCACGCAGCCCCTCGGGTAAACTCTTTAACTGACCTAGATAGTCGGGGTTGCTTTTCATAAGTGCCTCGTTATCATAAACCTTTGCAGGTATAAACTTATAGTCGGAAGAATTTTCTCCCTCTCTGTAATCACGGTCTATAAACAACCGCTTCACCCAGCCGTGTCCCACTCCTCCGGGATTACAGGTAAGGTACATTCTTTTTGGAAAGCTGTTAGGTCCTCTGAGGCACCCTTTGAGC
>JAZOLW010000058.1:0-8370 GCA_045653405.1 Eubacteriales bacterium | reverse complement strand
GCACATCAGCATAAAACAGACGGAACGCTATATAAACGTACTGCAAAAAAAGTATGCAGACGGAACGTTCAACGATTGGGGACTTGTGCTTAAAGAGAACGGAAAGTTCATAGGAACCTGCGGATATACATCCTTTGACAGTTCCGAAAACATCGGAGAAGTCGGCTATGTTATAGCAAAGGATTACTGGGGTAAAGGACTTGCGGCGGAAGCAGTAAAGGCGGTAATGCATTTCGGCTTTGAAAAATTCGGACTTGACGGTTTTATAGCAAAGCATATGGAGGGCAACGATGCGTCGGGCAGGGTGATGCAGAAATGCGGAATGAAGTTTGACGGTCTGTTCAGACACTCTATGTATATTAAAGGCGAATTCAAGAATATCGTTGTTTACAGAATCACCAAGGACGAGTTTTACGAAAAGAATTAGTAATGAAAATCACCGTGACGGAAAAAGCCACGGTGATTTTTGTTAAATCAGGTTGAAAACAGAAAATAAGTATGTTATAATGTAATGCGATTGATGAGCGAATTAATGTTCAGAGACGAGGCTTTTTGATATGTATAAATATTTATTGTGGGATATAGACGGAACCGTACTGAACTTTCTTGCATCAGAGGCGTATGCCATAAGATTTTTGTTCAAAAAATACGGACTTGGCGAGTGCAGTGATGAGATGCTGAAAATGTATTCGGGTATAAATGCAGAATACTGGAGAAAGCTTGAGAGAAACGAGCTGACCAAGGCAGAAATCCTTATAGGAAGGTTCAGAGAGTTTTTCGGAATAATAGGTGTAGATATATCGGTTGCGGAAGACTTCAACCGTGACTACCAGGTAACACTGGGTGACTATGTTGAATTTATTGACAAAGCCGAGGAGATACTGCTTTATCAAAAGGGAAAGCGTGTCCTTGCTGCTGTCACAAACGGCACAAAGGTTGCGCAGGAAAAGAAATTGCGTGTTTCCGGACTGGACAAAGTTTTTGATAAGATTTTTATATCAGAGGATGTGGGCGCGGAAAAGCCCAATAAAGAATATTTTGATTATGTCTTTGAAAAGCTTGAAATAACCGACAAAAAAGAAGTGCTTATTATAGGCGACTCGCTGATAGGTGATATGAAGGGCGGTTTTGATGCAGGAATAGATACCTGTTGGTATAATCCGTCACACAAGCCGAACACATTGGATATTCCTGTTACATATGAAATTGATAATCTCGGTAAAATCATAGAGATTGCAGGATAACACAAAGTTCAGCATAATAATGAAAACGGACACAAACCTGTGTCCGTTTTTGCTTTTAAATAATAGATTTACGACGGCATATTTATTTGTTTGAAACACTTTCGGGGAGCAAAATTTCTCCCTCGGTTTCTTCAAACTTTTTATGCACTGTGTATTAAATACAATATCTGACCGTTTGCGCTTATTCCCTCGCAGTCAGAAATGTAGTGTAATTTGTAATGTAGCTCAGGATTTATTTCTATTCCGAGATGCTTATTGTTTTTGTTTCTCATAAAATCTCCTATATACAAATAACGGGCATCAGTCAGATGCCCGTTATATCTAATGTATTGTACTTATTTAGTTATTCCGCCGTAATCTTCGTTGAACTGTTCAAGAGAGATTTCTGCGGATGAACTGTATGAAGCATAGAATGAAGCGAAATCGGGAGAATTGAGTCTTGCAAGGTCACGTCCTGTGTTTGCGAAAGGACCGCCGCAGGTGTAACCGATATCATAAACAATGCTGTCCTTGATAAGGTCCATCATAGATTCAGAGTCTTCATCGCGGGAATACTTTGTTTTAAGTGAAACATCATAGAAAGCAGGAACAACATCTCTTGAACCGATAGCACACAGTGCTTCAATGATTGCACCTGTTCTCTCAACATCGGCAACAGTAATGGGTACAATCATAAGATGTGCGTGTGCGTCAACTGTTGTTGCGTACTCGTCGTCCTCGTCAAATTTGGGGTAGGGGATGATTCCGAAATCATCGTCCATATTTCTGAACAGCTTTGCGTTGCCAAGATTGCTGTCTGCAAACATTGCACGGCCTTCGGTGAATATAGAGTTCTGACTGCCCTCATAGTTTTTGGGACTATTTGTCAGATGCAAGAAACTCGCTTCGTTGTCCATAAGGTTGAAGTATGAATCGAAAATATCAATGGTTTTAGCGGAGTTGAGTGAAATTTCAAGTTCGTTTTCATCGTTTTTGTTGTAAATCTTCTGACCGCCTGTGTAGAGAATGTTGATAGGAGAACCCCATTCAACTCCATAGAACCCAAACTGGTCATCTGCGGGAAGAAGTACACCGTCACCGTTAAGGTCTTTGCTGCCTTTCTTCACCATATACGCGAATCTGTCGAAGGTCCAATCGCCGCTCATAACAGATTCATAAGGATAATCAAATCCCAGTTCGTCAAAAATATTCTTGTTGAACATCAGGCACATAGCATATGAAAGTCTGTGCATTGAGATGTCACCGTCAAGAACAAAGAGTCGGCCGTTGATATTACAGCTGTTTGTAATATCCTTTGACCACCAGGGCTTATCAAGGTGTATGCTCTCAATATCATTGAAATTGTAAGCAGCACCCTGAACAGCATATGTAAACGCTGAGCGGGAATGAGGGAATACAAGATCGTATGCATCATCTCCGGCAAGAATGGAGTTCAACGCATCCGTTTCGGTGTTGCTCGATGAGGATTCCTGCGCCGTGATAGTTATACCGTACATCTGCTCAACAAGCTGATTGCGCTTGTAGATTGCTTCTTCAACGACATCTGAAGGTGGCTCCTCAAAATACTGGTCTGCCAGTTTTCCTTTTCTTATAAGTATACGGAAATTATATCCGTCATAACGCTCTTTTGATAAATCTGAAAGATAGTCGATCTCATCATCGTCTGAGGGAATGTTTTCTGTGTTTTCAACGATGACATCCTCATTATTGGGAATAACCACTTCCGGAGTATCGTTTTTACAAGCCGCAAAAGCAAATACGGCTGTTGCCGCCATAATAATGGCAAGAATTTTCTTGAACATTAGGTAAATCTCTCCTTGAATTTTGGTAATAAAGCAGATTACTCTGCAAGTGTAATTATAACAAAATCCGCAAAATATGTAAATGCACAATTTGACTAATTTTTTTTGCTTTTTTTGTATTATTTGACGGATGTGTCGCTTTGCATAAAAAAGATGCAGCAGTTTGTGAAATCTGCTGCATCAACGTTTGTTATTTAAAGCATCTGGAACAAGGGGAATAGTTGCCTGATGAAATGTGGGATTGAGTGAGAGTAATCGTTTCCCTGCCCTTTATGTAACTGCAGTCTTCAAGATGATATTTCTCTCCGTTTGCGGTTGCATAATAGGTGCGGCTGCTCTCGGGTATAACAAAATTGTCAATTATCGGAGAATCAGAGGATTTGTGTGATTCATCGGACATAACAGCACTGCCGGCATCTTTTTGCTGAGTGTCGGGGGCGTCTGTATAGCTGTGGTCAAAGGCAGAGATGTTATTACTTTCAGCAGTCAGGGACGTTTCGGTGAATATATCGGCAAGTTGTCCCGGAATCAGGGAAGATACAATCATCACAATGCTGACAAATACAGCACTTATCCCCACAACGCTTCTGCCTGTGTAATATTTCAGGGTGTTGTACAGAATTCCGTGATTTGAGAGGTCTTTCACATGATATGCAAATTCGTGGGCAGTTTCAGTGTCCTTTGCACTAAGACCGATTACGTTTCCTGTGTTGTCGGAATGGGTAAGAATTCTGCCAAGCTCCAAAGAGAGCAGGTACATATATTCTTCGTCAGACACGTCGCCGCGTATAAATACCATACGGGTGCTTCTGTCTGAGTATGTGAATGAGTCATAATACTCGGTATAGTGGGCAATCCCCAAATCTTCCAGCTTGCACTCTGTACGGTTTACGGGCTCAAGAGTTGAGAAATCTTCCACAAAATAGCCTTCACTCTTTATTATATTTTTGATAGAGTTTGCCGTAATCCGGCTTACCGAATGTTTTTCAAATGTGCTTTTGACAAGTTTTTTGATATTTCGTATTTGCAGGTTCATCAGAGTGTATAAGTTCCTTTTTTACTTTGTTTTTTCAAAAGTGATGGCCGATTTTTGAGTTGCCGGAAGAAAATATATGCTGAAAACACCACAGATTGTGTTCTTGTTTCAAGGCTTTTAATACAGTTCTGCTTTTAATCATACATGGTGTTTTGGAAAAGTTTTATAGATTATAATTATTTTAGTATATACACGCCCAAAAGTCAAGGAAATGGGAGAGAAAACACATAAAGATTTTCGCATTACAGGTTTGTTAAAAAAAATGACTTGATTTGACAACACATTAGATATATAATGATATTATCTATAATAATGTGTTCGTGCGGAACTGTGATTTTTGCACGGGAAACGGAGAACAGTATGGACCGTATAAGCAAGGAAAACTACTATCTTGACATCGCGCAGACCGTTGCGGAAAGAAGTACCTGCATAAGAAAGAAGTTTGGCGCAATCATCGTTAAAAATGACAGCATAGTGTCCACAGGCTACAACGGCGCACCCAGAGGCAGGAAGAACTGCTCCGATATGGGTAAGTGTATAAGAGATGACCTCAATATTCCCAGAGGCGAAAGATATGAGCTTTGCAGAAGCATACACGCGGAAATGAATGCAATTATCAGTGCATCCCGTGAGCAGATGCTGGATTCGGATTTGTATATGTCCTGCCTTGACGGAAAAACAGGGGAACTTGTTTCGGGAACCTGCAGTTGTATGATGTGCAAGCGCGTTATTCTCAATGCGGGAGTAAAGAGAGTGTTTGTGCGTGAAAGCAAGGACGAATACACTGTTTATAATACTGCAGACTGGATTGAAAACGACGACAGCCTCAGCGGTAAATTCGGGTACTGATGCCTGAAAGGAAATGATATTTTATGAAAAAGGTTTTGTTTGTGTGTTCAGGCAATACCTGCCGCAGTCCTATGGCACAGGCAATATTCAACAATATTGCTGAAAAGCAGGGGATTGATGCCGTTGCTTTATCTGCAGGACTTTATACTCAGGACGGGCTTCCGTTTTCAGAAAATTCCGTTTTTGTACTTAGTGAGCTTGGAATAAAGCTTTCGGGGGTATCAAAGCAGATAACCGAGGAAATGATAGACGAATGTGATTATGTGTTCGGGCTGACTTATTCGCTGAGCACTGCACTTGTTGCTGCGTTTCCCGAAAGGTCGGACAAGATATACAGATTTCCCCTTGAAGTTCCTGATCCCTTCGGCGGTGACGCGGCACTTTACAGAAGAAGCTGTATAAAGATTACCGAAGGTATTGAGAAAATTATAAATACGGTTAAGGCAAAAGGCAATGAGTGACGGTATGGTGCTTGAAACAAAACGTAACGGCACGGAGTATGCCGTAAATATTGCAGATGCCGAAAAGATATGCTTTTCGGAGCCGTGGAGTTTAAAAGCCGTAGAGGAGTTTATGTCATACGGATACAACGGGGCAAGTATTGCTCTTTGCGACGGTGAGTTTGCGGGGTATGTGACATACAGTTGCATATGCGGTGAATTTCAGGTTGCAAATGTGGCAACTCTTCCTGAATACCGTAGAAAAGGTATAGGCTCACTTCTTTTGAAAAGCGTTTTGCAGATAGCAAAAGAAAATGAGTGTTCCGTTATAACGCTTGAAGTGAGAGCATCAAATACGCCTGCCATAGCTCTTTATAAAAAGCACGGATATACCGAAGTGGGAATACGCAAAGGGTATTACAAGAACCCAACGGACGATGCACTTCTTATGAATTTTGAACTGTAATTTTTCTGAAAGGAAAATATTTGATACAATGGATATACTCGCAATAGAATCCTCCTGCGACGAAACAGCGGCGGCGGTGGTAAGGGACGGCAGATATGTACTTTCAAGTGCGGTTGCTTCCCAGATAGAAACCCACGCGCTGTACGGCGGAGTTGTTCCCGAAATTGCATCCCGAGCTCATACCGAAGCAATTAATGGGATTGTAACGGAGGCGCTCAAGGGAGCAGGAAAAACAATAAAAGATATTGATGCCGTTGCCGTAACTAACAGGCCGGGGCTTATCGGTGCACTTCTTGTGGGACTGAGTTTTGCAAAGGGTCTTGCCTATGCAAACGGACTTCCCCTTATTCCCGTGCATCATATAAGAGGTCACATAGCGGCAAACTATACACACTTTAACGGCGAAAACGGAATGGCAAAGCTTGAACCGCCATTTACAGCTCTTGTTATGAGCGGCGGACATTCCTCTCTTATCAATGTGAATTCATATACAGACTTTGAATGTATTGGTGCAACAAGGGATGATGCGGCAGGGGAAGCCTTTGACAAGGTAGCAAGACTTATGGGCCTTGCATATCCCGGCGGTGCAAAGATGGATGCCCTTGCAAAGAAAGGAAACCCCGATGCAGTACCATTCCCTCAGGCACAGGTCAAGGACTGTCCCTATGACTTTTCATTTTCGGGACTTAAAACCGCGGCAATAAACTATATGCACACACTTTCCCAAAAGGACGAGCCGGTATGCTGTGAGGATGTTGCGGCATCCTTTACAAAATCGGTGTGCAGTGCAGTTTGCTCAAGACTTGAAAAGCTGTTTGAGTCAGATGACTTCACTTCAAAGAAGCTGGTGCTTGCAGGAGGAGTTTCTGCAAACAGCCATATAAGAGCAAGTGTGGAAAAGCTTTGCTCAAAGTACGGCGTTGAATTGTACCTCCCGCCACTTTCTCTCTGTGGAGATAATGCAGTTATGATAGGCGCTCAGGCATACTATGAGTACAAGGAAAATACTGCAGACTTCTTTGACTATACTCTCAATGCTTATGCCACAAGTGATGTAGCAGAGTAAAAATGTGTGTTTATGCAACGGAAAAATCGCCAAAAACAAACAGAGATTTTTGTGCAAAAAGCAGAAAAAGTTAAATAGAGTATGTTTACATAATTCGCCGAAATAATGTAACACAATACTACATAAAATGTTGATAACTTTGTGGAAAACACGGGTAAAACACCATAATTCGACAGCTTTTTTGACAAAAAACTGTTGATAACCCTGTTGATAATGTTGATAATTATGTCAACACAAATGGGTAAAAGGCAAAAATACATACGAATTGTTCACAATTTGTATATTGATTTTTCAGGACTTCGGCAGTTGACATATTTGGAGAGCAGACCGTGTGAACAGTCCGTGAAAGGTATGGTGAGTAAGATGAATTTTAAAAGCGAAAAGAATGAAAAATATATATCAAATGCAGTTATAAGAAGACTGCCGAGATACTTCAGATACTTAAAGGAACTTCTTGATTCGGATATAATGAGAATATCCTCAAAAGAGCTTTCCGAAAAGATGAACGTAACTGCGTCTCAGATAAGACAGGACCTCAACTGCTTCGGCGGATTCGGGCAGCAGGGATACGGATACAACGTAAAATATCTTTACGGAGAAATTTCAAAAATTCTGGGTGTTGACAAGAACTATACAGCAGTAATTGTCGGCGTTGGTAACTTAGGTAAGGCACTTATTAATACTCCTATGTTTGAAAAGAGAGGAGTATCAATCAGCGGGCTTTTCGATGTAAGCGAAGATACTGTAGGCAAGACTTTCGGAGAACATACTGTTATGCACACAGACAGTATGCCCGAGTTCTGTAAGGAGCATAAAACAGATATTGCCATTCTTACACTTCCAAAGACAGAAGTGTACAAGACAGCAGTTCTTCTTGCACAGAATGGGGTAAAAGGCTTCTGGAACTTCTCAAATGCAGAGCTTGAACTGAAAGAATTTCCCGGTGTTCAGATTGAAAATGTACATCTTGGCGACTCTCTTATGGCGCTTTGCTACAGCCTTTCATCCGAAAACGGAGAGATAATGTAAAAAAGGAACCCGTTAAAAACGGATTCCTTCGGTTTTGTTTTTAGTTTTATATTATACATCGCCCTCAAGGAATTTGATTGTTCGTTCAACGGAGTCCTTGGCATTGCCCCAGGGTTCGTTCTCGTAGCGGTAGTCAAATTTCTTACAGAACCAGGATACGTCATCGCAAAGGGACTGCATATATGTGCCGTTGACAGCTTCAAGGGCTTCGGCAAATGCGGGGAAAATCTTCTTGTCAAGGCGAGCCTTTGCACAGTCAATAAAGAGTGATGCGTGGGGAAGACAGAAATAAGGCTGTTCGGCTGTCAGATTTCTGAACTCGGTCTGCTTCTGCCAAAGAAGAACGGCAGTTGAGATCATTTTTGAATACTTTTCGTCAACACGCTTGCATATGTAACAGCTTGAGGACAGCTTCTTCATATTTTCGGAAGCTTTTGC
>JAZOLW010000057.1:0-13564 GCA_045653405.1 Eubacteriales bacterium | reverse complement strand
GGACTTGTCCTCCTTGAGAAGCTTATGTGCTTCTGCGTGGAGAGGAGTGCCCTTGTGTTCTTCAGCACCGTTGTTGACAAGTGCAACCTTGGGGTTCTTTACCCCCATAACCTTTTCCATAAACAGGCTTCCCATAAGTGCAAAAAGAACGAGATTATCAGGTGTACAGTCTGTCTGTGCGCCTGCATCTGCAAGCATCGTGGGTGAGCCGATAGGGATAATAGCACCAAGTGCCGCACGTCTTACGCCCTTTATACGTCTTACCTTAAGTGTAGCACCTGTAAGAAGCGCACCTGTGTTTCCTGCACTTACAAGAGCATCACCGTTTCCGCTTTTAAGCTGTTCCAGTGCAACAACCATAGAGGAGTTCGCCTTTTCGGGCTGCATTACGTCGCCGGGATGGTCTTCCATTGTGATGTGAGGACCGTTTGCTTCAACTATTTCCGCATCACCCATATCAAGGTTGTTTCTTGCCGCTATTTCTTCAATAACAGCCTTTTCGCCCACGAGAACGCCCTGAACGCCGTGCATCTTACAGCCTATAAGAGCACCCTTTACTATTTCTTCGGGAGCGTTGTCGCCGCTCATACAGTCAATTATAATTCTCATTAATTCAAAGCCTTTCTGTCAAATTCAGTTTATGCTTTTGTCTTTGCTTTCTTTTTCTTTTCGTTATAAGAACATTCCTTGTTGTGGCAAACGTAAACGCCTTCCTTGCCACGCTTCTGAAGAAGCATTCCGCCGCAAACGGGGCATTTTTCCGTTGTGGGAACATCGCAGGAAGTGAACTTGCACTTGGGATATCCTGTACAGCTGTAGAAGGTTGTTCTGTTTCTTCCGTGACGGATAACAAGCTTTGATGAGCAAAGGGGACAGGGAACGTCAATTTCCTTTGTTATAGGCTTTGTTCCGTTACACTTGGGGTAGGAAGCACAAGCATAGAACTGACCGAATCTGCCCTTGCGTATAACCATAGGACCGCCGCATACGTCACATTTGATGTCGTCGGGAGCAGACTTGAGGTCTGCAGTTTTTTCTTCATTGGTAACAAGATTTCCATCCTTGTCCAGTGCCTTTGTGTTACGGCAGGCAGGATAATTGGGACAAGCGGCAAATTTACCGAATCTTCCGCTCTTTATAACCATTTTACTTCCGCATTTTTCACATTCTATATCTGTTTCAACAACGGGAAGCTTGTAGTTTTCTCTGTCAATGTTTTCAAGTGCACTCTTGATGTCCTTTTCAAAGCCTTTGTAGAACTCGTTAAGAACTTCAAGCATATCCTTTGTTCCGTTTTCGATTTCGTCAAGGGAATCTTCCATGCTTGCGGTAAAGCCGTAGTCAACAATGTCTTCAAAGTTGTCGCACATAAGCTTGGTTGTTATTTCACCCAGGGGAGTGGGAGCAAGAGTTTTTGCATCACGCTCAACATATCCTCTCTGGATAATGGTTGTGATTGTCTGAGCAAAGGTGCTGGGACGTCCGAGCCCTTTTTCTTCAAGTGCCTTTACAAGTGTACCTTCCGAATAACGTGCGGGAGGCTGTGTGAAATGCTGAAGAGGATTGATTTCGGTACATTCAAGCTTGTCACCCTGTTCAACTGCAGGAAGAATGTTGTCCTTTTCGCTTTCATCCTCATTTTTGTCATCGCTCTTGTAATCGTAAAGAGCCATATAACCCATAAATCGGATTGTGTAGCCTGAGCTTCTGAAAGCAACACCGTTACATTCAGTATCTATTGTAACTGTATCAAGGGCTGCAGAAGCCATCTGGCTTGCAAGGAATCTGTCCCAGATAAGTTTGTACAGCTTGTACTGGTCATTGGAAAGATACTGCTTTATATCCTTGGGGTTAAACTTCATATATGAAGGACGGATAGCTTCGTGAGCTTCCTGAGCACCGTTTCTTGATTTGTAAACTCTGCGCTTGTCGGGGTAGAATTCCTTACCGTAGTTGTTTATAATATATTCCTTTGCGCTTTCTGCTGCAACATTTGAAATGTGAAGCGAGTCGGTACGCATATAGGTAATAATACCGTGTGTGCCGTCAGCACCGAGGGAAATACCTTCATAAAGCTCCTGAGCAACCTTCATAGTCTTTGCAGACTGGAAGCCGAGACGCTTGTACGCCTCCTGCTGGAGAGTTGAAGTGATAAAGGGAGGTGCAGGATTCTTGTATCTTACAGCCTTTTTGATGTCTTTTACGGTAAAATCCTTGCCATTGATTTTTTCAAGAACGCTGTCTGCCTTTTCCTTGTTGCCAAGCTGGAACTTGTTTCTTGCGGGAGTTACGTATGAAGCCTTGAAGCTCTTTCCGTCATCTGTGCGGAGCATAACTTCAATTGTCCAGTATTCTTCAGCCTTAAAAGCTCTGATTTCGTTTTCACGGTCAACAATAAGACGGGTAGCAACAGACTGAACTCGTCCTGCGGAAAGACCGCTCTTGATTTTTTTCCAGAGAATGGGGCTGAGCTGATAACCCACAATTCTGTCAAGAATTCTTCTTGTCTGCTGAGCGTCAACAAGATTCATATCAAGCGTCTGGGGATTCTTTACCGCACTCTTTACCGCATCTTCCGTAACTTCATTGAATCTTATGCGCTTTGCCTTTTTGTCATCAAGGTCAAGAACTTGCATAAGATGCCAGGAAATAGCTTCACCCTCACGGTCAGGGTCAGTTGCGAGATATACAACGTCAGCTTTTTTAGCTTCAGCTTTAAGACTCTTTATAAGGTCGCCCTTGCCTCTGATGTTGATGTACTTGGGAGTGAAATTATCTTCCATATCAATACCAAGTGCACTCTTGGGCAGGTCTCTTACATGTCCCTGAGAAGCTATAACTTTATAATTTTTTCCGAGATATCCTTTAACAGCTTTTATTTTGTTAGGGGACTCAAGTATAACCAGTTTATTTGCCACAGTATCCTCCAAAATTAAAATTATCTTAATTTATTCTTAAACTTTTTCACCGTCAGCACTTTTCATATCTGCCACCGGGAAGTGATTTAACAAATCCGTATATCTCAAGCATGGTAAGTGACGACAGAACATCCTCAATCTTTATGCCCTTTGATGCAATTTCATCAACCGTCAGTATGTCCGACTTTTCAAAAAGGGAATATATTGCTTTTTCGTGTACAGACAGTACAGAAAGATCAGTTGACACTATAGGTGGCTGTTCTTCTGTTTTCACAGCCTGTTCAACCTGTTCAAGCTTTTGAGCATATTTCGGACCTTTCGGCCTTGCATTGCTTTCGTTTGATGAGCTGCGTTTTGTCAGTTTGCGGACTGCATTGTCTTTGCTTTTCTGTTTTATTTCATAAGTTGCAAAAGCAAGGTCAACAGCCTGTTGCTTATTTTGCTCATCAACCGTTGCATCCGATTTCATATTTATCCTATGCGGGAACATAAGTGCATATTCAGAAACAAAATCGTCGGCATCCGTTACGGGAGTAGCACCTTTCTTTATAAGGTCTAGTGGAACTTCGTACAGCTTGTTATTTATATCTCCCGGAACCGCATAAATTCTTCTGCCCTGTGCATAAGCGTGTTCTGCTGTGCGCAAAGCTCCGCTCTTGAAATCGGCTTCGATTATTACAGCGCCCAGAGATAAGCCGCTCATTACTCTGTTTCTTATGGGAAAGTTTGAACTGTTCGGACGGGTAAAGGGAGCAAATTCCGTAAGAATTAGTCCCTGCCGTGCAAGTCTTTTGAACAGCTCCCGGTTTTCTTCGGGATAAACTCTGTCAATACCGCAGCCGAGTAATGCAACTGCATATCCGTCGGCATCAAGTGCACCTGTAAGAACAGCGCCGTCAATACCTTTTGCAACGCCGTTTATGGGAACTGCTCCTCTTACAGCGGCTTTGTATCCTATGTTGTAAGCTGTTCTGTATCCGTTTTCGGAACAACCGCGTGTACCGACAATGGCAAAACACGGGAAGTCATCAAGCATTTCAACTCTGCCCTTGTAATAAAACATCGGGGGAGGGTCGGATATGCATTTTAACCTTTCGGGATAGTAGGGGTTATCGTAACAGAGAATGCCTATGCGTTCCTTGACGCAGTATTCATAATATTTTGTTGCATCGTCAAGGGTTTTGTCGCACAGCCTCTTGGCATCGCCTTTGCCTATACCGAGTTCTCTGTACTCATCAAAAGTTGCGTGAAATATTTTTTCAATATCTTTGTAGTGTTCAAGAAGAATTTTAGGAGAAACACTGCCTGCATAAAGTTTGGTTGACAGCCAGATATAGTAAAGTATTTTCATATCCATAAAATGTTCCTCCTCTAAGTATTTATAAATGCAGGTAAGTTTATTTACCGCACAGAATATTTTTTTTCATTTCCCACATAACAATAGCTGCCGCAGTTGCCGCATTAAGACTTTCCGCACCCTCATTCATGGGAATGTACAGACTGTCTGAACATACCGAAAGCAAACCCGCTGAAGCACCGTGACCTTCGTTTCCTATAACAAAGCAGTCCCCGTCTTTGAATTTAATATCACCAAGCTTTACACTTGTGTCGGAAAGACAGGTGCAGAAAACTCTGTTGCCAAGGGTGACGAGAAGTTCTGCAGTCTTTGTCATATCATCAGTGAAATACGGGGTAATCTTAAACAGACTTCCCATAGCCGCCCTTGCACACTTGGGACTGTATATATCTGCACAGGCTCTTGAGAAAATTACCTTTTCAAAACCCATACTGTAACAGCACCTGAGTATTGCACCGATGTTGAGAGGGTTCTGTATGTCTTCAAGTAATACAAATGAGCCGCTTTTAAGCTCATCTTCACACAGTTTGCCCGACACAGGCTTTTCAATACAGGCGAAAATTCCTTGGGGCGCTTTTTCTTCAGACAATTTACCGTAAACTTCATCGGTTACAAGAAACAACTCAGCACCGTCCGCCTTTTCTATTGTACCGCCGTATAAATCAAGTGCCTTCTGTGTAAAGAAAACCTTTTTCACACAAAGTCCCGCATTTAAAGCCTCTTCAAAGAGCTTTATTCCCTCTGCAGGGAATAGACATGCGCGGTCACGGCTCTTTTTATCGGTAGATAAACTTGCCGCATCAAGAATTGTCATGTTCTTTCGTGAAGTAATTTCGGTATATGTCATATCCGCTCCATATAATAATGTAGATTTTTGCATAGAAAAAATGCTAAAAAATATCCAACCTTAATTTTATACCCATTATAAATGCTTTTCAACAATTTTATATTAACAAAACAGGGGGTAAATTAAAATACGGTAAACGAAATATGTACGAAAGGTTAATTTAGATATGATTTTGTCAAAAGAAAATTCAGATGTTATTCCAATTGCACAGAAAACAAGTTTAACAATATTGTAACACTAAAACTATGTCGTTGTGCTAATATATTATATATAAAATGAAGAAAAGGGGCAGATTTTATGTCTGTTATCTGGAAAAATAAATACGGAACCCTTGCCGAACCCAAGGAAATATTCACAGTTCTTATAGCCGCCGCAGGAAGCGGTCAGCGTATGGGCGGAGTGTATAAGCCTATGACAGAGCTTGCAGGGGAGCCGATGATTGCTTACTCTTTAAGGGCTTTTCAAAATAACGGATTTGTCAAGCAGATAGTTGTAAGTGCGCCTGAAGACAGAGCAGAGGAAATATATGCCGTTGCAAAAGAGTGCGGGTGCACAAAGCTCAAATGCGTAACTCCCGGAGGAGCAACGAGAGCTGAATCTGTAATAAAAGCATTCAGAGCGGCATTTGACAAAAAGGAAGATATAACTCCTTTTCTTGCGGTACACGATGCGGCAAGACCGATGATTACCCAACAGCAGTTAAATGATGTTTTCTTTGCCTGTACAAAGTACGGCGCGGCGGTATGCGCCACAAAGCTCCGTGATGCAATAAAACGCGCGGGTCACGATAATGTTATGACGGAAAATCTTGACAGGAACGGAGTATGGCAGATGCAGACTCCTCAGGCATTTGATACAGATATGTACCACACAGCACTTGCAACTCTGGGCACAGAGGGTGCGTCATCGGCAGTTGACGATGCGGAAATTATCACAAAGGTTGGCTTTAAGGCGGTGTGCGTCGAATGCGGATTTTCGAACTTCAAGGTAACATATCCCGAAGATGTAAAGCTTGCGGAACTGATACTTGCTGACAGAAAAAAGGGGGAGAAGTAATGCTGAATTTCAGAATTGGACATGGATATGATGTCCATAAACTTGTCCCCGAGAGAAAACTGATTCTGGGAGGCGTGGATATACCCCACACAACAGGACTTCTCGGACATTCTGATGCTGATGTTCTGCTCCACGCACTTATGGATGCGATGTTGGGGGCGGCGGCACTTGGAGATATAGGCAGACACTTTCCCGATACCGACGGGGCATATAAGGATATTTCCAGTATGGTGCTTCTTGAAAGGGTTTGCGGCATAATAAAGGATAACGGATATGCTCTTTCAAATGCAGATATAACAGTTATTGCCCAGAAGCCGAAACTTGCACCATACATTCCGCAGATGGTTAAAAATATCTGTGAAGTTTGCGGATGCAGTGAGGATTGTATCAATATCAAGGCAACCACAGAGGAAAAATTAGGCTTTACGGGAAGATGCGAGGGTATCAGTACCCATGCGGTAGTAATGCTTGAAAAAATAAAATAAATTTAAACTAAACAGTTATAAGTCCGTTTTTTTGTACTCATCCTTTTGTAAAATATAGTCACAAGGTAAGATAAGCCTTGATGAATATGTTTACAGAAAGGAAGATATATATGAAAAAGCTTTACGGAATAACGGGACTTACGGGATTCTTTCTTATGATAGGAGCGGCAGGAGGAGCCGACAGCGCGGAGGTTGGAAAAGTGATACTTCTTATGCTGGCAGGACTTGTTATGATGACAGGCTCGTGGCTTCTTGTGAAAATACACGATTATAAAGCGCGTATCCGCCGCCGTGCATCTGTTAAAAAGTACGGTATAGCAAAATATTCTGCAGTAAAGCAGAGAACAGTTACTGCTGAAATAAGAATCACAACTCCCGAACTGTGCTGAAATTTAAGTTACGGAGATTATATTTAATGAAAAAGTTGAAGAACTTGGAAAAAACAATTAAAGAAAGCAGGGAAATGTCTGTTATAGCTGTCGGCATACTTGCTTACATAACGGCAATATGCACTCTTCCCTCTGCAGGAATATGGACATCTTTGCCTTTTGCCTTTGTGCTGTCATATCTTGCAGGATATTTGTGCAGTTCGAGAATTCTTATATATTCGTTAATGACAGTCCTCCCGCTGACACTCAATCTGCTTTACGGCTTTGAAGTACGTCACGCAATAGTTGCCGCAGTATACGGATTTGTTTCTTCGCTTTTTGCAGTTCTTGCAAAAAGAGCAGTATACACGGCAAAAGTAAGTAAACAAAAGAAAAACGGAAATATATTTACCAAGAGCGTATTTGTCCTTGCCGTATCTGTCATTGCAGGTGTTGCGGTATGGCTTGTATGCTTTGGCAACCCCGTTTCAGCCTTTGTTGCAAAAGTAAATAACACAGAGTATATTAAGAATAACTACGGAGATACCGTGAAATGCGGATATACATATCATTCATTCGGAGAAGGGTATCTCACCGAAATAGAGTTTGAACAGGCAGAAAACGGCGAAGTGTATTATGTTTCGGATAAAGGCAGAGATGACTATTATACGTTTATCTCCGAAAGGCTTTATACAGAAGCAAGTGACTATTTTGAAAGACAGACAACCATAGACGCAAGCGGAGTTGAATGCTACATTGACGGAAAAACTCTCGGAATAACTCCCGAATCGGACTATAAGGATTACCTTGATGAGTTTGAGTATCTGTTGCAGATTCCCGAGATAGTTGCCGATATGAACAGCTTTAAACGAGTATACGCAAATGTGTCCGACTTTACGGATATGAGTGATACTTTCATATATAAAAGTATTACGGTGTGTGCAAAGGATTCCGAAGGTAATACCTATTATGCATATAAAGAATACAGTAAACAGCCGGAGTTTATATTTAATAACATAGAATTTAATAAAACAATTTCAGAAAAGTTTTAATGAATCTTTTGACATCGGAACGGAAACGGCGAGTTTCCGTTTTTTGTTATACAAAAAACTCCGGCTGATTAATTCAGCCGGAGTTTTACTGTTATAGTTGATTATTTAGCATCAATTACCGATACACACATTGTAATATCTTCAAGTACATCGAGAAGCGCTCTTACTGTGTCAAGGGAGGTGAATACAGTAACGTTGTTTTCAACAGCACATCTGCGGATGTGGTTGCCGTCGCTGTTCATATCACTTCCGTGGTCACGTGTGTTGATAATATAGTTGATTCTGCCCTGACGGATAGCTTCGGGAATCTCATTGGACCCGTCAGTAATCTTAATACGTTCCTTGTTGCGGATTCCGTTCTTTTCAAGGAATACTGATGTTCCGTGAGTAGCTTCAATATCAAATCCGAGATTGTAGAATCTCTTGATGAGAGGAAGAACTTCTTCCTTATCTTTATCGGATACAGTTACAAGTACACTGCCTGTGTTTGATACGTGCATACCTGATGCCTGAAGTGCCTTGTAAAGCGCTCTTGTCATATTGTCGTCGTAACCGATTGCTTCACCTGTGGACTTCATTTCAGGAGAGAGGTAGGAGTCCATACCGCGCAGTTTTGAGAATGAGAACGCAGGAACCTTGATATACCATCTGTCCTTTTCTTTGCCGTAAAGCTGGTCAATGCCCTGTTCTTTGAGGCTGTGTCCGAGAATTACCTTTGTAGCAATGTCAGCAAGGCTGTAGCCTGTCGACTTGGAAAGGAAGGGAACAGTTCTTGAAGAACGGGGGTTAACTTCAATTACATATACCTTTTCATCAGGGCTTACAATAAACTGAATGTTGTAAAGACCAACAATGCCGATGCCAAGACCGAGACGCTTAGTGTAGCTGAGGATTCTTTCCTTAACCTTGTCGGAAACGCTGAATGTGGGGTATACACTGATTGAGTCACCGGAGTGAATACCGGTTCTTTCAATAAGTTCCATAATACCGGGAACAAATACATCCTTACCGTCGCAAACAGCATCAACTTCGAGTTCCTTACCTGAAATGTACTTGTCAACAAGCACAGGCTTGTCCTCGTCGATTTCAACGGCTGTCTTGAGGTAATGACGAAGCATATCTTCGTTTGCAACAAGCTGCATTGCACGTCCGCCGAGAACGAAGCTGGGACGAACGAGAACAGGGTAGCCTATTTCTTTTGCAGCAGCAATACCATCTTCAATCTTTGTAACTGCCTTACCCTTAGGCTGAGGAATGTTAAGTTCTTCGAGTACCTTTTCGAAAGCATCTCTGTTTTCTGCCTTTTCGATGGCATCAACATCAGTACCGATAATCTTTACACCTCTGCGTCTTAAGGGTTCTGCAAGGTTAATAGCAGTCTGACCGCCAAGGCTTGCGATAACGCCTACAATAGGCTTTTCAAGTTCGATTACATTGAATACATCTTCAACTGTAAGAGGTTCAAAGTAAAGCTTATCGCTTGTTGTATAGTCAGTAGAAACTGTTTCGGGATTGTTGTTAATGATGATAGCTTCATAACCCATTTCACGGATAGTTGTGATAGCGTGAACGGTGGAATAGTCAAATTCAACACCCTGACCGATTCTGATAGGTCCTGAACCGAGAACGATAACCTTCTTCTTGTCACTTACGGGTGATTCGTTTTCATCCTCGTATGTGGAGTAGAAGTAAGGAACATAGCCGTCAAATTCAGCAGCACAAGTATCAATCATCTTGTAAACGGGGAACATCTTGTTAAGCTTTCTGAATTCAAATACATCAAGCTCCTTAACGCCCCAAAGATCAGCAATTGCTCTGTCACAGAAGCCCATGCGCTTAGCCTTGAGAAGTACGTCTGCGTTAAATTTGTTGTCGGCGATTTCAGCTTCAGCATCAATAATGCTCTTGAATTTTTCAATGAACAGAAGGTCTATTGCAGTTGCGTTGCAGATGATACCAAGGTCAACGCCCATTCTTATCATCTTTGCAATAGCAAAAATTCTGTCGTCTGTACCGATCTTGATATAATCTGTAAGTTCTTTTACAGACCAGTTGTCAAATTTCTTCATATGGAGGTGATATACACCTATCTCAAGTGAACGGATAGCCTTGAGCAAGCTTTCTTCAAGTGTTCTGCCGATGCTCATTACTTCACCTGTAGCTTTCATCTGTGTTGAAAGCTTGTTGTTTGCATCAGCAAACTTGTCAAATGGGAAACGGGGCATCTTTGTAACAACATAGTCAATTGAGGGCTCAAAGCTTGCAGGAACTGTACCAAGCTGAATTTCATCAAGGTTAAGACCTGCTGCAATCTTTGCAGTAACTCTCGCAATGGGGAAGCCGCTTGCCTTTGAAGCAAGAGCAGATGAACGAGATACTCTAGGGTTAACTTCAATAAGGAAGTATTCAAATGAGAATGGGTCAAGAGCAAACTGAACATTACATCCGCCTGCTATCTTGAGTGAACGGATAATCTTGAGCGCACTGTTGCGAAGAATTCCGTATTCCTTGCTTGTAAGAGTCTGGCAGGGAGCAACAACTATTGAGTCACCTGTGTGAATACCAACAGGATCAATGTTTTCCATACTGCAGATAGTAATAGCAGTGTCATTGTTGTCACGCATTACTTCAAACTCAATTTCTTTATAACCCTTAATGCTCTTTTCAACCATTACCTGATGTACGGGTGAAAGTTCAAGAGCATTCTTCATTATTTCAATAAGTTCTTCTTCGTTGTCGGCAAATCCGCCGCCGGTACCGCCGAGAGTGAACGCAGGACGGAGAACTACAGGATATCCGATTTTCTTACCAGCTTCAATACCTTCCTCCATTGAATGAGTTATAACAGAGGGAAGTACAGGTTCGCCGATATCTTCACAGAGCTTCTTGAAAAGTTCTCTGTCTTCGGCTCTTTCAATACTTTCGCAGGAAGTACCAAGCATTTCAACGCCGCACTTTGCAAGTGTTCCGTTTCTTTCAAGGTCCATTGCAAGGTTAAGTCCTGTCTGACCGCCAAGACCGGGAATTATTGCATCGGGGTGTTCGCGGTGAATAATCTTTGCGAGATATTCGGGAGTAAGAGGTTCCATATAAACCTTGTCCGCAATGGTGGTGTCAGTCATAATTGTTGCAGGGTTGGAGTTAACAAGAACAACCTCATAGCCTTCTTCCTTGAGGGCAAGACAAGCCTGAGTACCTGCATAGTCAAATTCAGCAGCCTGACCGATAACGATAGGACCTGAACCGATAACCATAATCTTTTTTATGTCTGTTCTCTTAGGCATTTTCGGTTTCCTCCATTACTGCTATGAATTTATCGTAAAGGTTTGCATCGTCTGCAAAGATGTGTCCCACTTCGGGATGGTACAGACAAGCATAAACCTTGTCGTTTGCATTCTTGAAGCCTTCAACAGTTCCGTCAATTACGTTTGTATGAGTTATTTCAAGACCTGCCTTTGCAAGGCTCTTTTCTTCAACCGCATAAGAACGGTTCTGTGTTGTAATCATAAGTTTTCCTGATTCAAGCACCCTGACCGGAATATTGCATCCGCGGTGGCCTGACTTGAGCTTGTATGTCTTAGCACCGTATGCAAGAGCAACGAGCTGTGCACCAAGGTCAACACCAAGGATGGGAAGCTTGCCCTTGAGTTCCTTTATAAGTTCAATAACTTCGGGAACATCTTCGGGATTGCCGGGACCGTTGGAAATGAAAATTCCGTCGGGATTCATTGATTGTATAAAATCAGCGGAGGTGTTGTAGGGAACAACCGTAAGGTTGCAGCCTCTTTCGTTGAGAGCTCTTATCATACTGAGCTTTGCGCCGCAGTCAACAACCACAACATTGAACTTGGGGTTTGCGGTTCTGGAGTACCAGCGCTTCTTGCTTGAAACAAAAGACACAACGTCATGCTTAACGGGCGTTTCCTTGATAATATTCAAAGCCTGCTCTGCTGTTGTGTCCATATCAGTTATAACAGCTCGCATACTGCCGTTTTCACGGATAACTCTTGTGAGCTTTCTTGTATCAACGCCGGAAATGCCGGGAATACGGTTTTCTTCCATAACCTCGGAAAGTGTTTTTGTGTATCTGAAATTGGAAGGGAGGTCGTTGTATTCACGAACAACAAAACCGCCCATAGTGGGAGTCTTTGCTTCATAGTCATCGTCCGAGATACCGTAGTTACCGATAAGGGGATAGGTCATAACAACCATCTGACCGGTATATGACGGGTCGGAAAGAATTTCCTGATAGCCGACCATAGAAGTATTGTAAACGAGTTCGCAAACGGATACAGCGTTTTTGTCGCCGAAAGCGT
Source organism: Eubacteriales bacterium (assembly GCA_045653405.1). Lineage (GTDB taxonomy): Bacteria > Bacillota > Clostridia > Oscillospirales > CAG-382 > UMGS882. Next base: position 1,165 of record JAZOLW010000057.1, on the reverse strand, counting down.
AACCGAAATACTCACTGCCGTCTTCAAGAACAATTTTTCTGTCAAACTGCTTTTCCATCTTTTCCTCCGTATTTTCATCTTGCAAATTTATACATCCAAGCTTGAATCAGGTCCTAAAAACCCAGCTTGTATCTATATCATTAGAATTATAGCAGAACAAGTGCGGTTTGTCAATAATTTAAGATACTTGACATATGCCAAAACTTACAGTTAATTTTTGTTGAAAATAGTAGAATTTGCCGATATTTCAAGACACGGCTGACAAACTATAAAAAATTTATTTCATATTTTTTTACAATTGGTGCAAATTTGTAAAAATCTTAAATAAAATAAGCAGGAATAAAATCATCCAATATTAACAATCAGTTCAAATAAAATCCTTTAAAAGTATTATAATATAATAGAATAAATATCAATATTGTTATAGTGGCTGTATTTCTGAATAAATTACACGGAGGTCATGGGATTGACATTTCTTTATATACTTCTCGGAATATTTATGTTCGGAGTAATTATATTTATACACGAACTGGGGCATTTTATGTGCGCCAAAGCATTTAAAGTCGGAATAAATGAATTTGCCATAGGTATGGGACCGAAAATCTTTTCAAGAAAAGGCAAGGACGGGGTCTTGTATTCCTTAAGACTTATCCCTATGGGAGGTTTTGTGAGCATGGTAGGGGAAGACGAAGATTCGGACGACGAAAGTGCCCTCTGCAGAAAACCCGTATGGCAGAGAATTATAATTGTTGCGGCGGGTGCTGTGATGAATATAATTCTAGGATTTGTGCTGATGGGTGTTATTATATCAGCACCGCAGACAACTATACATTCAACTATGGTTGAAGGCTTTAATGTGGTTGATGAAAACGGAGCTTTTCTTGAACCGGAAGAAGTATATGGAATAAGAATTGGCGATACAATTGAAAAAATCGGAAACAGAAAAATCAATGTCAGAAATGATTTTGTTTATGAAGTTATGTTTCTCGGTGCAGAACCTGTAGATGTTACGGTAAATAGAAACGGTGAAAAGGTAATACTCCGTGATGTTGTTTTCGATACCTACACAGAAAGCGGAGTAGTTTTCGGCAACGCAGGATTTATCCGTACAACAGTGCTGAAAAAGACACTCCCCGAAATTGTAAAGCAGTCGGTATGCCAGTCT
>JAZOLW010000056.1:0-5997 GCA_045653405.1 Eubacteriales bacterium | reverse complement strand
CGTAGTGTCAATCCTTTCTGCCGAAACATCAAGCATATGCAAAGTGTTCTTTCCCACAACATTCTTGACAACAAACAGATCTGATTTTACACTCATCACCGATATTGCATCACATATTCCGTCAAACTCAAACCACGCAAGTCTTTTTTCTGCCTTGGCATAGTCTGACGATGCAGAATAAGGAATATGTCCGTAATCCCATATGAAAATCTTATCTCCCGCAAGAAGCATATATTTTCTCTCATACAGACAGCAAACGGAGTTTTTCAACTGCTCCTCCGACAGCGAAAACAAACCCTTTGTTCTGGATTCATCGGTTATATTTCTTGATATGGAAACTATGTTCAGCATATCGTAGTTTTCAAGTGTGTCAACAATGTAAACCCCGCCTGTGCTGTTTACAAACACGGTTCTGTTGTCAACAACAGCAATACTTTCGGGCGCATCGCATCCCACACTGCTGTTAATTGTGTGAACCGAATAATAGCCTCCGCTTTCGGAAGTATAGTTATAGTTCATACGGCTTACGGTGTTTTCGGTAAATATAAGCAGATAGCCGTGCTGTTTTGAAAACGCCGTAACATTTTCCGTTCCTGCGCCGATTGTTCCTCCCGTATCCTCCTTGAAATACAGTCCGTTTGCAAGTTCCGAACTGTAATACTTTCCAAGATGCTCGGAATTTCCTGCAAGAATTACCCTGGTACCCTCAAGAGTTCCTCCTCCGAAGGCCGTTCCAACAGTATAACCTGACATATCTGCCTTTTTGCAGATGCTTTCGTTTGTGGTGAAATAATTCAGCTTTACGTCACCGTGTTCAATCTGCTTTATGCCTATCAGGTCAAAGCCTTCGTCATCATATGTATATCCGGTTTCGGGAAGCTTCTCGTCCTTATAAAAGATTTCAAACTTTTTTGTCCTGTCAAAATCATAAGGGAAGCAGTAATCCCTTGAATGAGAAGGCGAACTTGAATTAAACGAGAACGAGTATGTAACACTTACACATGGGGCAAAAATGTTCGCTTCAAAAGCTTCAACTTTCGTTCCACCCACACTGTTGTCGCCACTCCTGTATATATTTTCTCTGTAAAGAGGTGCATATGGCATTTTTTCTTCGGCTTTCATTGTTCTGTCAACCGAGAAAATACACATTCCGCAATATATATACAGCAAGCCTGAAAATTCAATCTGAACGCTGTGTTCATCAGGCAATCCCGAAAGCAGTTCCGAAACCGCACCTTTTCTTCCTACACTGTACAGCTTTGTTCCGCAGTGTATAATCATATGCTCCTCGAAATAATAATGGGAGTTGATTTTTTCTCCGTCAAACATTCCGTTTTTTACGGGAGCAAACTCATCTCTTGATGTTATTATACCGTTCTGCAGCCACATATTTTTACATACGCTTGCCTGACCGTCTGAAACAAGAAGTCCGTCTGTGCTGTAATTCACACCGCCGTCAATACTGTAAAGCAGAGCAGATTTTACTGCAGTTGAGCTGTATGACGGAATGTTGTGTTCAACATATCCCATAGTCTTTACCCCCTGCCCCTCAGAGCGCCTGCAGTTGTTCCGTAAAATGTATTTCTGGAAACACCTCTGCCGGTATCCGTATTATAGCAGTTAAGAGCTATATCACGGTATTTGAACATCAGCTTTGAGTACAGCTCGGAGCAGTCTGCAGGACAGAGTTCAGCCGCCGTAAGATATATAAGCGCATCACAAGAAATGTCCGGAAGATTTATTTTCTCGCAATCTTCTGTTTCGGAAGTGAATTCATTAATCTTAACTGAATATTCAAGAACAGCTGTATCTCCGTCTTTGGCCGCACCGCACAAAAGAATATTTTTCCATATATCACAGCGTGTTTCTGATATATTACCCACTCTGTAAATTTTCAGGCTGTGTAATTTTGCGAAGTCTTGCGGAAGCGTTGCCACAATTCCCTCTCCAGTGCCTGTAAAAGTTATTTCAGCCCGTTTAATCAGCAATGGAAAGCTGAGAGCCACACGCCTTGCACACATATTAAGCGCCGCAATTATTCGTTTTTCAATATCTGATGCAATACCTTTCGTCACAGATACGCTGTATCCGTTTACGCTGAACTCGTCGAGTGCCTTGTAAACACCCTGTTTCAGCATACCGAAAGTGTATGTGCTTTTATTGTACAAAGACATTCTCCTTTCTGTTTTGTTTTTGTGCGGCATAGGTTTCCCTATGCCGCATTTTATTAAATTACCTTGCAGTAAAGCAGTCTTACTTCGGCTGATGTGCCTGAAAGAACAAAGCTTCCGCAAAGAGTTACGGTTTTGCCGTTTTCAATGATAAATGCGTTTTCGTTACTTACAGTTTCGTCAGCCTTGAGATATACATCAGAGCCTTTTGCAAGAACAGTAACTTCAAGTCCCTCGCAATCTACTCTTTCAGGAACACCTGAAAGAACAATTCTTCTTGTTTTTACAGGAATCTTTTCACAATAATTCATATGAACCTCCTTTAAGTGTGCAAAAAGCAAATTAAGCAGGATTTGAGAAGATAATCGGACGTGCATCGCCGAATCCGAAGGCAAAGTCCACATATCCGATATAATCTGTGATAAGAGGATTATCCTGAGGTGATACAAGCACTGTAGGCTTTGTGATGTACACAAGCTTAAGAACTTCAGAAAGCATAAGAGAGTCTGCAACTGCCCACTGCTTGCCTGTAAATCCTGAGTTGCCGCCACCTACAACCATATACTTCATACCATATACGGGGTTTGCCGCATTCTGGGGAGCATCTGCGTCGGGATTCTTTGTGGGTGCAAGCTTTGCATCGGGACCGCAGATTTCTCTTGCCTTAGCCTCAAGCTCAGGGCTTACAAGAAGAAGGTCAAAGTTGCAGGCAAAAGGAAGTCCGTCGGGTGTTACAAATCTTGAAGCCATAGCCTGCGCTTCTGTAATTGCAGAAACAGAAAGGTTTGCCGTCATAAGATTAGAGAATGTGCCGTCAACTTCATCACGGCTTACGGGATGCTTGTCACTCGCCCAGGGCATACCATCTGCACCGGGAGTTGTAAATGCATTGCCGAAAAGTCTGTAGAATTCATTAAGCACTGTCATATAAGCACTGTCTGCAAGACGTGTGCCGATTTTGGAAGCCTCACCTGAATAGTCAAGCTTTGCCTTCTTGTAGCTTACGGTAACTCTGAGAGCATGCTCCTTGGGAGTTACTGTTGTGATAAATGTACGCTTTGAGTCGGCTGATGCAACAGATGTTCCGTCATATACGGGAAGCTCGCCGTAACCGCCCACACCTTCAAGACGGTAATCAATTTCGTCCTGACATACAACATCCGCAATGCTGTTGATAAGGTCAAGTCTCTTTGCGTATCTCAGGTCAAATCTCTTTTTTACAAGAGGATAAAGGTCATTGTGCCATGTATAAATATCGTTCATTATGTTATTTCTCCTTTTCTTTTACAAATTTATGCAAGCAGCGTGGTCTTAAGCTTAACGCCCACTGTTCCTGCATCGGTATCTGTGCAAACACAGATAAAATCAACAGCAGATGCTGAATTGTAGAAGCATACGCTCTTTCCGTCGGTATCAAGTGAGAGCTTGCCGCCGATATCGGGAATAAGCATATACACATCCCCCTTGGATGCAATACCGCCGTTTTCAACTGTGATAACTGCAGTATCACCTGTTACACTGCAAGCACTGATTCTTCTCTTTGTGCCGACAATATCAGCATTTGCAGAATTTGCTGCCTTTGAAACAAGCACAGCATATCCGCCGTTTACACTGATACCAAGTCCCGCTGAGGGAACTGTGACAGTTGTTTCAGTTCCGCTTTCGGCAGTGTATACGGGAGCCTTTGCTGAATATACAGCATCGGGAGCGATAATTACTCTTACCTTTTTGCCATCTGCTCTTGAGTTAAGTTCGTCGTGCTTGCCTGTATGAGTTTCTGCGCATACACCAAGCATACCGTCGCACTGGGATGCCTTGTTTACAAGGCTGTTTTCAATACCTACGACTTCGCCTGCTTCAACATTTGTTTCGGGAGCGATGTCGTATTCCTTGATAAGAGGTGCGTTTGCACCTGATAAGTTAAATAAAAAGTTCATTTGTTTTTCCTTTCTCTATTATAAATTTCTGCCTCGCGGTACAGACTCAAGCAGTTCTGCATACTCACGGAAGCTCATTCCGCTTTCCCTTGCAATCTGCATCTGTCGTTTTGTAAGTCCTGATGACGGATTTCTGTGTATGCCTGCTCCGTCAAAACCGCTGTAGGCTCTTGTGATTTTTTCCTGCCCGGTTATTCCGCGGGCAGGGCTTGTGTCAGACATTGCTTTTTCAAAAGAACGTCTTAAATTTAAGTATTCCGAATAAATCTGTTCGGGAGCTTCTGTTCTGCCCTTTGCAAAAATGCGGAAGGATTCAGAGGCTATGTCCTGCATAACATTTTCTTGGGGAAACTGCTCTGAAAGTTCGTACAAATCCTTCACCCTGCAGTTTTCAAAGCCCGATACTTCTTCGGTTTCTTCGGTTTCTGCAGAATCCTCTGTCTCTGCTCCCTCGTTTTCTTCAATGCTGTCAAGGATTTCTTCCTCACCGACAGGCTCCGCCTGTGCCTCCTGTGATTCAACTTCCTCAACCAATTCTTCAGCCGGTTCTTCAGAAATTGTATTTGTAATGAGTTCATCTTTATTTATTTCGTTCATAACTGAATATCCTCCTGTATAATCTGGTCGTCTGTTACCTGCTCGCCTGAAAACTTCTTTGCAATTTCCTGTGCAGTATTCTTTAAAGACTGTATGTCCGTACCCGAATAGCGTTCTTCAAGAAAATCGCAAATTTCATTACGCATAGGAAGTCCGATAAGGTCAATATATGCCTTGACAAACTTGTAATTGTCGGGAGTAATGGGAGTGCTCATAAGAGAATTAATTGCCGAAACAGTGAATGCCTTTGAGTTTGCAATTCCGTCGCCAACGTGGATTATGATATCGGGTGACGGCACATATCTGCATCCCTTTTCGTCACAGCTTTCAATACTCTTACGGTCATATACAAAGCTTGTATCCTTTGTTTTGATATTTCTTCCGCTTTCGTAAAATTCAAGAGCGGTAATATCAATAAGTCTGAACAAACGCTTAAAGCCCTCAGACCTGCCTGCCTTTTTGAGGGACTGTCTGCTTTTTGCACGTTCGTTCATAAGTGCAATACCCGAAGCAGTTGTAACTCTTGCAGGCTCTTTACCCTGATTTACATCAAAGTTGCCCGTAGTTTGTTCCATCATATTCTGCCACATAGAATATGCATTGAACTGTCCCGCCTGAGAGGAACTCATATTGCCAAGTCTCTGAACCTTACCCATCATACCGGGACGGAGCTTCCACACCGCACCCGGAGAATTTTCGGGAATTTCTCCGTCTGCAAAAGCATTTTCTTCTGCGATTATTACATCATTTGAGCAAAATGCGGAATTGAGCTGTGCAAAAGTGAGTTCTCTGTCTGCCGCATCAATAAGGGGAATAAGCTGTTCAAGCTCGCTCTTGCCCCAGATGTTTCCTTCATTTGGAATTTTACAGCTTACAACAAAGGGGAACATATTGCAGTCTGTGTTCTGCCAGTATTTAGGTATATACTTTACCTCCATACCGTTTATAAGGATACATAAAGCAATGTCACCCGCCTTGTATTTGTTATGAGAGTTTCCGTGTGAATCGTGAGGCTGTCTGAACCAGAATTCCGTAATTGTTACGGTGTCCTCATCTTCGTATTCTCCCTCGAAAACAACTCCTCTTTGTGCTGTACTGTTATAGTAGTTTTCAAAGCTGTCGCCGTTCTTTTTTATGTCTTCTTCAAAGATGCGCTTTGCTTTCTGTGAGTGCATTGAGTATACATAGGCAATATACTCACATCCGTCAACGGTATCTGACGCAGGGTCGGTGTAAATCTGCTCTGCGAGAGGCGCACTGATAAGTACATCCGACTCCTCCTCGTCCTTTAC
>JAZOLW010000055.1:0-3423 GCA_045653405.1 Eubacteriales bacterium | reverse complement strand
TGTTGTTGAAGGTACTCTTGCAAGCTATGTACATGGCGGCGGTACAATCGGCGTTATCGTAAGCGCTGATACAACATGTGCTGATAAGGAAGCAGTTAAGTCAGTTCTTAAGAATGCAGCTCTTCAGGTTGCAGCTATGAACCCCAAGTATCTTGACAAGGATTCCGTTCCTGCAAGTGCTATCGAAGCTGAAAAGGAAATCCTTATGGCTCAGATCAACAACGATGAAAAGAATGCTAACAAGCCCGAAGCTGTTAAGGAAAAGATGATTATCGGTAAGATCGGCAAGTTCTACGATACAAACTGCCTTACAGAACAGGAATACGTTAAGGACGACAAGGTTAAGGTTGGCGCATACGTTGCTAACGAAGCTAAGGCTCTCGGCGGCGAAATCAAGCTCACAGGCTTTGTAAGATTCGAAAAGGGCGAAGGCATCGAAAAGAAGGAAGAAGATTACGCTGCAGAAGTTGCAAAGCTCGCAGGTAACTAAGGGGCATAATGCCCCACGTAATTTCGGGAGTGCAGTTTAGTGCGAACAAAGATTCCCGAATATCCGCCCTACGCCCAACGGGGCCACGGGCTGCGAAACATAAACTTAATGTTTAAAGGAACGTCAGAAATGACGTTCCTTTTTTGGAGCGAGGCGCTCCTGCCGATTCCGCAACCAACTTAGTGCGAACATAGCAGCACGAAGTTCCCGCCGTGTGCTGGCACGAGGCTCGCGGCTGCTGAAGATAAAATTTAAAATTCCAATGGAGTAGCTTTTTGTTATCGGATCGAGCAATTGACATAGGTGTACATCAGACAGGCAATAAGAATTGCACAAAGCAGTTACGCTTGATGTAACAGCAAAGATTTGCCGTCAGCGATGAAGTTCTGCGAATTTCATCGCTGACAAAAAAAGAGGCGCAGCCTCCGACAGTCAATCTTAGAATTTACTCATTTGGCAGAAAATTAATATGTTGTTGGTAGTAAATTCTTTTGATCGTCGCAGGTTCGAAGGACAGAGTCCTCGGGTACTTTTGGTTTCTTTTCCTACAAGGTAAAAGAAACTCGCCGAAGGCAAAGTAACTCGCCATCGCAATGGCGACACTTTTCTTGTGATTTTTGCGTGATTTTGAGAAAAAATACTTTTCTAAACTAAATTTACAAAATTCACTGTATTTTTTCCCCGATTCACGATAGAATATATGCAGAGTTTTTAAAAGGAGCGGTATTATGGCAATATGTATAAATGAGCTTACAGGCAATACACCACTTCTTGAGTTAAAAAGAGCCAAGGAGAAGTTTGGACTTTGTGCAAATGTATTTGCAAAGCTTGAATATTTCAATCCCGCAGGAAGCGTAAAAGACAGAGTTGCAAATGAAATGATTGCCGATATGGAGCATAGAGGTGTTCTTTCAAAGGGCGGTACAATAATCGAGCCTACCAGCGGAAATACAGGTATAGGTCTTGCGTGTATCGGTGCGGCTAAGGGCTATAAAGTTGTTGTGGTTATGCCTGAAAGTATGAGCATAGAGCGCAGAAAACTTATTGCAGCATACGGTGCTGAAATTGTGCTGACACCAGCGGCAGAAGGTATGAGCGGTTCTATAAAAAAAGCAGAAGAACTGCAAAAGGAAATACCGAATTCCGTAATTGCAGGTCAGTTTGATAACAATGCAAATCCCACGGCACACTATAAAACAACAGGTCCCGAAATATGGCGTGACACCTGCGGAAAAACCGATATATTCGTGTCTGCGGCAGGAACAGGCGGAACTGTTACGGGAACGGGAAAATATCTGAAAGAAAGAAACCCCGACATAAAGGTGGTTGCGGTTGAACCGCTGTCATCTCCTGTGCTTTCGGGAGGCAAGGCAGCATCTCACAAAATTCAGGGAATTGGCGCAGGATTTATTCCAAAAGTGCTTGATACAAAAGTGATTGATGAGATAATATGTGTGTCAAACGAAAATGCAATTGAAATGGCAAGAGAAATCCCCAAAATTGAGGGAATACTTGTTGGTATTTCTTCGGGATGTGCGCTGTATGCAGCATTTGAACTGGCAAAACGCACCGAAAATGCCGGCAAAAATATAGTGGTTATTCTCCCCGACACGGGAGAAAGATATTTGTCAACAGAATTATTTGACTGAAATATCAGTTGAATTTCTGATAAATTTTACAAGAAGGACGGTAAAAACAAATGCCAATATTTATTATTACTTTTTTAGAAAAGTTCTCAGCTCTTGCAACATCATATATTTTTGATATTATTATGGCTTTGCTAATAATTATTATAGGATGCAAGCTGGTTAAAATAGCTATTAAGCTTCTCAACAAGATAAAGGGCTATGAAAATCTGGAAGATACGGTACGGTCGTTTCTCAACAGCTTTATAAAAATATTCCTCTATGCAGTAGTGTTTATTTCTGCAGCAACTACCCTTGGTGTTCCGGCAACATCATTTGTTACAATACTTGCCTCCTGCGGTCTTGCTGTAGGTCTTGCACTTCAGGGGTCGCTTTCAAATCTTGCAGGCGGAATAATGATACTGGTGTTCAAACCTTTTGTGGTGGGCGACTACATAATGGCTGACGGAGTAGACGGAACGGTAAAAGAGATAAACATTTTCTATACAAGACTCACAACGCCTGACAATAAGGTTGTTACTATTCCCAATGGTGTGCTTTCCAATTCTACCGTTGTTGATGTAACTGCAAATGACACAAGACGAGTTGACTTCAAGATAGGAATCAGCTACGGTTCCGATGCAAAAAAAGCTCTTGAAATTCTCAAGGAACTGGGTGATACGAATCCCTTTGCGCTCGAAGATCCGGAACCTGCTGTGCTTGTTTCTGCATACGGCGACAGTTCTATCGAACTTACACTGCGAGTATGGGCAAAAACATCTGATTACTGGTCAGCAATGGGCGACATTAATATGAGAGTTAAAAATGAATTTGATAAGAATAATATTGAAATCCCGTTCCCTCAGATGGATGTACACGTAAAACAGTAATAAAAACAAAGCAGTGCGGTTTTAATTTCCGCACTGTTTTTATTCTTGACAACAGTGTTGTTTAGTGCTATAATAACAGAGTAATTTCGCGGGCGTGGCGGAATTGGCAGACGCGCCAGACTTAGGATCTGGTGTCTACGACGTGGGGGTTCGAGGCCTCTCGCCCGCACCAAAAAAGACCTTAACTTTGAAAAAAAGTTAAGGTCTTTTTTCACTGTTACAAATTGTATACCACCCGAAGGTGACAAAGTCAGGCGCCCCCGAAATCGGGGGCGGGTTTATTGTATAACGAAAACCCCGCGATAGTCGCGGGGTTGAAAAGAGGTTAACCGGTGAGAAGAAAACCTCCTAATGTGATATAATAGTAAAGACCTGCCAGTCAAAACTAAAAAACACATTAGGAGGTTTTATCTATGAA
>JAZOLW010000054.1:0-5452 GCA_045653405.1 Eubacteriales bacterium | reverse complement strand
TTCAGAACGGTGCTAACGAATTCATGGCATACGACCAGATCGATAACGCTCCCGAAGAAAGAGCAAGAGGTATCACGATTAACACAAGACACGTTGAATACGAAACAGCTAACAGACACTACGCTCACGTTGACTGCCCCGGCCATGCTGACTACGTTAAGAACATGATCACCGGTGCTGCTCAGATGGACGGCGCTATCCTCGTTGTTGCTGGTACAGACGGACCTATGGCTCAGACAAGAGAACACATCCTTCTCGGCCGTCAGGTTGGTATTCCCGCTCTCTGCGTATTCCTCAACAAGTGCGACCTCGTTGACGATGACGAACTCCTCGACCTCGTTGAAATGGAAACAAGAGACCTTCTCTCTTCTTACGACTTCCCCGGTGACGATATTCCGATCGTTCGTGGTTCTGCTAGAGCTGCTCTTGATGCAGGCGCTGATATCAACGATGCTGCATACGCTCCTATCCTTGAACTTATGGAAGCAGTAGACAGCTACATTCCTACTCCTGACAGAGCTGCTGACCAGCCCTTCCTTATGCCTGTAGAAGACGTATTCTCCATTTCCGGACGTGGTACAGTTGCTACTGGTAGAGTAGAAAGAGGACAGGTTAAGATGGCTGATGAAGTTGAAATCGTTGGTCTCGCTGAAGAAGCAAAGAAGACAACTATCACAGGTATCGAAATGTTCCACAAGATGATGGACTATGCTGAAGCTGGTGACAACATCGGTGCACTTCTCAGAGGTGTTGCTAAGAACGAAATCGAAAGAGGACAGGTTCTTGCAAAGCCCGGCTCCATCACACCTCACACAAAGTTCGTAGGTCAGGTTTACGTTCTTACAGAAAAGGAAGGCGGACGTCATAAGCCCTTCTTCTCAAACTACAGACCTCAGTTCTACTTCAGAACAACTGACGTTACAGGTATCATCACTCTTCCCGACGGCGTTGAAATGTGCAACCCCGGCGATAACGTTGATATGAACGTTGAGCTCATCGCTCCTATCGCTATGGAAAAGGGTCTCCGTTTCGCTATCCGTGAAGGCGGCAGAACTGTTGGTTCCGGCGTTGTTATCGAAGTTATTGCATAAGTTAAGTATTAGCTTATAATTTAATTTAGATAGAAAGACCTCCGGACATTCCGGAGGTCTTTTGTATATAATTTAATAAACCATATTTTTAGGGCAGGGAGAATTTCCCTACCGGCGGAAAAGTCCGAGGGCGGTGTGCGTTGCTCTATGCACATTTGCAGATTTGGTGAGGCGATATGCCAATTCCAAAACCGACAGTATAGTCTGGATAAAGAGAAGATGTGGTGAGCTGAAGCAGATTCAAAATTTCTGCGGCTTATCCTTGATGTCCTAAAGCAGTGCTTTGGGATTTTTTGTTTATATTCCACAGAAAGGATAGTTCGTATTTATGCAAAAAACAAATAATAGAAATGAAAAAGTTAGAGTGACGGTGCTGATAAGTATTTTTTCCGCAATGTCATTTGTGTTGTTTATGTTTCCGAAATTTCCACTTCTTGCTGCATTTCCCTGGCTTGATATGGATTTTTCGGATGTACCGGCGCTGTTTGCTTCAGTTATGATTTCGCCTGTTTCAGGACTTGTTGTTTGCCTTATAAAGAATGTAATTCATCTTAGTGTTACATCAACGGCAATGGTAGGAGAGCTATCAAATTTTCTCGTAAACGGGTCTTTTGTATTTGCAACAGGTCTTGCTTATAAATATGTAATGAAAAAAAATACAAAGATTTCATCTGTTGCTGTTTCAACAGTGATGGGAGCCGTTGTTCAACTGATATCAGCTATCATAGTGAATTATTATATTATGATACCTATGTATTCCGCATTTGTAAATTTCAGCGAATTGGGCGGAGCCAAGGGATATATAGTTGCAGGTGTAATTCCGTTTAATGCAATTAAGGATATTATGGCATCTACGGTATTTATTGTGCTATATAAGCTGGTTGGTAACAAATTACACCGATATTATGTTAAATAGTTTACATTTTTTTAATCATTTGTTATTTTGTTATCGTATAGCTGATGATATAATGCAATTAAACCATATATGGAGGTGTTTTAATAATGGCATATGTAATTTCAGACGCATGCATCGCTTGTGGTGCTTGTGCAGACGAATGTCCTACATCCTGCATCGCAGAAAAGGACGGAAAGTATGAAATCAACGCTGACGAATGCATCGATTGCGGCACTTGCGCAAGCGTTTGTCCCGTAGAGGCTCCTGCTGCTCAGTAATTAACGGCAGATGCCCGAAATTTTACTTACAACGAGCCGTGGTTTTCCACGGCTCGATTTCTTTTTAAAACAACTTTGTTCTTTGTGGATAAAGGTGCTTATTTCTTGATTTTCATAATTAAATAGTAAGAAATATTTTTTATAAAAATAATGATGTTTGCCTGTTATGCATATATTTATTAATATTTGGATTTTATAATATTAATAGGAACAAAACCCATATTTTTTCCGTCATATATACACATCAAAATATATCAAAAGGGAGGTGCAACGGATGAAGAAAAATAAAGCTGACCTGACACTCAGTAAACGGGGAAAAAGAGAAAACCGTAAAGCGAAATTTGTGTCTGCAATGTTCCTTGCACCAAGCGTTATAGGAGTGCTGGTGTTCTTTATACTCCCGTTTTTCATCATCATATATTACTCCCTTATAAACAATCCAATACAAGGGCGATTTGTGGGCTTTGACAACTTTGTCAGATTGCTTAACAACTATTCGTTTAAAACTGCGGCGGCGAACACACTGAAGTTTTCTTTTATCAGCGTACCTCTTGCTGTTGTACTTTCCTTATTTCTTGCAATGGCTCTCAATTGTAAGATACCGATGCAAAGCAATCTGCGTTCCTTTTTCTTATCTCCTATGATGGTTCCCGTTGCATCAATCGTCCTTATCTGGCAGGTGCTTTTCCATTATAACGGCACTGTTAACGGGTTTCTTGAAGTGTTTGGTGCGGATAAAATAGACTGGATGAAGTCGGAACACGGAATATGGGTGGTAGTAATCCTGTTTCTGTGGAAAAATTTGGGATACAATATGATACTGTTCCTTGCGGCACTGAATAATATACCGAGAGATATACTCGAGGTAGCAAAGGTAGAGGGCGCAGGAGCCTTCAGACAGTTTTTCAGCATCAAGCTCAGATATCTTTCATCCACCATATTGTTTGTTACAATAATATCTCTTATAAATTCCTTTAAGATTTTCAGAGAAGTATATTTGCTTTCGGGAGATTACCCCTACGAAAGCCTTTATATGCTTCAGCACTTTATGAATAACACATTTGAAAGCCACGACTATCAGAAGCTTTCAGCGGCAGCGATAATTATGACCGTCGTTATGATTGTGATTATCGGCTTCCTGTTCCTTGCCGAAGATAAATACGGAAAGGATGTGGAAGAATGATGAAAAACAAGCACATCACAAAGCGTATTGCAACATGGGCTGCGGCACTTGTGCTGTTGTTTATGGCATTCGTGTTTCTTGCCCCCACAATTCTTACCGTTTCAAGTTCTTTCTTCACACAGTCGGAGCTTTCGTCAAACTACGGTATGATATTTGACGGTGCCGGAAGCGGCGGCTCGTACATAGCGGAAAAGACAACCTTAAAGTTTATTCCCGATAAAGTTTCTTTTAAACAGTATTTTACGGTGCTGTTTTTAAGTCCCGAATACCTTTTTAAATTCTGGAACTCGGTAAAGTACACACTCCCCATAATGCTGTTTCAGACGGCTGTTGCCTGTCTTGCGGCATACGGGTTTACAAGATACCGTTCAAAGGGCAGAGAGCTTGTGCTGTTTGCGTATATAATGCTAATGCTGATGCCGTATCAGGTAACATTGGTTCCGAATTTTATAATATCGGAGTTTTTAGGAATAATTGATACACAGTGGGCAATAATTTTGCCGGGTATATTTTCACCCTTTGCAGTATTTTTGCTTACCAAAACAATGAGGCGCGTTCCGACTGCGGTAATTGAAGCGGCAAAGCTTGACGGATGCAGCGAGTGGCAGATATTCTTCAAGATATATATGCCGCTGTGCAAGAATATAATTTATTCGGTAATGATACTTGTGTTTATAGACTACTGGAATATGGTTGAACAGCCGCTTGTACTGCTGTCAGACGAAGAAATGTACCCGCTGTCGGTATTCCTTTCAAAAATCAATACAGGCGAAGTTGGAATTGCCTTTGCGGTAGCAGTAATTTATATGATACCAACACTTCTCATTTTCCTTTATGGAGAACAGTATCTTGTTGAGGGAATAGCAAACTCGGGAAGTGTTAAGGGATAGTTACATCTGAATTTTGCAGGTGAAAATACGGAGGGTAAAATGAGCGAAAAAAAGTTTAACAGAGAATGGGTCAAGACTTTTGCAATAATTTTTCTTTCAGTGCTTCTTGTACTTACATTCTTTTCAAATACAATAATGAATATGTCCTTGCCGGAGGTTTCTACCCAGTATATCCAGCACGGATCAATCAAAACTCAGGTAAGAGGCTCGGGAACTGTTTTGTCGCAGGATAATTACAGTGTTACTTTCCCTGCAACCCGTGAAGTAGCAAAAGTGGCAGTAAGACAGGGCGACCAGGTACAAAAGGGGGATGTTCTGTTCTATCTTGCAGAAGGCGAGAGCAAGGAGCTTGAAGCGGCGAGAGAAAACTATGAGAACCTCAATTATGAGTATAACAAAATGCTTATAAACAGCGGAAGCTCAGGCGGGTATACAGATAAAAGCAGTGAGCTTACACAGTTGAAAGAAAAGCTTGAAAAGACAAAGAACCGCCTTGAAAGAATTGGTGTAATAGAAACGGAAATAGAAGAAGCGAAGATTAAAGTAAGAGAAGCGGAAAAGGCGGTTGAAGCAAAACAGAAGGAAATATCAGAGCTTGAGGGAGAAAAGGCGGCAATCGGATATACTCCCACAGCAGACGAGGTGCTTACCGGCAGAACTGAAAGTGTTACATATGAGCAGTATGCAAGCGTAACAACACAGCTCGATGCGGCTTCCGACAAGCTGGATGAAGCAGAAAAAGCTCTTACAACCGCAAAGGTGAAATATGAAACACTTCAGCGTGAGTATAACGAAATAACAAAGCTAATAGAAACACCCCTTGAAACACTGGAGGAGCAGATTCTTACATCCGACAGAAATATTGCATCCCTTGAAAGAAATATCAAGTATGTAAAACAGGAGTTCAACGAAGTAACTGATGACGGCGACCTTGAAATGCTTTATGAAGCCTATGACAGAAAGCGCAAGGTTTATGTAAGTGCCAAGGAAGAATACCAAAGCATCAAAGATAACCCTGAATCAACAGAAGAGGATATCAGAAAAGCCGAAGCTAAATACAGAAAGACTATGGAAGATATGGACGATGCCTATGAGGCATACGACAATGCAGTAAC
>JAZOLW010000053.1:0-4277 GCA_045653405.1 Eubacteriales bacterium | reverse complement strand
AATCCCAAGCCTTTTGCAGCAAGGATTCCCAGAACTACCATAAAATATGCGTTTCCCATTGTTATTCTCCTATACGATTCCAAAAAGCAAACAAAAAAGAATTGTTTATTCTCAGTTTGCATACATATATTTATTATACATCGGAAATAATTGTTAGTCAATTATTTTTTGATATATTGTTGAAAAAGAGCCGTTGGTATGCTATAATTATTCATATTGAATTTTCCGATAAACCAATAATATTACAGATTAAAATAAGGAAATGTATTGATGAAAAAGATTTTAATTAGATTACTCATAACGATGTCTGTATTTTCTATGACTTTTATTTGTGCAGATGCCGCAGAACCTATATACAGCTATAAAGAAGAAATACCCGTGTCGGACAGTATAACACTCACAAAAGTCGAGGAGTTTTATGCTGACCATAATCTTAGCTATTCATACATAAAAGCAGACCTTTCAAATGAGAATACAACGCTCGAGCTTCTCACGTCAAGCAAGGGAACTGATATCATAGAAAATATGGCAACACTTTCCGCAACAAATCCCAATACAGTCGCCGCTCTTAACGGAGACTTCTTTTCGGTGCATAAAGGTGTAAATGGCTTTTCTCTCGGTGT
Organism: Eubacteriales bacterium; assembly: GCA_045653405.1. GTDB lineage: Bacteria > Bacillota > Clostridia > Oscillospirales > CAG-382 > UMGS882. The sequence continues at coordinate 3,654 of JAZOLW010000053.1, read as the reverse complement.
CGAAATAAAGAACGGCGAGATTATGCAGTCACCAATAAACCCCGATACAATGGCAACAGTATCATATGTTGACGGAATTGTTACAATGGGATACCCCGAGTTCCGAATTTTTCTTACAGCTCCCAACGGAGAAAGTGCAGATGTGCGCCACCTGAATAAGCACACAACCTATTACGGCGATATTCTTATGTACACAAGTGATTTCAATGACGGTATGTCACCTGCACCGGGAGCGGATGTGGTTGAGGTTGTTGTGTCTGACGGCAAGGTTGTTGAAAAAAGGTATGGTCAACCTCCCGTAGAAATACCCGAGGACGGATGCGTACTTGTTGTCGCCGAAAGCTCAAATCCATTTTTTCTCAAAAACATATCGGTTGATGATGAAATAGAGATTGAGTATCATATCCTGCCTGAGTTTGAAGAAGGTCAGACTTCTTTCGGCGGGGGAGCAATGCTGATTAAAGACGGAGAGTTGGTAGACGAGTTTTCACACGTTGTATCGGGAAGACACCCGCGAAGCGCAATAGGCACAGATGAAAGCGGAGAGATACTGTATCTTGTAGCTGTAAACGGAAGACAGGATAACAGCCGTGGCCTTACAATGACAGAGCTTGCCGAACTGATGCTGAAACTCGGATGCTACAATGCCGTAAACCTTGACGGCGGAGGCTCAACCCATATGACCGCTTCAACAGTGTGGAACGGAAATATCCATACAGTGAACACTCCTACTGAAAACAGAAAAGTTATAAACGCTGTAGGTCTTGTCTATAAAACCGAAGAACAGCGGAAGGCAGAGGAAACAGAAAAAGACGAAGCTGTTGATGAAAAAGAAAATGAAGATAATAACACAGAAGAAGCAGAGATCCCCCCTGTAAAAGACCCCGATGGGCTTTTAATTGCGGCAGATAAAAAGGCTGTATTCTTAGGACATCCCGTAAATGTAACTGTAGCAGCGTATGACGAAAATATGCGTCCCGTTGATTGTGAAATTGATATTTCATCTGCATTCGGAACAGTGGAAGACGGAATATTTATACCTGAAGTTTCCGGCTGGACAACTGTAGAAGCGATGTGCGGTGATGTTTATGCGAGCACTGAGATTTATGTAGTTGAAACCGTTTCGGGAATAGATACACAAAGTCATATAAGACTTGATGAGGGAGAATCAACAGAGCTTGATATCAATGTGTTTGACAGCTTGGGTAACTATGTTGAAATAACAGATACAAGTGCTTTTGATATATATTCATCAAATCCCGAGGTTGTTTCTGTTGAGGGCAAAATACTTACAACTCTTTCAGCAGGAACTTCAATTATTACTGTTCAGAAAGAGGGCGTACAGACTAATATTTCCGTAGCAGTCGGCAGGGAAACAAAGAACTATAAAGATAACTTTGAGTTTGTTTCAGGTAAGTTCAAGCCGTATCCTGCTGATGTTAAGGGTGAGTATGAATATGTAAGAGTTCCCGAACTCTCAGACAGCAAAATCGGAAAACTCAGTTGGGATTTCACAGAGGAAGAAAATGCTGCGGCGGAAGTATCGGAAGAAAGCTCGCAACAAATTGAAATCGAGACAGAAATTGAAGCGATAGGTGAAACAGAAACAAACGAAACAGAGGCAGAAACTATAGAAGAATCCCAAGCACAACCGATTGCAGAGGAAATCGGGAAGAAGCAGGAGGTTGCAATGGGTGTATACCTTACCTTTGATGAAAAGATGCAGCTTGCTGATACAGAAGACACTATATCACTAGATTTTTACTCGGAAAATGAATTTGCACATACTCTTAAAGCCCAGTTTATAGATGCAACAGGAAATATAAGCATTGTGTCTTTCGGCGAGGAATACAGCGTTGGCGAGTGGCAGACATTGACAGCGCAAGTTCCCGAAACAGCAGTTCGTCCGCTGAAACTTGACAGCATATATGCGGTATATATACCGGGAGAAAATGCTGTGAGGGATGCAGGATGCGTATATCTTGATAATCTGTCCTTTGATGTAAGTGTACCTGTAAAATTTGAAGCAGCGGAAGCAAATGCATATGCAGTGGAGGAAAACACGGAAGAAGCAGAGCAGAAGTTTGCCGTAGGTTTTTCTGTCAATGATAACAGCAATTCAATTTATGCGGATTATGTAAATTACTTTACGGAAGAAAAGCTTTCCAATTACACAAACAAATTTATGCTTGGCAAAGGCACACCGCTTAGTTCAAGGGAAGACGATAATGCATTGTATATAACACTTGATACATCAAAAGGTGGTATAAGGAATACCAATTCCGCACAGTGGAGCAAACTAAAAGAGCTGTCGGAAACTACAGAAAAGAAAAATATTTTTATTATTTCAGATGATTCACTTTTCGGCACATCCGATTTTGAAAACAGAGTGCTGACCGATTATCTTGCATCACTTGATAAGAATGTGTTTGTTATTACCGGCGGAAACAGAAATACATATAAGAATATAAACGGAGTAAAGTATTTTACTCTCGGTAACGATTTAAGCGAAACAGTTACACTGACGCATCTGACAAACTACACTTTCCTTGAATTTGATTTCGGAAAGGAAAACGTCACTTTCACCTGGAAAACAGCCGTTGAAAGAATATAGAACAAAAGCCTGTGGAAAATAACCGCAGGCTTTTATGCTGTCTGTAATACATATTGAATATACTGTATTACAGAGGTGAGATATTTGAAAAAGGAATGTACATATACCGATTTGTCGGGTAAAAAACATACTGTAAAACACACCGTTTTAAATTCGGGTGAGCAAAAAGATGAGAACCTTAAAAGAATTTCGCGTGAGCTTTGCGAAATATTCAGTAAATCGGCATCTGGCAGGAAAGGCTGATAGATTTGGGAATTGCACTTTATGCAAGGAAGTCTGTAGAGAGGGAAAACAGCATATCCTGTGAAACACAGCTTGAATACTGCAGAGCAATGATAAAACCCGATGAAAGAAATTATACAGTTTTTGAATTTGTCGACAACGGTTATTCCGGAGGAAATATAAACCGCGACGGATTTAAACGGATGATGAGCAAAATCGAGGACGGGGAGATATCAAAAGTTCTTGTGTACCGACTTGACAGAATAAGCAGAAGTCTTACGGATTTTGTAGGAATTTTAAATACATTTAAAAAATACGGAGTAGAATTTGTTTCAACTCAGGAAGCATTTGATACATCAAGTCCCTACGGCGAGCTTATAGTGAAAATACTTGCCGTATTTGCTGAATTTGAGCGTCAAAGCATAATCGCAAGGGTAACCCAGGCGTATGAGCACAGAAGTGAAATGGGACTGTATATGGGAGGCAGACGGCCGTACGGATACGAGCTTGAGCCTGTAGTGATAAATAGCATAAAAACCAAAAGACTTAATCCAATACCTGAAGAAGAAAGGATTATTAAATACATTTTCAATAAGTATTCAGAGAATGGTACAACATTGGGAAAACTACTTGTAAATCTCAAAGAAAAAGAAATGTATTGGGATAGAGGCAGAGAATGGACAACATCCAAACTTTCAACTATCTTAAAAAACCCAATATATGTAATGGCAGATTGGAATGTATATGAGCATTTTCAAAGGCAGGGTGTGCAAATTGTAAGTGCGCCCGAGTGCTTTGACGGAATACACGGTGTTCAG
>JAZOLW010000052.1:0-3865 GCA_045653405.1 Eubacteriales bacterium | reverse complement strand
CCTATTGCCGCCGCAACGGGTTCTTCTATAAGATATACTTTCTTTGCACCTGCTGCAATTGCGGCATCATAAACCGCACGTTCCTCAACTTCGGTTATACCACTGGGCACACACACCATTACTCTCGGCTTGAAAAGGCTGGGGCCTGTTGCCTTACGGATGAAATACTTGAGCATTTTCATTGTAACATCATACTGTGATATAACGCCATCTTTGAGAGGATGAACAGCAAGTATGTTGCCGGGAGTTCTTCCCAGCATAAGCTGTGCTTCTTTTCCCACTTTAAGCACTTTACCGCTTGCCTTGTCCATTGCGACAACAGACGGTTCTTCAAAAACAACGCCCTTGCCTTTTACATACACAAGCACGGTGGAAGTGCCGAGATCTATAGCAATATCTGTATTCATAGCTGATTCTCCGTTCTGCCGTAAAAACGGCAATTAATGAACTTATGACAGTTCTTTGAAAGATAATTATACACCAATCGGATATTTAATACAAGTACATTTATTTAATTTTTACAAATCAACGCGGTTTCTTGTTTTGCCGTTATAAAAGCACTGAATATTTTCGTAAACCTCGTCCATAAGACGGACTCTTGCTTCATATGCACCCCACGCCATATGCGGTGTAAAAATTACGTTTTCTCTGTCACGCAGAGCATACAGTGGATTTTCCCGGCTCATAGGCTCAACAGAATAAACATCCGTTCCGAATGCCGCAATCTTTCCCGAAATTACTGCATCAGCGACTGCTTTTTCATCGGTTACTGCTCCTCTTGCCGCATTTACAAGGACAAGTTCCTTCTTAGCCTTAGACAATATCTTTTCGTTTACACTGAATTTTGTTTCATCATTGAGAGGGGTATGCAGCGTTATAATATCTGATTTTTCAAACAGTTCTTCAAGGCTTACGCACTCATAATCTGCCACAGGAGTTTTCTTGCACACAAGGATGTTACATCCCAGTGCTTCAGCCACCTTTGCAACTCTTTTTCCTATGTTGCCAAAGCCGTATATTCCCCAGGTTTTTCCTGCAATTTCGTGAAATACGGGTTCAAGTTTATTATGCACGCCGCTTTCGGTATATTTTCCGCTTTTGCAGAATGAATCAAAGGAAGCGAGGTTACAGAACAGCGACAACACAGTTGAAACTGTTATCTGTGCAACAGAATCGGTCGAATAGCCCTTTACATTGCATACAGCAATTCCGTTTTCTCTTGCATAATCAACATCCACGTTGTCAAAGCCTGTTGCGGTTACGCAGACAAGCCGAAGTTCTTTTGCTCCCGACAGCACCTCGGCAGTCAGTTTCATTTTGTTTGTTATGACAACATTTGCGTCCTTTATTCGCTCTGCTGTAAGTTCCTGCGGCGATTTATCGTACACCGTAAGGTCTCCAAGCTTTGAAAAAACGCTTACATCTATGTCGCTGCCGATTGTTCCTGCATCAAGAAATACTATTTTCATAAGTGACTGCCTCGTTTCTCTTTTGTGGATTATTATTTTACCACAGTGATATATAATTGTCAATGTTCGTCAACCCCAATAAAGAAATTCTTTTGCTTTGCTTAATTACAGTCAGAAATAATCCTAGAAATAAAACAAGTTTTTATTGAATACCTATTTACAAAACAAAACAAATGTAGTATAATTGACAATGTATAAATATGGAAACAAAAAAGGAGAAAAATTATGGCAAATTACATTCTTAGTGCCTTTGCTGATGAGGTATCCCCCGTATTTGACGAACAGCTCGAATATTTGAAAAGCCGTGGAATCGGATACATTGAACCCAGAAACATTGACGGCACAAACGTTTCATCAGTAACAGACGAACAGCTTAAATGTGCTAAGGCAAAGCTCGACAAGTACGGCATCGGTGTTTCCTCCATCGGTTCACCCGTGGGAAAAATCAGCGTAACAGATGACTTTGCTGACCACATCAGACTTCTCGAAAGAACAATCGAAATCGCTAAGGTTTTAGAGACAAAGAACATCAGAATGTTCTCTTTCTTCTATCCCGAAGGAACTTCTGCACGCGAGCACAGAGCAGCTGTTATGGCAAGACTTGAAATTATGCTTGAGCTTGCAGAAAAGAACGGCATCAATCTCTGCCACGAGAATGAAGCAAGAATCTATGGAGAGACTTCTGAAGACTGCGCTGATATTATGTCTTATTTTGGCGGAAGACTAAAGAGTGTTCTCGATATGGGTAACTTCGCTTTCTGTCAGCAAGACCCCATGAAAGGCTTTGATGCAGTTAAGGATTACATTGAGTACATACACATCAAAGATGCAAATTTTGATACTAGCATTGTACCCGCTGGCTTTGGCCAAGGCAAGGTAAAAGATATTCTCTCATCCTACAACAAGATGACTGACAGAGACGTATTCCTCACTCTTGAACCCCACCTCACGGTGTTCAGCGGACTTGACAAGCTCTCCAATATGGAGGATATCAAGGTACAGAACGCATACGATACACCCGTTGCAGCTTTTGATGCAGCTATAAAGGCGCTCAAGGATATTCTCGCAGAAATATAAATTACAGAAAGGATTTATGATATGAGCAAAACACTGAAAATGCTTGCTATCGATCTTGGCGCATCAAGCGGCAGAGGCATCGTTGGTAAGTTTGACGGAAGCAAAATCACTCTTGAAGAAACGCACCGCTTCACTAATGACCCCGTAAACATTCACGGAGCACTCTATTGGGATATGCTCAAACTCTTTACAGAAATCAAGAGTGCTATCTCTAACTGCTTCCTTTCAGATAACAAGGATATAAAGAGCATCTCAATCGACACATGGGGTGTCGACTTTGGTTTGCTCGATTATGACGGTCAGCTTATAGGAAATCCTTACAACTATCGTGACCCCAGACTCACTCCCGAACTTATGGAAGAACTTTTCCAGATTATCCCCAAGGAAGAGCTTTACAGAATCACAGGCACACAGTTCTGTAACTTCAACTCAATTTACCAGCTCTTCTCATTCAGAAATGACCCCTATAAGTTCCAGAATGCAAAGGATCTCCTTTTCGTTCCTGACCTGCTCAAATACTTTCTCACAGGTACAAAGCAGACAGAATATACTATCGCTTCCACAGCACAGCTTCTTGATGCAAAGACAAGAAACTGGTCCTGGGAAATTATTGACAAGCTCGGTTTCCCCAAGGATATGTTCGGCGAAATCGTTCAGCCCGGAACATCTGCAGGCAAACTTCTTCCTCACATCAAAGATGAAGTTGGTAACATCGACGCAGAAGTTATCGCATGCGCAAGCCACGATACTGCATCTGCAGTTGTTGCTGTTCCCGCAAAGAATGATGACTTTATCTACATTTCAAGCGGAACGTGGTCACTTATGGGTAAGGAAATTCCCGAACCTATCACAAATGACCTTGCATACAAGTATGACATCACAAACGAAGGCGGTACAGACAGAAAAATCCGCTTCCTTAAAAACATTATGGGTCTGTGGATTGAACAGGAATCCAGACGCCAGTGGGCGCGTGAAGGCGAAAAACTCTCCTTCAATGAACTGTCAGATATGGCAATGGCATCAAAGCCTCTGGCTTGCTTCATAAACCCCAACGACCTCGTATTCCAGACTCCCGGCAATATGCCTCAGAGAATTGTGGACTTCTGCAAGAAGACAGGTCAGCACGTTCCCGAAACAAAGGGCGAAATCGTAAGATGTATCTTCGACAGCCTTGCAATGGCTTACAGAAGCACAGTTGAAAAGCTTGATGAAATCACAGGTAAGAAGACTCCTTTCATCAACATCGTTGGCGGCGGCACAAAGGAAGTTCCCCTCTGCAAACTCACTGCAAATGCTTGCGGAAGACCCGTTTATGCAGG
>JAZOLW010000051.1:0-22210 GCA_045653405.1 Eubacteriales bacterium | reverse complement strand
TTTTCTGATGAACAAAAAACATTTCTTATAATTATGAACTTGTAATAATTAAAGCAATTCACGATGTATTGAGAATAGAGAAATAACAATTACAGGAGCGAATTCTTGGTGCAAATTTGGTGCAAAATTCTATGAAACGATATGAATTTTATCAAACAATATACAATCATATCTACACAAAACCACACAATATAAGCGTTTTTCAACGATATTAAACGTCATAAACGCTACAAGGATAACTCAAAGAGATAATTATTCCCGAAAGGGATTTATCAAAAATTACAGCACTCACATATGTGGGTGCTGTTTTTGCTATAAATCGGACTATTTACTTTTTGGCTGTTGTGTGATACAATAACTATGATAAGATTGGCTAAAGAGTGGGAGATAATATGGTTGTTATAATAACAGGCGCATCACACACAGGAAAAACTGTGTTGGCGCAGAGATTACTTGAAAAATACAAATATCCCTATCTGTCAATAGACCACCTTAAAATGGGGCTTATAAGAAGCGGTTATACTTCACTTACACCCGAAGATGATGATGAACTGACGGAATATCTGTGGCCTGTTGTGAGAGAAATGATAAAGACAGCGATTGAGAATAAACAAAATCTCATTGTTGAAGGTTGTTATATTCCTTTTGACTGGCAGAAAGATTTTGAGAAAGATTATCTTGACAATATCAGATATTACTGCCTTGTGCTGAGCGAGAAATACATAAAAGCACACTTTGAGGATGTAAAGAAATACGCAAATGCGGTAGAAAACCGTCTTGATGACAGTTGGTGTACCATTGAAAGCGTTCTGGAAGATAATGAAAACTACCTGTCACTTGCAAAGAAACATAATGTCAACTATTTGCTGATTGACGATAAGTACGAAATCAATATAAATTTGTAGGAGCAATTATGACAGGAAAACTGTTATTTGAGGCAATTATAAAAGTTCTGGCAGGGATTATACTTGTCGGATTACTGATATTTTTTCCCGCAGGGACAATTCATTTTACAAACGGATGGATATTGATGCTCCTTTTGTTTGTGCCGATGTTTGTAGCAGGGATTGTTATGATGATTACAAATCCGGAACTGCTTAAAAGACGGTTGAACGCAAAAGAACAGCAAAAAGAGCAAAGCGTTGTTGTTATTATAAGCGGTGTTATGTTCGTTTTGGGATTTGTTGTTGCAGGTCTTGATTTCCGCTTTGGATGGTCTGATTTACCGATGTTTTTAACTATTTGCGCATCTGTTGTATTTATTGTGGGATATCTATTATATGCGGAAGTTATAAGAGAGAATGAATATCTTAACCGCACCATACAGGTGGAAGAAAACCAAAAGGTGATTGATACAGGATTATACGGTATTGTGAGACATCCTATGTACAGCGCAACCTTGCTTCTGTTTCTGTCAATGCCGATTATTCTAGGTTCGCTGTGGTCATTTATAATCTTTCTTGTATATCCTTTTGTTATTGCAATTAGGATTAAATTTGAAGAGAAATTCCTCGAAAAAGAACTTATAGGGTACACAGAGTACAAGAAAAAAATAAAATACAGAATGATACCGCATATTTGGTGAACACAGGAAAACTGATTATCGGTAACAGCAAAAAAAGAATAATTCTTGTTTTATTAATTTTTCCTACAAAAAAAATTAAAAGAAGATAGGAAATTTTTTTTGAAAAACCTATGTACTTATGAGTTTTTTTATGATAAAATACTAAGGTAAAACAATATTCAAAAACAAAGGAGCTTTTTTACAATGAAAAAGGTTTACGAAGGCAAGACAAAAGACGTTTACTCCCTTGACAATGGCAACGTAATGCTTAAGTTCAAGGATGACTGCACAGGTAAAGACGGTGTGTTTGATCCCGGTGAAAATTCCGTTGGTCTTACAATTGAAGGCATCGGTAAGGCTAATCTCCAGACATCTGTTTACTATTTTGAACTTCTCAAGGCAGCCGGCATTAAGACACACTATGTAAGTGCAAATGTCGATGAAGCAACTATGGAAGTTCTTCCCGGTAAGGTGTTCGGACACGGTCTTGAAGTTATCTGCAGACTTGTTGCTACAGGAAGCTTTATCCGCAGATACGGCGAATATATAAAGGACGGCACAGTTCTTGAAGGCGGTTATGTTGAATGTACATTCAAGAATGACGAAAAGGGCGATCCCCTTGTAACAGGCGAAGGCCTCGCAGCTCTCGGTGTTATGACACCTGCTATGTTTGAAAGTATGAAGGAACAGACACTCAAGATTACTAAGATTGTTGCCGATGACCTCAAGACAATCGGTCTTGACCTTTGGGATATCAAGTTCGAGTTCGGTTATAACAACGATGAAGTTATCCTTATTGACGAAATTGCTTCCGGCAATATGCGTGTATATAAGGACGGCAAGATTGTTGATCCTGTTGAACTTACAAAGCTTATCCTTAACAGATAAATTCTTCAAAACAAAAAGAGGCATCGGTGATGCCTCTTTTTTATGTGTATTGATTGACAAAACAGTTGTATTGGGGTATAATACTAATGAATTAAGTTGCGCAAAGGAGTGCTTAAATGCCTGAAAAGTTCATAAGGACAGAACTGCTCTTAGGAAAAGAAGCAATGATGAAACTGGCATCCGCAAGAGTTGCGGTTTTCGGTGTAGGCGGTGTAGGCGGATATACTGTTGAAGCACTTGCGAGAAGCGGTGTAGGAACTATTGATATAATAGACAATGACACTGTAAGCGTGTCAAATATTAACAGACAGATTATAGCCACTGTTGATACTGTAGGAAAATTGAAAGTTGATGTGGCAAAGGAAAGAATTTTAAGTATAAATCCTGATGCAACGGTAAATGCATATCCAACTTTCTATACTCCCGAAACAGCCGATGACTTTGATTTTACAAAGTATGATTATGTTGTTGATGCGATAGATACCGTAACGGGTAAAATATCCCTTGTAATGAAAGCAAATGAAGCAGATGTGCCGATTATCAGTTCAATGGGGGCAGGTAATAAACTTGATGCGACAGCTTTTGAAGTTACTGATATCTACAAAACCTCTGTGTGTCCGTTGGCAAAAGTCATGCGAAAAGAACTTAAAGACAGGGGAATAAAGAAACTTAAGGTTGTATATTCAAAGGAAATGCCAATAAAACCTGCTGTTAACTTGGATGTTGAAGTTATGCCGGGCAAAAGACAGACACCGGGAAGTATATCTTTCGTACCGTCTGTTGTAGGCATTATTATTGCCGGAGAGGTTATAAAGGATATTATAAATATTTGATTTAGATGAGGTGAAAAAATATGGCTCTTATAGACTTAAAATTTTACAGCCAGATGTTAGGTATGCAGGCAGAAGCATATGTTGTTATTCCGCAAAAATCCACAAAGGGAGAAATCGGAATTGATGGTAAAAAGGACAGCAACCGTTATAAATGTCTGTATCTGTTGCACGGTCTCAGCGATGACCATAGCATATGGCTTCGCAGAACATCAATAGAGCGTTATGCGGCGGATTACGGCGTTTGTGTTATTATGCCCTGCGGTGCAAGAAGCTTTTATACCGATATGAAGTACGGAATGAAGTATTTTTCATATATAACAGAGGAGCTTCCAAGTGTTGTACGAGAGTTTCTTAATGTTTCCGACAAAAGGGAAGATACATTCATTGCAGGTCTTTCTATGGGCGGTTACGGTGCACTTAAAGCAGCATTGAGAAAGCCTGAAACCTTCTGTGCTGCAGCAGGACTGTCTTCAGTTGCAGATATAAAAAACGGAATGTTTAATGATGTACTTGTTCCGGTGTTCGGTGAAAATGTAGAGATTCCAGATGAAGAGGATTTGTTTTATCTTGCAGATAAAGCAAACGCAAATCCTTTGAAACCCAGAATTTATATGGGTGTAGGAACTGAAGATTTTATGTATAAGGACAATGTTGCACTTAAAGAAAAATTCGAGAACCTTGACTTCGATTTTACATACCGTGAATCTGACGGCACGCATAGCTGGGTGTTCTGGGATGAATATATACAGTATGTTCTTAAATGGATGTTCGCTTAAGCAATTTTAATGAAATACACATAGAGTCCTTGTTATTTCTCTGGAAACGAAAGGTATTATGTGTCCGTAATCGCATGTCAGATATAAATGGCTTGGAGATAAAATAAAATAAATGGAGAAACAAAATGGATAACAAAGTACTCGCAAAGGTAGGAACTCTTACCGTAACAGAAACAGAAGTAAATGAAATGATTGCAGGTCTTGCAGCACGCGGTCAGAATCTTGACAACCCTCAGGGCAGAGCAATGATTCTTGAACAGCTTATTGCAAACAAGCTCCTTCTTCTTGATGCACAGAAGAATATGTATGAATACAATGCAGAATTCAAGGCTCAGATGAAGAAAGTAAAGGACGATATGCTTACAAATTTCGCACTTGCAAAAGCACTTGAAGGCGTAAAACCTGCAACTGATGACGAACTCAAGGCGTACTATGAAGAAAATAAGGAGCATTTCATGGCAGGCGAAAGCGTAAACGCAAGCCATATTCTTGTTGAAACAGCAGAAAAAGCACAGGCTATTCTCGAAGATATCAATGCAGGAAAAATTTCCTTCGAAGATGCAGCAAGAGAAAACAGCTCATGCCCCTCAAGTGAAAACGGTGGAAACCTCGGTGAATTCACAAGGGGTCAGATGGTTCCCGAATTTGACGCAGCAGTATTCCTTATGAATGTAGGCGAAGTTAAAGGCCCTGTTAAAACACAGTTCGGTTACCACCTCATAAAACTCAACGCTAAGAACGAAGCTAAGACTTATGAGTTTGACGAAATTAAGGACCAGATCAAAGATATGGCATTCAAGGACAAACAGCAGAAGGCATATCAGAGCAAACTCAACCAGTTGAAGATTTTATTCCCCGTGGATAAATATTAATCACATAAAATCAAGAAGGACACTTTATTGAAATAAGGTGTCCTTCTTTGTTGATATTTTTGTAGGGGACGATGCCTACATCGTCCCGAATTATATATATAAATTATGCCGGACCGAATGTTTCACCCATTACCGTGCAAACAACCTTGCCGCCCGTATAATCAGAAACAAATGCTGAAAATCTTTCATAGTTTTCACTTTTTGCATTCATAGTGAGCGTAACATCTGCTTCAAAAACAGTATCGGTGCAGTTGACCTCGTATTTTGGCATTTCACGGAGCAACTTCTCGTAATCCGAATAAGACACTTTGGCTTCAAAGCAGACATATGGGACAAATTCTGCAATTCCTGCCGCATCAATTCCGATTTTTGCGCCCTTTGCGTAGGCTCTTACCAAACCACCTGCACCAAGTAAGATTCCACCGAAGTATCGTGTAACAACCACGCAAACGCCTGAAAGGCCTTCACGCTTGATTACTTCAAGCATTGGCATACCTGCAGTGCCGCCCGGCTCACCGTCGTCGGAAAAGCGTGCAACTTCCGTGCCTTTGAGAATATATGCGTAGCAGTTGTGTGTAGCATCACTGTGCTTTGTACTTATTTCTTTTATAAAAGTTTTTGCCTCGTCCTCGTTTTCTATTCGCTTTACATATGATATAAATTCAGACTTTTTTTCAACAAACGAATCTGTGGCAAATTCCTTAATTACCGTCTTGTAGCTTTTTGTCACGCGCAATACCTCCGTATCTTCTAATATGATACCACAGTCACTTGAATTTTGCAATATGAACATAGAAAAAGAGCCGCCATTTGGCGGCTCTTTGAAATATCAATTAAAGATACTTAGCAGTATTAACCTTGATGCCGGGGCCCATTGTGGAAGCTACAGCACAAGTCTTAATGTACTGACCCTTAGCAGCAGCAGGCTTAGCCTTTACAACTGCGCTGATAAGTGCATCGAAGTTTTCAGCGAGCTTTTCCTTGCCGAAAGATGCCTTACCGATGGGGCAGTGGATGATGTTCTGCTTGACAAGACGGTATTCAATCTTACCTGCCTTAGCATCGTTAACAGCCTTTGCAACGTCCATTGTTACAGTACCGGCCTTGGGGTTAGGCATAAGACCCTTAGGACCGAGAACCTTACCGAGTCTACCGATAACACCCATCATGTCGGGAGTAGCAATGATAACGTCGAATTCAAACCAGTTTTCCTGCTGAATCTTAGCAACGAGTTCTTCAGCACCAACGAAATCTGAACCTGCTTCTTCAGCAGCCTTTGCGTTGTCGCCCTTAGCGAAAACGAGTGTACGAACAGTCTTACCTGTACCGTGGGGAAGAACAACTGCGCCTCTAACCTGCTGGTCAGCGTGACGAGAGTCAACACCGAGCTTTACGTGTACTTCTACTGTTTCATCAAATTTAGCAACTGAAGTTTTGCAAAGTGTTTCAAATGCTTCTTCAGTGTCGTAAAGCTTTGTTCTGTCAACAAGCTTTGCGCTTTCAAGATACTTCTTTCCTTTTTTCATTACCGTTTACCTCCCTTATTCCTCAACAGTGATACCCATGCTGCGGGCTGTACCGGCAATCATTCTCATTGCGCTTTCAACGTTAGCTGCATTGAGGTCGGGCATCTTTGTTTCAGCGATCTGCTGAACCTGAGCCTTTGTAAGCTGACCTACCTTAGTCTTGTTAGGTGTGCCGGACGCTGTTTCAAGTCCGAGCGCCTTCTTGATAAGAACAGCTGCGGGGGGAGTCTTGGTAACGAATGTATAAGAACGGTCTGCATATACTGTGATAATTACAGGGATAATGAGACCCATGTCCTTCTTTGTACGTTCGTTAAATTCTTTACAGAAGCCTGCAATGTTTACGCCGTGCTGACCGAGAGCAGGGCCTACAGGCGGTGCAGGGAGTGCCTTTCCTGCGGGGATCTGAAGCTTAATGTAGCCTGTGATTTTCTTTGCCATTTCTGTTACACCTCCGAATGTGGTAAATAAGTCGGAACCTTTGGTTCCTCCCACCGACGACATATATTATATTTACCGTAAGCCGGCAATGTCGCCGTTGCCCGATGGTTTCGGGCTGAAGTAAGCTCACCGATTTTGCACCGCCTGGCATAACGGGGCAATAAGCTTTACTTCACGATGATTGTGCGATGAAAAACGTGTTAGGACTTTAACGGCTCTACTTCGTTAGCATCCAGTTCAACAGCAGTTTCTCTACCGCCGATATTTGCTGTGATTTTGATACGTCCTGTAGCATCGTTGATTTCTTCAACAGTAGCAATGGAGCCTGCAATAAAACCTGCAACAACCATAACGCTGTCGCCGACTGAGTAAGGTCTTTCCTTAACTCTTACTTCAACACCCAGTGCCTCAACTTCCTTGTCGGTAAGCGGTACGGGCTTGCTTCCGGGACCTACGAAACCTGTAACTCCTCTGATGTTTCTTACGATGTGCCATGTCGCATCGTTCATAACCATCTTAATAAGAACATAGCTGGGGAAGAGCTTGTGCTCTACGGGTTTCTTTTCTTTCTTGTTTGCCTGATCTTCAGAAATTTCCTCATCGCCGGACATTGCAGAGTTGATGTAATCATCAGCTTCTTCTTCGCTGTCTACAACGATTTCGGTAGGAATTCTGGTTTCAAAGATAAGATTTTCAAGACCGCGGGTTTCAACCATTCTCTGAATGTTTTCAGCAACCTTGTTTTCATAGCCTGAATAGGTATGGATTACATACCAGAGTGCTGCTTCATTTGACATGGTTTACACCTCTTAGCCTATAAGGTTGCCGAGTGCAGTAAACATTGATGCAGCTCCTGTGTCGAGCAGGAAGATAGCAACGCTTGCTACAACGATAGCAACGATAACGACTAAACTCATTTTGAGTGTGTCGTTCTTGGACGGCCATACGATTTTCTTGAATTCGCTCTTGTAGTCCTTGAAAAACTTAGAGATCTTTGACTGCTTTTTTACCTTTGTTTCTTCTGCCATCTCAAAATCCTCCTTAAAAATGTTCCGGAATCTTACTTGGATTCCTTGTGAAGGGTGTGCTTACGGCAGAACCTGCAATACTTCTTGAATTCAAGACGGTCAGGATCGTTCTTCTTGTTCTTTGTAGAGTCGTAATTTCTTTGTTTGCATTCGCTGCAAACGAGTGTTATTTTCACTCTCATTCTGTACACCTCCCGGTAAATTTAAAGTGTTTTACCTCCCTCGACATGGAAGAATTTCACATTTGTTCTCACCTAAAAATGAGCACAACAAAAAATCCTCCAACAGAGGTAGTTACATTTTAGCACAAGTCAAGTCCTTTGTCAAGCACTTTTTAACAAAAAAATCAATGTTTTTTCTCTTTTTTCAACAAAATACTTTGGATGCTGGAAAGGTGAGGATTTTACTGTTTAAAACCATAAAAAACACATCACTGTTGAAGAACTTTTTATATAATATTATAAAAAGGAAATTAAAATGAGATTTCTATTGAAATATTAAAAGGTCTGTGGTATAATACTAGGAAAATGCCGAATTGTTTATATTTTCGGTGTTGCTTGCGTGAAAATATCAGAATATCGTGTTAATGTAGCACCGATTCAACGGAGGAAACTTATGTTACAGTTTATATCAGATGCTTATTCAATCGGACTTATAACCTCGCTTGTTTACAGAACGGCGGCAGGCGCTCTTGCAACAGCAATGTTTGTTGCGGGAATAATACTTACTATGCTTGTCGGATATCTGCTCGGCAGTCTTAATTTCGCACTTATTCTTTCGGGAAAGATGTATCACGATGATATCAGAAATCACGGAAGTAAAAACGCAGGCACAACAAATATGATGAGAACCTACGGTAACAAGGCGGCAGGGCTTACAATTCTCGGCGATGCACTTAAGGCAGTGGTTTCTGTAGTCATGGGAAGCTTTCTCATGGGCTTTATGTTCGGAGGATATGCTGCGGCGCTTGCTTGCATGATAGGACACATATTCCCTGTGTACTACGGCTTTAAGGGTGGTAAGGGAGTAGCTACTGCGGCAGCAGCAATACTTGTGCTTAACCCTCTTGCATTTCTCGTAGTAATCGGCGTATTTGTGCTTTGTGTAGTGTTTACTAAATATGTGTCACTGGGTTCCGTTCTCGGTGCGGCACTGTTTCCGCTACTTACATTCTATACCTATTTTGGCGGAAGTGAAATAATGACCGGCAGTGGATTTGCATTCATATGTGCGTTTATTATGGCTGTACTTGTTATTATAAAGCATCACGCAAATCTTGTAAGACTTGCAAAAGGAACAGAATCAAAATTTTCATTCAAAAAGAGTAAAAAATAATATCTGAATAATGGCAAAAGGAAAAGGAAATCAATGTCAAAATACATAGAAAAAGTAGAAAATGCGGTGCTTCCGGTAATCCCCTTAAGAGGGCTGGTTATTTTCCCCGGAATACCCACCAGCTTCGAAATTAACAACAAAAAATCAATAAAGGCGCTTCAGGCGGCAACATTTTATAATAACACAGTATTTATTTCCGCTATGGAAACGGTTGACGGAACAGATGAAGCAAAACTTTGTGTAACCGGTATAACAGCAAAGATAAAGCAGTCTCTTAAACTGCCCGACGGGAATTACCGAGTACTTATTGACGGCAAAAGCAGAGCAGAATATACCGAACTTATAGAGGGTGAATACCTCAAAGCTAAAGTGCTTGTTAAAAATGTAATAGTTACGGATAACGGCGGTGTAAAAGGTGAAGCTTTGAGACGTGAGGCAATCAGTACATTTGAAAGCCACATCAAGCTTCTTCCCAAATTATCTCCTGAGATTGTTGTATCTGTTCAGGCAATAACCGACCCCGGTATGCTTGCAGACTTTATTGCATCAAATGTCCTGTTTGATTACAGAGATAAGCAGAAGATACTTGAAGAAACAGACCCCTTTGTAAGACTTGAAAAGTTAATCACAATTCTTGACAGCGAAAGCAGTGTTCTTCAGCTCAAAAATGAGCTTCATTCCAAAGTTCGTGCAAGACTTGAAGAAAACCAGAGGGAATACTATCTCAAAGAACAGCTAAAGGTTATAAAGCACGAACTTTCCGAAGCAGATGCAGACGAAGAAGAGGACGAATATGTTACACGCATAAAGGAATCTGCTTTTTCTGATGAAATCAAAGAAAAGCTGTTCAAGGACTTTGAAAGAATGACAAAGATGCCTTTCGGCTCTTCTGAAAACTCTGTGCTGAGAAACTATCTTGATACAGTTCTTGAACTTCCCGTTGGTGTAAAGACAAAGGATGTATATTCCGTTGAAAAGGCAAGAAAGATTCTTGATGAGGACCACGACGGACTTAAAAAGGTCAAGGAAAGAGTGCTTGAATATATTGCAGTAAAGCAGCTTGCCCCCGAACTGAAAGGACAGATTCTCTGTCTTATAGGTCCTCCCGGTGTTGGTAAATCATCTGTTGCGGTTTCAGTTGCAAGAGCACTGGGCAGAAAATTTGTGAGAGTTTCTCTCGGCGGCGTAAGAGATGAAGCTGACATAAGAGGACATAGAAAAACATATGTCGGTGCAATGCCCGGAAGAATAATATCGGCAATCAGTCAGGCAAAATCGGAAAATCCCGTTGTTTTGCTTGATGAAATAGATAAGCTTACATCAAATTCACAGGGCGACCCTGCGGCAGCACTTCTTGAAGTTCTTGATGTTGAACAGAACAAAACATTCAGAGACCATTATATTGAAGTACCCTTTGATATATCAGACTGCATTTTTATTGCAACTGCAAATCAGGCAGACACCATTCCTCACGCACTGTATGACAGAATGGAAATTATAAATCTGCCCTCATATACTTCAAATGAAAAGGTGTCTATTTTCAAGAATCACCTTTTCCCGAAGCAGCTTAAACGTCACGGTCTCAATAAAAGGACTGTGAAGATTACCGATGAAGCTGTAAGAGAACTTATTGAGTATTATACCAAAGAAGCAGGTGTCAGAACTCTCGAAAGACAGACAGCTTCTCTTATTAGAAAGATTGCTATGCTCATAGCAGAGGGTAAGCAGAAGACTTTCAACATTACCCCTGCGAAAATAAACGAGCTTCTCGGACACAGAAAAGTAAAACCCGACTCAATGCTTAACGAACCGACGGTTGGAGTTATAAACGGACTTGCCTGGACAGAGCTTGGCGGAGAGATGCTTCAGGTGGAAGCTCAGAGCTTTGAGGGTACCGGTAAAGTTGAACTTACAGGTAAGCTTGGTGAAGTAATGCAGGAATCAGCAAAGGCGGCTGTAAGCTATATAAGAAAGCACGCTGATGAATTCGGGATAGATAAAGAGTTTTATAAGAAACTTGATATACATATCCACGTTCCCGAAGGAGCAGTACCCAAGGACGGTCCTTCTGCAGGTGTTACAATGATAAGTGCACTTGTATCGGAACTGTCAGGTGTTCCCGCAAGACAGGATGTGGCTATGACAGGTGAAATTACACTTACAGGCAGAGTTCTTGCCATTGGCGGACTTCCCGAAAAATCAATGGCGGCATACAGAAACGGTATAAGAACAGTAATTATTCCTGCAGATAATGTGCAGGACCTTGATGAAGTGGATGAGCTTATAAAGTCAAGTGTTACATTTGTTCCTGTAAGTAATGTCGGTCAGGTGCTTGATGTAATTCTTTGCAAGGAAGAAAATGATTGCACAGACGGTATGGATGTAATTGTGCATCAGAATGTTGTTGATTGCGGAACACAGAGTGCAGACCGTATAATGAGAAACGGAGATAAGAATGGAAAACGTAAAACTTAATCTCAATAATGTAAACCTTGTGATGACAGCAGGGCTTCCGTCGCAACTGCCGGGAATTATGAGAACAGAGTTTCCCCAGGTTGCAATGTGTGGACGTTCAAATGTTGGAAAATCATCACTTATCAATAAACTTCTCGGCAGAAAGAAGCTTGCAAGAGTCAGTGCAGAACCGGGTAAAACAATTACTGTAAACTGCTACGATGTTGACAGCAAGCTGTATCTTGTTGACCTTCCTGGGTACGGATACGCAAAACGTTCATTTTCCGAGAGGGAAAAGTGGAAGAAGCTTATAGACAAGTATTTTTCACTTGACGGACCGAGACTTTATCTTCAGCTTGTTGATTTGAAGGTGGGGCTTACAAAGGACGATATCGAAATGCTCGGATATCTTGTTGAAGCCGAACTTCCTTTTGCAGTTGTTGCAACAAAAGCAGATAAAGTCAATACTACCACAAGAATTAAAAACCTTGAAGCTCTCAGAAATCATCCGTCTATCCCTGACGATGTTGAAATTATTCCTTTTTCATCGCTTAAGGGCACAGGACTTGATGATGTATGGCGTATAATAAAAGAATTTGCAGGATTTATCAGTTCAGACGAAGCGGACGTTGACGGTGTATCCGGAAATAACGCTGAATAAGGATATTAAGAAAGGCAGATACCCAATGAAGACAGTTCTTCTTCACGACAATTACGGCATTAACGAAAAAGGTCATTTTACCGTGTGCGGAAAAGACACGGTTGACCTTGCAAAAGAGTACGGAACTCCTCTTTATGTTTTTGATGAAACAAAAATGAGAAAAATGTGCGCTTCTTATGTTAATGCGGCAAAAAAATACTTTAAAAAAGCCAATATTCTTTTTGCAAGTAAGGCTCTTTCCTTTAAAGGTGTTTACAAAATTGCAGACAGCGAAGGACTTTGTTCCGATACTGTTTCGGCAGGGGAGATATATACAGCCCTTGCGGCAGGATTCCCAGCAGAAAAGCTCTACTTTCACGGGAACAACAAGACCTATGAAGATATAAAGTTTGCGCTTGAAAATAATGTTGGAACTTTTATCGCAGACAACATTCCCGAGCTTGATACTATTGACGAGCTTTGCGGTGAAATGAATAAGCGCGCAAGGGTAGTACTCAGAGTAACCCCCGGAATTGACCCCCACACCCACGAAAAGATTGCAACGGGCAAGGTTGATTCCAAGTTCGGAAGTGCAATAGAAACAGGGCAGGCGCTTGAAATTGTAAAGTATGCACTTGCTAAAAAGAATATTGACCTTATGGGCATCCACTGTCATGTAGGCTCTCAGAGCTTTGACCCTCAGCCCTTTCTTGATGCGGCAGATATAATGATGAAATTCATTGCCGAAGTAAAAGAAAAAACAGGCAAGGAACTTGAAGTTCTTAACCTCGGCGGGGGATTTGGAGTAAGATATATCCCCGAACAGCAGGACCTGGATATTGAATATATGCTTTGTGAAATTTCAAAGAGAGTCAAGGCTAACTGTGAAAAATTCGGAATAAATGAGCCCGAAATGAATTTTGAGCCGGGACGTTCAATTGTTGCAGCAGCAGGTGTTACTCTCTATACAGTGGGAAATATAAAGAATATTCCCGGATATAAGAGCTATATATCAATTGACGGAGGTATGGCAGACAATCCGAGATATGCTCTGTATCAGTCGCCCTACTATGCAATTATTGCAAACAAGGCAGACAAGGATATGGATTTTGTTGCCGATATTGCAGGAAGATGCTGTGAAAGCGGCGACCTTATTCAGGAGCAGGTAGATATCCAGAAGGCAGAAAAGGGAGATATTCTTGCTGTATGCGTAACAGGTGCATACAACCACTCAATGGCTTCAAACTATAACAGACTTCCAAGACCCGCACTTGTAATTGTTTCGGAAGACGGAGTAAAGCTCGGTGTCCGCCGTGAAAGCTTTGAAGACCTTATTAAAAATGATTTATAAAAAATAATATATAAACAAAAAGGAATGAAAGACGATGAAAAACACAGAAAAGTCAATGGAAAAAATCGTAGCGTTCTGTAAAGGCAGAGGCTATGTATATGCAGGCAGCGAAATTTACGGCGGTCTTGCAAACACTTGGGACTACGGTCCTCTCGGCGTTGAACTCAAGAATAATGTTAAGCGCGCTTGGTGGAAAAAGTTTGTTCAGGAAAACCCCTACAATGTAGGTCTTGACGCGGCTATTCTTATGAACCCTCAGACTTGGGTTGCGTCAGGTCATCTCGGCGGTTTTTCCGATCCTCTTATGGACTGCCGCGAATGCCACGAAAGATTCCGTGCTGACAAGATTATTGAAGACTGGTGCCACGAAAACTCATTTGAACTCGACAAGCCCATAGATGCATTCTCACAGGAAGAAATGAAGGCATTTGTTGAAGAACACAACATTCCTTGTCCTACCTGCGGAAAGCACAATTTTACTGATATCCGTCAGTTTAACCTTATGTTCAAGACCTTCCAGGGTGTAACTGAAGACGCAAAGAATACAGTTTACTTAAGACCCGAAACAGCTCAGGGTATCTTTGTAAACTTCCCCAATGTACAGCGTACATCAAGAAGAAAGGTTCCTTTCGGTATCGGTCAGATAGGTAAGTCCTTCAGAAACGAAATTACTCCCGGTAACTTTATTTTCCGTGTTCGTGAATTTGAACAGATGGAGCTTGAATTCTTCTGTAAGCCTGACACAGACCTTGAATGGTTTGCTTACTGGAGAAGCTTCTGCCGTGACTGGCTTGTTAACCTCGGTATGAAGGAAGAAAATCTCAGACTCCGTGACCACGATCCCGAAGAACTTTCATTCTATTCAAAGGCTACAACAGACTTTGAATTCCTGTTCCCCTTTGGATGGGGCGAACTCTGGGGTATTGCTGACAGAACAGACTATGACCTCACACAGCACCAGAATACATCAGGTAAAGACCTTTCATATTTTGTTCCCGAAACAAATGAAAGATATGTACCTTACGTTGTTGAACCTTCTCTCGGTGTTGAAAGATGCTTCCTCGCATTCCTTTGCGATGCTTATGACGAAGAAGAACTTGAAGGCGGCGATATGAGAACAGTTCTCAGACTCCATCCTGCACTTGCACCTTATAAGGCAGCAGTTCTTCCTCTTTCCAAGAAGCTCTCCGATAAGGCAACAGAACTCTATCACGAACTCCAGAAGGAATTTATGGTTGACTTCGACGAAGCAGGCAGTATCGGTAAGAGATACAGAAGAGAAGACGAAATCGGTACACCTTTCTGTATCACATATGACTTCGATTCACTTGAAGACGGTTGCGTAACAGTAAGAGAACGTGACAGTATGAGTCAGGTAAGAATAAAAATTGAAGAAGTAAAGGACTACATCGCAGAAAAGATTAAGTTCTAATTAAAACAAAAAGTTAACCCCGTTGCAGATATAAACCGCAACGGGGTTTTTATATGTTGATTTACATCAGAGTGACAAACAAAAAGATGATTACTGAAATAATAATCGCAGGAGAGAACACCACACGTAAGAACTTGTGGAGGGAATACCCCGTGTCTGACGATATTTTATACGGTGTCGTGTAAAAATTAACCTGCGTGTTTTCACTTTTATCCTTGTTGGATATTTCTACCGACGCTGATTTTTTAATGCATATAAGTTCAAGGCTTTTCAGCCAGAACAGACTTGTTATAAATATGCATATAGTAAGCATAATAAGTACAAGCACGTTCCCGGCGCGTTCTGAAGCAACAAAAGTCAGCTGTTTTGAAAAGCACAGAGAGAACAGATTGTTCAGTGCATGAATAACAATACAGGGGATTACAGAACCGCATACGTGCATTGTAATTGCAAGTATTAATCCTGAACTGAAGTATATAATGAAATATTCTGCGTTGAGGTGAATAAGAGAGAAGGCAAGTGCCGAAACAAGTATACCTGTAAAGCCGCCTGCTTTTGCGGACAGTTCATTCTGCAGCACTCCACGAAGCAGAAGTTCCTCGCATACAGCTGGAACAAGTGCGTGGGTGATGATTATGCCGATAACATTGTTACTTCCTACAAGGCTGACCTGCGTTTCAGAAAGACCCGCATAAAAATAATATGCAAGAGCAAATTTTTCAGCAGCAATGACAAGGGTCATAAGAACAAGACCGAGAATTATGAAAGTCGAGTAGGAAAGAGAAAATCCGCGTACGCCAAGCAGAGAAAATCCGCCTTTTCCGCAAACCTTGCAGTATATGAGCGCCGGTACAATAAAAATTATGAGGTAAGCAACAGATTTTGCAACAAAATTGTAAGGAACGGCAAAACCGTCATAAAATCCTTCCCGTGAAATAACACCGTTGAATACTGACAGCATAAAACAAGCAATAAACGCTATGTATACCTTTATAAAACCGACTTCATAAACCTTTTCCTTGAGTTTTTCGGGAACAGCTTTTCTGAAAGAATACTTATTAACTTTTTTCTTTTTTGGAGTTTCTGTTTCTTCGGTATCGTAATCAACGTAGTTTGGATTGACACCGAGTTTTTCAAATTTTTTATTTGCAGCCAATCAGTTCAAGCCCCTTTTCACTGATAATAAGGTTTAATTGTTTATCGTGTCTTTTTTCAAAAGGCACAGGTTCATTACTTATACATTCTGAAAAAGCAAGCCCTGCAGAAATTCCTTTGAATTTGGACAAAAATCTGTCATAGTAGCCTTTACCATATCCTATGCGATAACCGTTTCGGTCAAAACACACACCGGGAACGATGCAAAGCTCGGCAGTTCCGCAAGGAGTATATTCTTCAGCTTTTTCATCAGGTTCTTTTATGCCGAACATTCCGTCTGTGAGTTCGCTTAGTAAACTTACTCTGAAAAACTTCATTATACCGTCTGAATAAGACTTGGGAAAGTACACTCTTTTGCCGTCACGCAATGCTGCTTCAGCAATTTGAACAGTATCAGGCTCATCAGTTTTTGCTGAATATATAAGAACGGTTTTTGCGTATTTGTATGACATACTTGCAAGCAGATTTTCGGCAATCTGACAGCTTTTAACGTCTTTGTCCGAAATATCTGCGCGTATTTTCTTGTATTGCTTTCTTAAAGCATTTTTCTTATTTCTTATTTCCTGCGTAGTCATATTTTTATCTGGCACAGATAGAATTTCTTACTTCTTCTGCGGTCTTTTCATCTTTTAAAATTCTGATAAGTTCAAACGAAAATTCTTCAGAGGCACCTGCTGCTTTTGCTGTAATTATTTTTCCGTCGCGTACAACAGCACTTTCTGAACAAACAACTCCGCCTGCATTTTCAAGCTCGTCCAGCATAGAAGGGTAGCAAACGCATTTCTTTCCGTCTAACATTCCAAGTGTTGCAAGAATTGTAGGTGCGGCACAGATTGCGGCAATGTATATGCCTTTTTCATAAGCTTCTTTTATCATTTCGATTGCTTTTTTGCAACCCGAAATTCCACTTACACCGCCAAGTCCTCCCGGAAGAATAAGCATTTCGACGTTACCCATATCAGCATCTTCTACGGGCATATCTGCTTTAACTGTGATATTTCTTGTACCTGTTACGTACT
Organism: Eubacteriales bacterium; assembly: GCA_045653405.1. Lineage (GTDB taxonomy): Bacteria > Bacillota > Clostridia > Oscillospirales > CAG-382 > UMGS882. The sequence goes on along the minus strand of JAZOLW010000051.1, from coordinate 4,896 downwards.
CTCCGCTGATACCAAGTGTAGTTATATCAATTCCGGCTCTTCTGAGGTAGTCAACCTGTGTAAGAGCTTCGATTTCTTCAAATCCGTTTGCAAGAAATAAATATACCATTTGAAAATCCCTCTCTGTTTTAAATCTTGAAATTTATTCTGTCAAGAACATATGAATAGAGTTCGTCACTGATATCATCAATTGTTCTCATATCTCCGTTCTCAGTACAGCGTATAACCTTCCAGCTTTTCTTTACAGCTGCAAATTGAGCCGCTTTGTAGCAGTTTAAAAGGTATGCTTTATCTGCTTCGTGAATGTCTGTAACATGGCTTGAGTCATCTTTTGCACGTTTTGCAAGAAGCTTCTGTGAAACCTCAGGCTCAACATCAAGAAAGATTGTGTCATCAGGTACGGGAAGATTAAGCTTTGAAAACTCAAAATCGTAAAGCCAGTTGAGAAATTCCTCTTTTTCGGCATTACTGTCCAGTTTTGCAAGCTGGTGAATAGCGTTTGATGTAGTGTATCTGTCGAGAATTACCACACAGTTATCTTTTTCAAGGTCTTTTTTCCAGTCAGTGTTGTATGAAAAATATCTGTCAACTGCAAAGAATACCGATGCGGCATATGCACCCGTGTCAGACGGATTGTCGCCGAGTACACCGCTAAGATACATTTCTACAGGCTTGCAGGCATCGCTTCCGTAGTTAGGGAAGCGTACAAGACGGACTGTAAATCCGCTTTCTTCAAGCTTTTTGGTAAGTGCATTTACCTGAGTGGATTTTCCTGAAGCATCGGGTGCTTCTATTGTCAAAAGATAACCCATAATTAAATCCTCACAAATTCTGTCTTTAAAAATTTGTGCAATGAAGCAAATTATGTCCATTGCACAAATATATTATTTCATTTCAGCAAAATAAGCCTTTTTCTCAGCAGCCTTGCCGCAGGACATCTGTCCTTCGGGGCATTTTCCTCTTACGCAGGAGGGGCCTGCGTGTTTGAAGAGAACAGGTGAAACATTCTTTACAAGTCTTAACATTTCTTCTGCAAGAGCGCGGATTTCCCACTGTGCACGATCACAGCAGCGAAGTGAGAAGAAGTTATACAGTGAACGTACGTTCATAGTCATAACTATCTTTGTGTCGCAGGCATTTGAGAGAACATATCTTGAATCCTCATTTGCCTTTTTCTTCGCAGCTTTTGCTGCTTCTTTTTCGTCTTTTCCGTCTGCAATCATCTGCTTTTCGTGAGCGGCGGAAAGAATGTCGTTAAGCTTTTTGTATGTTTCGCGGTCATCATCCATAGCCTTTATGAATAATGCCTTTGCTTCGGGAATCTTTTCAATTTCCGGAGGAATAACATATTCAAAATTGTCTTTTGCAACATATCTCTGACTCTGAACGCTATAGGACGCGATACGGTGTCTTGTAAGCTGTGCAAGAAGTGCACGGGATACACCTTCAACCGCAAAAGTGAAAGTAACGTGTTCTACGGGACTTTCGTGACCTATTTCTGCCAGCATATTTACAAAACTCTCGGTCTTTTCGGGCGTCATTTTTTCTAAAATATCGTCAACTCCGACAGGTGAGTAGCACAGCTTTGCGGCAGCCGCAATAACTCTTTCGGGGTTGGGTGTATGTTCAAGTAATTCTACTTTCATATTGATTACATAAGACCGGGAACGTTAAGTCCTGCGGTAACCTTTCCCATTTCATCGTTGTTGTGCTTTTCAACAGTCTTGATAGCCTCATTAACAGCCGCAATAACAAGGTCCTGCAGTGTTTCTATATCTTCGGGGTCAACAATATCTTCTGAGAGAACAAGGTCTGTGATTTCACGGTTACCCTTGATTTTTACGGTAACAGCACCGCCGCCCACACTTACTTCGTGTTCCTTTTCATCAAGCTCTGCCTGAAGATTGTGCATATCCTCCTGCATCTTCTGAGCCTGCTTTAACATTGCCTGCATATTCTGAGGGCCGCCGCCCATACCCTTAGGGAGTCTAGCTTTCATTTGGTGTACCTAACCTTTCTTATCCGCATTCCGCGTGCGCGGAATTATATATTCTTATAAATTATATCACATATAAAACCCTATTTCAAGAGCTTTTTAAATTTAAGCTGTTTTATTACTTGCCTTTTTTGATTGCCGTAATCTTATCTCTAAGTGCTGCAGCAAGTTCAAAGTTGAGTGTTGCGGCAGCTTCTTTCATCTGTGCTGTAAGTTCGGCAACAGTACGTTCAATTTCTTTTGCAGACATTTTCTTAGGTTTGCTGTCCTTCTTTTTATCCTTTACGGCAAGATCAATGATATCTCTTACATCCTTTTTGGTTGTCTGAGGTGTGATACCGTGTTCAAGATTGTATGCCATCTGCTTTTCCCGTCGTCTGTTGGTTTCTGTAATTGCCGCTTCCATTGAGCCTGTGACACTGTCTGCATACATAATTACTTTGCCGTCCGCATTTCTCGCCGCTCTGCCTATTGTCTGTATAAGGGAGGTTTCACTTCTTAAGAACCCTTCTTTGTCAGCATCAAGAATTGCAACAAGGGAAACTTCCGGCAGGTCAAGACCTTCTCTAAGAAGGTTAATGCCTATAAGCACATCAAAAACACCAAGACGCAAATCACGAAGCAGTTCCATTCTTTCGATGGTTTCAATTGAAAAATGCATATATCTGCACTTAATGCCGTGTCCGTCAAGATATTCTGTAAGGTCTTCTGCCATCTTCTTTGTAAGTGTTGTGACGAGAACTCTTTCGTTCTTTGCAGTACGCATATTGATTTCACTTATAAGGTCATCAATCTGTCCTTTTATGGGACGCACTTCAACAACAGGGTCAAGTAGCCCTGTAGGACGGATAAGCTGTTCAACTATCTGCGTTGAATTGTTCTTTTCATACTCCTGAGGTGTTGCGCTTACATATATTACCTGATTTACTCTGTCTTCAAATTCGTTGAAGAATAACGGTCTGTTGTCAAAAGCGGAGGGAAGTCTGAAACCATATTCCACAAGATTTGTTTTTCTTGCTTTGTCGCCGCCACTCATTCCTCTTACTTGAGGAAGCGTTACGTGGGATTCGTCAATAAACAGCAAATAGTCCTTGGGAAAATAATCAAGGAGTGTGTGTGGTGTGCTTCCAGCAGGTCTGCCCGAAAGCACTCTTGAGTAGTTTTCAACACCTGAACAGTAGCCGATTTCGGCAAGCATCTCCATATCGTATCGTGTGCGCTCTTCAATTCGCTGTGCCTCGATAAACTTGTTCTGTGCCTTGTAGAACTCAACTCTTTCAGCCATTTCCGAAAGTATTTCATCAATAGCTGCCTGTCGTTTCTCAAGTGAAGTAACATAGTGGGAAGCAGGGTAGATTACAACTCGTGTCAGCCTGTGTAAAACTTCGCCTGTTACTATATTCACTTCCGAAACATTATCAATTTCGTCACCGAAGAACTCTATTCTTATTGCAGTTTTGTTGTTGTTGGCGGTGAGTATTTCAATAGTGTCGCCACGTACTCTGAATTTGTTTCTTTCAAGAGCAAGGTCGTTTCTCTCATACTGTATGCGTACAAGAGCCGCAATAAACTGTTCTCTTGACACAGCAAGTCCGGGTGCCGCAGAAACGGTCATACTCTTGTATTCTTCGGGGTCACCAAGAGTGTATATGCAGGAAACAGAAGATACAATTATAACATCGCGTCGTTCAAACAGTGCACTTGTTGCACTGTGACGAAGCTTGTCTATTTCGTCATTGATTGATGCATCTTTTTCAATATAGACATCCTTGCCGGGAATGTAAGCTTCCGGCTGATAGTAATCATAGTAGGAAACGAAAAATTCAACGGCGTTGTCTGGGAAAAACTCCTTAAATTCACTGCAAAGCTGAGCAGCAAGTGTTTTGTTGTGAGCAAGAACAAGCGTCGGACGGTTTACTTGCTGTATAATATTAGCCATAGTAAAGGTTTTACCCGAGCCGGTAACACCAAGAAGTGTCTGGGCAGGGTAGCCTGAAAACACACCTTTTGACAATTGCTCAACTGCATTTTTTTGGTCGCCTGAAAGTGAATAGTCACTCTTCAGACAGAATTTTTTATCCAGCATCTCTTCCGTTTCCTTTGCAATCTTGATGTAATAATTATATCATATTCATTTCGGTTTTTCAATATCCGTGAAGATTAATAAGTTTGAATTTATGATTGATTTTTATTAGAATTTGTGTTATACTATAAAAGAATATAGAATTCCAGAGTAATCAGGAGGAATATCTTATGGCTCACAATGACAATTTATTTACAAAATGCTTCAGAGGTTTCTCACCGGAAGAGGTTATTGCATACATAGAAGAACTTAATGCTGCACACAGAAACGCAAAGGCTGAAAGTGATTCTAAAATTCACGCACTTTCAGAGGAACTTGATTTTCTTAAAGACGCAGACAGACAGTGTGCAGAAGCCAAGGCGGCTTTTTCGGAAAAAGAGGAAGAAGTTGCGAAGCTTATAGAAGACAATGAGAATCAGCGTCTTGCAATAGAAGCACAGGGTGATAAAATCATTGCTCTTGAGAATGAAATCAAAGAACTGAAAACAAAGCTTGAATCATCTGAAATAAAGTCTGCGGCAATGGAGGCAAACTCCAAAGAATATGAGGCAATGCTTGCCGATGTTGACAGTATTCTTTCAGGTGCAAGAAGACAGGCTGAAAATCTAATTGCAGAAGCAGAAAAGAGAGCATCAGAAATTGTAAACGATGCTGAAATTAAAGCAAAGGACAGGTCTGCTCATATTATTGCTGAATCAGACGAAAAGCTGAATGAGAATTTGAAGAAAGTGAAGTATCTCTACCGCAGACAGGACGAACTTGCAGAGCTTTTCAAAGACCACAAGGCAAAAGTAGACAGCTTTTTTGCATCAATATC
>JAZOLW010000050.1:0-15149 GCA_045653405.1 Eubacteriales bacterium | reverse complement strand
GAGGACGGGTTCGTTTACTTCGCAGCCGAATACTTCAGCCGCAAGTTCAATTTCGCCCTTCTTGTTGCCTGTCATATCGAATAATGCAACGTTTGGCATTTGTATTCCTCCTTCGCTTACTTAACTGTTGAACGGATGAACACGATACCGCCCTTAGGTCCGGGAACCGCACCCTTAACTGCGATAAGGTTCTTTTCAACATCGATTTTTACTACATTGAGGTTAAGCATTGTAACCTGTTCGTGACCGTACTGACCAGCCATCTTCTTGTTTTTGAAGATTCTCGCAGGGTCGATAACACCCATTGAACCGGACTGTCTGTGTACAGGGCCTACACCGTGAGTCATTCTGAGCTTGTGGAGATTCCATCTCTTGATTGCGCCTGTGTAACCGTGACCCTTTGTGATACCTGTAATGTCAACGTATTCGCCTGCTGCGAAAGCGTCTGCCTTTACTTCGTCACCAACGTTCATTGTTTCAGCGTCGTCAAGTCTGAATTCCTTCAGATGTCTCTTGAGTGCTACGTTTGCTTTTGCGAAGTGTCCCTTTTCAGCCTTGTTGAGCTTTCTTTCAGCTACATCTTCAAAGCCGAGCTGTACTGCAGAGTAACCGTCGTTTTCAACAGTCTTCTTCTGAACTACAACGCAGGGGCCTGCTTCGATTACTGTTACGGGAATTACATTTCCGTTTTCATCGAAGATCTGAGTCATACCGAGTTTCTTACCGATTATACCTTTTTTCATGTTTATTCCTCCTTAGGTTATTGGTTGACCGTTTGATTTTCCGTTTGCTACGGCACGCCGTAGATTCGGACGGGCAACATGACCTTTTATGGTCTCATATTAATTCACACGGTATAGATGCGAATTATAATACGATTTCGGATTCTACTCCGGCGGGGAGTTCGAGATCACCGAGTGCTTCAATTGCCTTCTGTGAGGGCTTGAGGATATCGATGAGTCTCTTGTGTGTGCGGAATTCGAACTGTTCGCGGCTGTACTTATACTTGTGAACTGCACGAAGGATTGTTACGATTTCCTTGTCTGTGGGGAGCGGAATAGGCCCTGAAACCTTTGCGCCGTTGCGCTTCGCTGCCTCAACAATTTTCTCAGCGGCCTGATCGATAAGAGTGTGATCATAAGCCTTAAGTCTGATTCTGATTTTTTCCTTTGCTGCCATTTTTCTGCCTCCTTTAAAAATTTTTGCCTTCTCAATATCACGCGCTCACGCATAATATATATTGAAGAAAGTTTTAAATGCGGCACAGCTGAATTTGAACACGCATCCGGGTGTTTCATAATCATCCCGAATTAAAAACCCGATTTCGACCTCAGACGCGAGGGGAATTCGGGCAGCCTATCATTCTTATTTTTCCGCAGAAATCCGCAAGAAATCTCCACGGTACATATTGCGTGGCCTTCCGGTACATCATACCGGCGGTTCCTCGACCGATGTTTTAAGAATTGACAACCTTCATGCCGGCAGCTCGTCTTACTGCATAGCAAGACACGGCAAAACTCTCGGTAGCGTACCCGCTTGAAGGAACGCACCGGAATCCGCACCGGTCATGTCGGTTCATATTCGCTGTCGCCCGTTTATCGGACATACTCCACGGAAATTACCGGTGTAAACACCGCAACCTCCCGCTTCATCGCACATCAAGCTTGGTTATTTTAACATAAAAAAACCCACATTGCAATAGTTTTAACAAAATTATTTTGTAAACTTTCTATGAACGAAACAGGCTGTTTTTATCTTTTTTCGACACCGTTATTGACACCGGCATTATATGTTGATATAATGTAATCAGCAAATACAATATATAGATTTAAGGAGGTTTTTCCATGCAGAAAAACAAAATTTTCCACATTTTATCTTACATATGGGTTTTATTCATAATCAGCTTGTTTATTCCCGATAAGGACAACAAAGCAGTTCGCTTCCATTGCGGACAGGGAATGATTCTTACAATATTCTCTCTCGCTTGCGGAGTAGTAGAAACCATCCTCGGTCTTGTAATCGGCTGGATACCCGTAGTTGGTGCATTGATTTGCGGGCTTGTAGGACTTGTTCTCGGCATTGCTTGTATAGCCCTCGTGGTTATAGGCATTATCAATGCTGTAAACGACAAGGAAGAACCCCTTCCCTTCATCGGCAAGTACGCTTTCTACAGATAAACGCAAAAAAGAGTTGCTCACAGCAACTCTTTTTTTAATTGACAGCGGACAATTGGCAAATGTCCAAAAAATGTCCGCCCGTTTAAGTATCATCTGTTGTCCGTCGGAGTGCGAGTCACCATTGACGAGTATTCCGACAAATAACGAGGTTATGCCTGCGCCACTCCCGATTTTCTTGCCGCCTCTGCAACAGCCGAAGCAACAGCATCCCTTACTCTCGGGTCAAATGCCTTGGGAAGTATGTATTCCTCGTTCAGTTCCTCATCGCTTATGAGATTTGCCAGAGCGTTTGCCGCCGCAATCTTCATATCTTCATTGATATCCCTTGCCCTTACGTCAAGCGCACCTCTGAAAATACCGGGGAATGCAAGTACATTGTTTATCTGGTTGGGGTAGTCACTTCTGCCAGTACCTACAATTCTCGCACCTGCTTCTTTTGCAATATCAGGCAGGATTTCAGGCTCGGGATTAGCCATCGCAAACACAACGGCATCCTTGTTCATACTCTTAACCATATCCGCATCAACAATTTTAGGTGCCGAAAGTCCGAAGAAGAAGTCCGCACCCTTGATTACATCGCGTAAAACTCCTTTTTCACGGTTGGGGTTGCTGATTTTGGCAAGAGCCTCGTGTTCGTAATGCTTCTGGGGTTCTCCCTCGCAGATTGCACCGAGTCTGTCGCAGAAAATAAGGTTTTTAACTCCGTATCCCAGCATAAGCCTGCCAATTGCACACCCTGCCGCACCTGCACCGTTGATAATAACCTTTATTTCATCAAGCTTTTTGCCTGTTAAACGCAAAGAGTTTATAAGCGCCGCAAGAGCAATGACTGCCGTTCCGTGCTGGTCGTCGTGGAAAATGGGAATATCGGAAACTTCCTTGAGCTTTCTTTCTATTTCAAAGCATCTGGGGGCAGAAATGTCCTCAAGGTTAATTCCGCCGAAGCTTCCGAGAAGCAAGGATACAGTTCTGACAATTTCGTCCGTATCTTTTGAGCGGATACAAAGAGGAATTGCGTCAATGTCGCCGTATTCCTTGAACAGCAGGCATTTGCCCTCCATAACAGGCATCCCCGCTTCGGGACCGATATCACCAAGACCGAGAACAGCCGTGCCGTCTGTGATAACCGCAACAGTATTCCATCTGCGTGTAAGCTCATAGGATTTATTTATATCCTCCTTGATAGCGAGACAGGGTTCTGCCACACCGGGAGTATATGCAAGAGAAAGTGCCTCTGCGGTATCTGCCTTTACATTTGCGCTTACAGATATCTTTCCTTTCCACTGATAATGCATTTCCAGGGATTTTTTTCTTATATCCATAAAATTCTTCCTTATATGTAATAAACTGTGTTTCTTTATTATACGCCCGACTTTTGCAAAAGTCAATGTATGGAATGAACTTCAGGAAAATTCATAGCTGACAAATATTTATTTTATGGATTTTCTTCATCCGTCTTCTCTTCCTTTTTTTCCGTAAATGAATCAAAATACTTTTCATTATACTTAACCTGCTCACTGTCAGGTCGCTCAAGTCCCGCAAGTCTGTTGTATTCTCTTGCCCTGCTGTGTTCCCCTTTCATATCGTAGCACACACAAAGCTGAAGTAAAGGATAATATCTCTCATATTCGGGCAGAACAAATCCGCTCTCGCTGTATTCAGGCGGACACATAAGTGCCGAAGCGTACCAGAAAATCGCCTGCTCAATCCTGCCTGCTTTTTTCTGTTCATCCCCCATAAAGCACAGGACTTGCGGATTTGCCGTATCGTAAGATAAAGCCTTTGCAAGAAAATCCTTTGCCTTAGCGGGAAATGTTTTGCTGTAAATGTCATAAAGAATAAGACACGCACCAACCTTGTCGGCATACCAGCCGTTAGGAAATGACAGAAACTGCTCAAGATGCTTTGCCGCACTGTCCCGTCGGCCGTTGTAATACAGTTCCCTTGCATAGTAGTAGGTTTCTCTGGCACTAAGCTTCACACCCTTTGCAATCTGCCCCTCATATATTTTGAGATTTCTCATAGGGTCGCTTCTTCTACTCTTTTCCTGCCTGTGGCTTACTGTTATATCCTCATAAATCACATTTCCTCTGGGGGTAATAACCTCGTGAACAAATCCGTTCCACATCATACCTGCGAGCCTTTTTACAAGCCTTTCACGATAATAGAGAAAAGACGGCTTTCCCTGAGAATCAAAGGCTGTAGCGTATTTCATCATAACAACATCGGTATCTGGCTTTATTTTCTGCTTGAGAGACCGCAAAGCTAAGCGGTCTTTTTCTTCGAGAACATCGTCTGCATCAAGCCACATAATGTAATCCGATTTTGCCTTGGAAAAAGAAAAGTTGCGGGCAGCAGAAAAATCGTCACACCACATAAAATCAAATATTTTGTCAGTATATTGGTACGCAATGTTTTTTGTACTGTCTATTGAGCCTGTATCAACAATAATAATCTCGTCAAACACTCCGTCAACACTGTCAAGACATCTCTTTAATGTATTTTCCTCGTTTTTAACAATCATACACAGCGAAAAAGTCATAAGATAGCCTCCGATATTACAAAAATGCGGAAATATTCTTCCTTAAATACAATATATTCTCCCACATATCAAAACAGAAGTACACAGCATATAATACATCGACGGAACTGTGGAAACACATCTTGTTCCGTAAATCTCCTTAACGAAAGGAAAATGCTTAATGATAAATTGCGGATGCAACGGACAAGGCTCGGGAGTCGGCGGAGCAAACAGACCTGCCTTCCCGCCATACAGTCCTTATCCTCCGTTTTTTCAGCTTCCCGACTGCCCCGTCAGCAATGTGGGCGGCTCTAATACAGGTAACAACTGCTGCTGTTCCTGCTGTTCAAACGTAGCAGGCAGCAATACAGGCTGCGGAAATAACCATCGTCCCGGCTGCGGAAACAGTAATGTGGGCGGAAGTAACACAGGCTGTGGAACAGGCGGCAACGTGGGCGGATGCAATACAGGTTGTGGAAATAACAATGTCGGCGGATGCAATACAGGTTGCGGAAATAACAATGTCGGCGGATGCAATACAGGTTGCGGAAATAACAATGTCGGCGGATGCAATACGGGCTGCGGTTCAGGCGGCGCTGGAAACAGACCTCACCGTCCTCCTTTCCCTCCTCATAATTCCTGCCGTCCGGGATGCTGCACAGGCCCTGCAGGTCCTATGGGTCCCATTGGTCCGACAGGTGCTACAGGTCCCACCGGCCCTACCGGTCCTGCAATAGTATTTACAGGCGCAACCGGTCCTACCGGTGCTACAGGTCCTACAGGCGCTACCGGTGCAACCGGTCCTCAGGGTCCCGCAGGTTCTGTTGGTGCCACCGGTCCTCAGGGTCCTATCGGTCCCACTGGTGCAACGGGTGCTACAGGCCCCCAAGGTCCTGCGGGTATAGTTGGTGCTACCGGCGCAACTGGCGCAACTGGTGCAACAGGTGCTGATGGTGCTGTTGGCCCTGTTGGTGCTACTGGCGCAACAGGCGCAACAGGCGCAACCGGTGCAGACGGTGCTGTTGGTCCTGCCGGTCCTATTGGTCCTATAGGCGCAACCGGTGCCACAGGTGCCACAGGCGCTACGGGTGCAACAGGTGCAACAGGTGCTACCGGCGCTACCGGCGCTACCGGCGCTACTGGCGCCACAGGTGCTACTGGTGCTACTGGTGCTACAGGAGCTGACGGAACTGCGGCAATAAACGATTTCGCATATTTCGTAAATGCAGAAGCAACAGGAGTCGCCACACTTACAACAGACAGCGTGATTGATTTGGACCTTGTAGATTCCCATACCGCTTCCTCCATCGGTTTTGACACACAAAACGTCATACTCCCCGCAGGAAAGTATATCGTACAGTATTCCTATGAAGGTCATGGAAATGCCCAGGGAGAGGCAGAAATCGTGCCTTATATCAACGGTGTGGAAAATGAAGGAGCCGCAAGAAGCGGAGAACTTCGCTCAAATGCCCTTCAGGCAAATATCAGCGGAGTTTTTGCCTTCACCGCTGAAGAAGACGACACAACTCTTTATTTTGTTGTAAATCTCTCGAGAAACACAGATTTTATGACAAACTGTAAGTTCTCTCTCATTGTACAGCGCGTAAGCTGACAGACACAAAGACGGATGCGGAATACCGCACCCGTCTTATTATATTGGTGTTTACTTTATAAAAAAAAGAGTGTATAATATATAAAACACCATTAAAATTGCAAAAGAGGAAAAATATGCAATACACAGAAACAAAAAACCTTATTTCAAATGTTCTGGATATCGGCGAAGCAATGCTGACAAACGGAGCAGAGGTAAGCCGAGTGGAAGATACCCTTCAAAGAATATTTTCCTCCTACGGAATGACTGACATTGATGTTCTTACCATAACCTCCTGCATTATTCTCACCGTCACCGACGAAAACGGTCTGCCCTTTACCCAGACACGCAGAATAAAAACTGCAAATATTGACTACGACAGGCTTTCAAAGCTGAACACTCTGTCAAGATTTATCTGCTCAAACAAGCCGTCACCCGAAGAAATACGGGAAAAGCTTGACAGCATTATTTCAGAAAAAACCGCTTTCCGCCAAGGGCTTATAAAAAAAGCCATCGGTTCGGTACTTGCTGCAAGCGGATTTGCCGTATTTTTCGGCGGAAATATGTGGGATTTCGCAATTACCGCAGTTGTAGCCCTTTTAATTGTGGCATTTGAGGCGTTTTTCAAGAGAAAGGACACAAATCTCCCTGCATATTACTTCGCATGCACCCTTTTTGCAGGTATTGTCACTCTGACGCTCTGCCGTGTTTTCGGTAAAACAGATGCCGATATGATAATGATAGGCTTTATAATGCTTGTAATTCCCGGGGTAGCCTTTACAAATTCCGCCCGCGATTTTCTGCTTGGCGACACAATATCAGGCTCACTGCGTATGCTTGAATCCATACTGTATGCAGCATTTATTGCCGCCGGAGTTGCGCTCTCCATTGTTATGATGGGAGGTATTGCATAATGAACACAGTAATACAGCTTGCAAGTGCCTTTTGCGGTGCTTTGGGATTTGCCCTGCTATACAACCATAAAGGATTAAATATCTTTCTTTCGGCAATCGGAGGAGGACTTACCTGGGGCGTATACCTCATATGCGAAAGCTTCACCGAAAACCTTTTCTTTCTCAACCTCACAGCCGCCATTTTTGCCGCAGTATATTCCGAAGTTATGGCAAGAATAAGAAAAATGCCAACAACTGCATTTATTATGCCGTCGGTTATTCCCCTTGCCCCCGGAGGAAGTCTGTACTACACCCTTTTACACCTCATAAACAAGGACAGCGCATCCGCCCTGACAAGCGGAACAAATACACTGCTTACCGCAGGAGGAATTGCAGTAGGAATTGTAATTGTTTCGGTAATAATGAAAAGCAGACCTGTAAAACATATGAAATAACAACAAAATCCGCCGTATTTGGCGGATTTTTTATTAAAAAGTATTGGATATTTGCAATTTATGTGTTATACTATAGAATAACAAAGTATGTTTATTTCATCGAAAGGATAATTTAAATGCTTTCAGATATAACACTGGGTCAGTATTTTCCGGGAAAATCAATAATCCATAAACTCGACCCGAGAATAAAAATAATATCTATAATACTTTTGGTGGTAACTATTTTCTGCACCAAGACATATTTAGGCTTTGGGGCTATTCTTGCCTTTTCCCTGCTCCTTATCGGATTTTCGGGAATAAATTATTCCACAATTCTTAAAAGCCTTAAACCCGTAATGTTTATTCTCGCATTTACGGTAATTGCAAATATGCTGTGGACAACAGGCGAAACTCCCCTTTTCACTCTCGGTGTAATAAAAATTTATCCCGAAGGCATAATCTTCGCTTTGCTTATGGCGCTTCGTATAGTGTGCCTTATTATCACAACATTCGTGCTTCTCACCTATACAACATCTCCCGTTTCTTTGACGGATGCCATAGAAAGACTGCTTCATCCCCTTGCGGTAATCAAACTTCCCGTTCACGAGTTTTCTATGATGATGTCTATAGCTCTTCGTTTTATTCCTACACTTCTTGAGGAAACCGATAAAATTATGTCGGCGCAGAAAGCAAGAGGAGCGGATTTTGAAACAGGAAGCCTTATGAAGCGTGTAAAGGCTCTTGTTCCTATCCTTGTACCCCTTTTCGTATCTGCATTCAGACGTGCAGACGAGCTTGCAAACGCAATGGAATGCCGTCTTTATACAGGCGGAAACGGAAGAACCAGAATGAAAGTGCTCAAGCTTCGTTTTCACGACGTGCTTTTCCTTTTATTTATGGCAGCGTTTCTTGGTATGACACTGTACTTCAACAGTATTTTCGGTAACGTGATATGACAGAAATAATAAGAGATGAACATCCGAAAATTGCACTGACAATTATGTATGATGGTGCAAAATACTGCGGCTGGCAGGTGCAGAAAAACGCCCTCAGCGTTCAGGAGAAAATGCAGGACACCCTTGAAAAAGTAATCGGCTTCAGACCCGATATCTGCGGCTGTTCCCGCACCGATTCGGGAGTACACGCAAACAATTACGTTTGTCATATCTCCTCTGAAAACGTGCTTATACCGTCGTCACGCCTTGCAGATGCACTCAATGCACATCTTCATTCCTCGGGAATTGCAGTAAAAAGTGCGGTAACAGTTGATGCAGATTTCCACGCAAGATATTCCTGCTTAAAAAAGGAATATGTTTATAAGATATGGAACGCAAAGTATTCCAATCCCTTTCTTGAGGGTAAATCCTGGTATTTTCCCTATGTAAACATTGATACAGAAGCACTTGAATTTGTTGGCAGAGAGTTTTCCGGCACACATAATTTCAAAGCCTTTATGTCAAAAGGCTCAAAGATTACAGAGGATACCGTAAGAACGGTAGATTACTTCAACGTCAAGCGTGAAGGAAATCTTGTGACGGTTTCAGTGTGTGCAGACGGCTTCCTCTATAATATGGTGCGTATTATGGTTGGAACGTATGCAAGCGCCTGTATGGGAAGAATAAAAGAAGGTCAGATTACGGAAATTATAAACTCGCTTAACAGGTCAAATGCAGGAGATACCGCCCCCGCCTGCGGACTTTATCTTAACCGCGTGTTCTACGGAGAACGGTATACCGGTATACAATCAAACAAAGGATTATATATGTAATCAAAAGGCTTTGACAGTTAATTGTCACAGCCTTTTTTGCGTATAAATCAGTTGTTTGAATACTTTTGCTTTGCTGCATCAATCTTCTGCTGTTCAGCCTGTTCAGCAGGATACCAGCCCTTTTCGGACATTTTCTTGTAAATAGAATTCTGCATACAGATAGAGTCTGAAAGAACCTGAGAAAATGCACTGTGAACATCTGCTGTTGAAGATTCAATTGCACCGTGCATCATAAGGTCACACTCACCTTTTGTGGCAGTAAGAATGTTGTCCATAATTAACTTGTCATCCATTGTTAAACCCTCCGTTTACTTGTTTAAAAGACCGTAGAATCTGTCAAAGTTGGTCTGATGCTTTGCGCACATATCCTGCACAAAGTTTTTAAGTTCTGCATCCTGAAGCTGATTTACAAAATTGGTGCAGATATCCTTCATCTGCTTTTCATGTCCGAGAGCATCTTCAATATACTGTAATTCCTTGGGTGACATAATAAAACCTCCTGAAAAATATTTGGCTTTGCTGAATTTATTATTGCCTGAAGGCTTAAGAAGTATGCAAAACACCGTGAAACTGACAGAAAAACGGCAGTACTTGATTTATTTTTATAAATAGTGTATAATAAGCATATAATGGAATAATATGTATAATTTTCAGGTATAATATAAACATCTGAAACCGTAAGAAACGGGGGTGAAATTATTGAAGGAAAGAAGCGGAAGCAACACAGTAAAGGAAACAAATGTTCGAAGATATATTGTTTCACGTGAAACAATACTCTCCGGAACAAATATGAGAAAGATGTATAAGCTGTTCAGAGCAGACAAATTAAGCATAACGGAAAGCCTGTATAATGCCGCATATCTGACATGCCATAATAAGTATGAGCAGTCAAATGCGGACGTAAAACCCAAATATGCCAATATTCACCAGCACCCTATCGCCTGGGCGCACGATAAAATAAAGCTGTACAAGCATAATAAATGGTCGTATGCCATAAAAATACTTGAGGGCACAGCAAAAATTATCAAAGGAACCAGCACGCTGAAGAAAAAAGTGTTTGCCTCTTTGAGTAAAATTAAGTATATACCAAGAAGCCTTGACAATTCAGTTCGTGCCGCAAAAACCCTTGGCAGAATTACTTCAGCAATATTAATCCCCGTAATTGCTGTAACGCTTACAGCCTACACCGCTTATACAATCAGTAGCACTGTAAAAAATGACGACAAGTATTCTATCGGGGTTTATATAGACGGTCAATATGTAGGTAATACTCTAAGTTTAAATGAGATTACCAAAATTAAGCACGATTATGAAAGCTCACTAACCACAAGATACGGTACGCCGGTAGTTTTGGAATGTAAAGTTGAGTATATTCCCCAGCAATTAGATACAACAACGCTTATTTCAAGCGGTGATAATACAATTTTCGACACATATATTAAAAACTACACACAACACGGCTACGGTTTATATATTGATAATAAGCTTGCAGCAGTTACATATGCACAAAAATGGTTTGATGATGCAGTCGAAGAAAGCATTTTGCAGCAAAAGTCCAATTATATGGCAGAAAACTCCGTATCAGAACGTGAAGTCGACGAATTTGTATACAATAACAACATTTCAATAATCGCAGATAATTATCCGTCATCATATTTCCTTACACAATCCGAAGTAAGACGCTTATTCGGCCTGCCGGAGCTAGAGGTGGCAGCATATGATGAAATTACAGAGCAAAATGCTACCAAAAACAGTAATAACGGCAAAAATCCCTTTACCTCTACACTTAATCTTGACTATTCCGAACTGGAAACACGTCCCAACAGCAATATCAGCGAAAATGCAGGGCTGGGTCTTGATTCAGCTACACTAAGCGGTGCAGTTTCCATAGATATAGCAACAACACGAGACGAGACGGCATATCAAACAGTTCCATATGATACTGAGTATGTATATGACGAAGATTTTCCCGAAGGAATGAGAAGACTTGTTTCATCAGGTAAAAACGGACAAAAGGCGGTATATTATAAGGCTACATACAACAGCAGCGGAAAACTGGTAAAACAAGAGGTTTCAGGCGAAGAAATTACCAAAAAACCCACAAATAAGGTTATTAAAGTAGGTACGAAGGTACTTTCTGAAGAAGAAAAAGGGATAATTCCCACCGGAACATACATTTGGCCCTGTAAAAACGGAGATATCAGCAGTTATTACGGCTGGAGAGTTCTCAGAGGAAAATACAATTTCCACATAGGACTTGATATTCACGGGCCCTATGATGAGCCTATCGTAGCCTCAGATGGCGGCGAAGTAATTGAAGTAGGATACAACAGAAGCTACGGAAACTATGTAGAAATACAGCACGACGAGGATACTATAACCAAATACGCTCATTGCGCCAAGCTTTTGGTAGAAGCAGGACAGTTTGTAGCTAAGGGCGAAACAATAGCGACAATGGGAAGTACCGGAGACTCAACAGGTGTTCATGTACACTTTGAAATAATCGAAAACGGCGTATCGATTGACCCATATTCGTTGTTGCCGGAAAGATAATGTTTCACGTGAAACAATAAAAATTAAGGCTGTGATGTTAATCACAGCCTTTTATAATGTGCTTTTATATAAATTTATCTTGGAAATATCATTGATAATGCAAAAATTCCGTCTTCAGCACGCACTTTTACAGTTCCGCCAACTGATTCCACAGTTGATTTTATGCTGTTTAACCCAATGCCGTGAAACGCCTTATCAACTTTACTGGTCTTAATGTTTCCTGTCTCATCTGTAGCAACTTCGCCGTCAAAAGAGTTTTCCGCAGTTATTATAAGCCATTTTTCACGTCTGGACGTTGTAAATCTTATAAAACGCTCCTTATTGTCGGCATTTTGCTTCAATACCGCCTCAAATGCATTATCTGCAACATTTCCAAACACTGAACATATATCTATATCAGAAAGAGGGAAGTCCGCACCTGCAATTACCGCAGCTTCAAAACAAATTCCTTCTTTTTCACACACAAATGCCAGCTTCTGCAATACTGCATCTATCAGCAAGTTATCTGAATATGAACATTTGTTCGAAATGCGTATTTCAACTTTATCCGTAAGCTCACTTACATATTTCTTTGCGCGGTCATATTCACCGTTTTCAAGCAATGCAGCGATGCCAAAAAGCTGATTTTTATAGTCATGGCGGAATTTTCTAAGTTCTTCGAGAGCCTTAGCTGTTTCAAAAACCAGAAAACATTCTTTATTATCACCGATGTCAAACAAACTCAAAATCCGCACACCTCTTTTCTTGATATTATACAGTTAATATAACATATTATTCCCAAAAACGCAATAGCAAGCACAATTTTGCCCATAAAAAGGAAAAAACCGAACTGTTTTCACAGTTCGGTAAGCGAACCAATGTACAATTCCCGACTACTGTCAAGAACTGTATTGCGTCGCTCCGTCCTTTTGCCTGAGAGATTAGACGGTAATCCGCCCTTGCCCCTTCGGCCCGTACAATTACAGTACGCGTCTCCGGAGAGCCGTCAGCCTTTGCAGTCCTTATCTTTCGACGCCTGAGAGTGTTACTCCGTCGGCAGGAACCCTGGATGCGCAAACACATACAGAGGAATTTTCCATTTTCCTGCAACGCTCATTCAGCTTCAAGTGTAGCAATTATAACACCGTAAACCCCATTTGTCAAGGCTTTTTCCGACTTTTCTCAACATATTTTACACCCGTACATATATGGTGTTCAAACAGCATTTTTTATACAAAATGTGGATGCCAATTAGTCACATTTCATAATAGGGAAGTTGACATTATTCTACATATAATTCTTGACTTTTTCTCAAAATAGTGTATAATAACATAGTAAATATGTCTCAGTAGCTCAGTTGTATAGAGCAGTCGCCTCCTAAGCGACAGGTCGTTGGTTAGAGTCCAATCTGGGACGCCAGAATGCATCGGTTAAACCGATGCATTTTTTGTTTCACGTGAATCATTCGGGCAGCATATACTGTATCAACACATAAAAAGGAGCAATACATATGCCTGAAGAAACAAGCACAACCCCAAGATATCCTCTCTACACACCTGATGCCGAACAGTTCACAACCCTCACTGATAGCCAAGCCCCATTCACTCCCTCTGAAATCGGCAGGGCATACAGCCTTATAAATTCAGCTTCAAACGGGGAGGGAGTAGCTGTCGCCGTTATTGCCGCATACGGAAATCCCACCCTTGAAGATGATTTTGATACATTCGGCAGAACATTTATGTTACCGCAGAACTCTCTTGAGGTTTATTATACCGGTACACAAAACAATACATACAATTCAGGCTGGGCAAGGGAAGCCGCCGCAGATACCCAGTGGGTGTATGCAACCGCCCCGTCAGCAAGAATAATGTGTGTTATCGCAAGAGATGCACAGGTAGAATCACTTTTTGAAGCTGTCAACTACGCAATACAGCTTGGAGCAGACATTATATCAATGAGCTGGGGAAGTCCTGAGTTTTACGGTCAGGCAGAATATACGCAGTATATGAAAAACACCGGCAGAATATTTATAGCCTCAGCAGGGGACACAGGCGGGGCGGTTCTGTTTCCGTCATCCTCCGATGCAGTAGTGAGCGTTGGCGGAACTATCCTTTTCAGAAACCCCGACGGCAAAACCTTTGCAAGAACCGCCTGGATAAACGGGGGAGGAGGTCCAAGCAGATATACCGGTATACCTGAATGGCAGAGAAAATTTGAAGGAATTTCAGAAATGTCAGGCGGGTACCGCGCGACTCCCGATATCGCCCTTGATGCGTCACCCTCGCCGGGATATGCCGTTTACAACAGTGCCGACGGCGGATTTATATCAGTTGGAGGAACGAGTGTCAGTGCACCTGTATTTGCAGGAATAACCGCAACCCTTCTCCAGAAGAATCCCGAAGTGCTTTCAGACCGTACCCTGCCCGAATATCTGTATCTTGTTGCAGGAGAAACGAGATACAATGAGCCTCAGTATTATTTTAACGATATAACCGTCGGTTCAAACGGTGTGTATGATGCCCTTAAGGGTTACGATATGAGTACAGGACTTGGTGCGCCAATAGCAAGGCAAATAGTTCAGGGCATACTTAGGGAAAAAGCAAATAATTCCGCTTTTTAATAAATCGAAACTCTTAAGAGAAGATTTCGCTTTTGCGAAAGCGAGGTTCTTTTGTGTGGACAAAAGAACCCAAAAACCACATGGAGACCCTTGACCCCACGCCCGTCAATTAAATTTTCTACCAACCATTACTAAATTTAATACAAAATGAGAAAATTTTGAGATTGAGGGGCGTATATATGTGCAACTGCACTGCCACAAAGATGTTTTAGTGAAATATCAGATTATATCAACAGTTTATTAGTGGCACATTGGAAAAAGTAGCTCAAACAAAACCATTGGAACGTGCAACTGATAAAGGTGTACATCAGAAAGGCAATAAGAATTGCACTAATCACTTCGCCTGATGTAAACAGCAAAGATTTGCCCGTCAGCGGTGAAGTTCTACGAATTTCACCGCTGACAAAAAGAGAGGCGTAGCCTCCGACGGTCAATCTTAGAAATTACTCATTTGGCTAAAAATCAGATACCGTGGCGATAATTTCTTTTGACCGTCGTGGGTTCGAAGGGCGAAGCCCTCGGGTTCTTTTGGTTACTTTTCGCACAAACGGAAAGTAACATTAAAAACGGCGCAGCCTCTATGATACAAACTCATCAATTTCCGAAAGCGAAA
>JAZOLW010000049.1:0-23117 GCA_045653405.1 Eubacteriales bacterium | reverse complement strand
TGCTTGTTACGGTATAAGACAAAATAAAAAGCTGTGTACAAATCTTCTACACAGCTTTTTATTGCCCTTATGAGTACAATACCCAAGAGGCTGTTTTTTGATGGTTTAAGATTCCACACTCTTTATGAAATCATAAGCCTTAAGGTCTGTCGCCGCATCTATAATAGTATATTTTTTTGGAAATCTCACAAAGCACTCAACGTCAACGTATTTATCAGAGATTTTTTCGTACTTTATTGAAGTTATCTCAATGCTCTTTTCTTTGAAAATGTCATTTATCTGCTTGATAACGTCTGCACTGTCGATTACTCTTAACACTAAAAGGTCAGATGAAGGAGCTCTTAAAACTTTCAGGTTCTTATGTAAGAAAATCTGTGCAAGGAACTGGAACAGAGTAATTGATATACCCACAATGTACATTCCTGCACCGATTGCCATTCCGATGCCTGCAGTAGCCCAAAGACCTGCTGCAGTTGTAAGACCGTTAATGACGTGTTTTCTTACGAATATTGTACCTGCACCTAAGAAACCTATACCTGTAATAATGTTTGATGCAAGTCTTGAGGGGTCAAGCTTCACTTCAAATCCGAACTCGTTGGCATATCTGAGCAAGTCAAAAAATCCGTATTTTGATACAACCATCATAAGAGCTGAACCCAGAGCAACAATAAGGTGTGTTCTGAGACCCGCTTCTTTAAGACGGTTTTTTCTTTCGATACCGATAATAGCCCCGCAGATTGACGCAAGTATACATCTTGCAATCATTTCAAACTGCAGATAAAATTCACTTGTAATAACGTTTGGCATAGTGTTCTCCTCATTTAAACATAGTATGTAAAATTATACGCAAATTATATAGACTATACTACATTCAATTGTCAGCTAGATGTTAACAATAATGTTTAATTTGACGAAAACAACTTTGAAAATTCGACAAAACGCAGTTAATGTTGCATAAAGTTGGTAAAATTAAAGTAAAATGAATGTAAAATGCAAAAAGCACATTCTGAACAGATTATTCCTGTTCAGAATGTGCACATAGAGCTTTATTTTCTGTGGCTTTTGAAAATCACCGAAGCGATAAGGGAAAACAGCATAACTGCCGTAATTCCCGATGCTGCCCCCGTAATTCCTCCTGACAGTATTCCGAAAACACCTTTTTCGTCAACCGCCTTTTCAACTCCTTGAATAAGAGAATGGCCAAACCCCGTAAGGGGAACAGTTACCCCTGCGCCTGCAAATTCAACCAGAGGCTCATACCAGCCAATTGCTGAAAGAAGCGCTCCCGCAACAACGTAACCGACAAGAATTCGGGCGGGAGTAAGCTTGGTTTTGTCAATTAGTATCTGCGCGATGACGCACAGAAGCCCTCCTGTTATAAAAGTCCATAAATATATCATATTTTCTCCTTTACTGCCTTTCAAATGTCACAAGGTGAGCAACGGCAGGTATTGAAAGTCCCTGAAGCAGACTCTGGGGACTCATCATTGCTCCTGTCCCTACAATAGCTACTTTTCTCATATTTCCGTTTTTAAGTTGATTGTAAAAATACCCCGATGTCACAACAGCACTGCATCCGCATCCCGAACCGCCGCAACCTACGTTTTGCTTTTCGAGGTCATATATCATTTCGCCGCAGTCACAAAGTATTCCGTTATGGTCGATGTTTTTCTCAGAAATCATTTCACCTGCAATACTTAATCCCTCAGTACCAAGATCGCCTGTTGCAATCTTGTCATATTCCTGTATATTCTCTCCTGATGAACCAAGATAACGAAGTATGGTATCTGCCGCCGCCGTCGCCATTGCTGCTCCCATATTTCCTGCATCTTTTATACCTCTGTCGCTGACGATACCGTACATTCCTCCTTTGAGAATAATCCCATCTGCATCATTATCTGTTGCTCTTGAAAGAAGCACCGCACCGCATCCTGTAACTGTTGTCTGTGCCGTTGTTCCCGATACAGAGCCGTATTCAAGGGGAAAACGGAACTGTCTTTCAGCCGAGCAGAAATGGGATGATGCTGTGACTATTGCGTTGTTTATATGACCTGAATCTATAAGCATACCTGCAGTAAGGATTCCGAGAGCAAAGGTGGAGCAGGCGCCGTACAGACCGATATATGGAATATCAAACCCGTCAAGTCCGTAGCCTGTAGAAGTACACTGATTCATAAGGTCACCACCTAGGAGAATATCGACGGACGAATCCTTGATTTTTGCCTTTGACATAAGGGTGTTTACCGTGAGACGTACCATTTCCGACTCAGCCTTTTCAAAGGTTCCTGTTTTTAAATCGTCGCTGTCGCAGTATACGTCAAGAAGATTTCCGAACGGACCCTGTTTTTCGAATTTGCCTCCGGCGCAGGCAGTTTCGGAAACAATTATTTTGTTTTTGAAGGTAATTGCGCCTCTCGTTGCCGTGTATGAACTGTTTTCCATAATTTTTCCTCCGCAGTATTTGTGTGCTTATTTTTCCCGATACCGCAAAATATATACTTTAGTATTTATTGACAAAATGGAATTTGTTTGCTAAACTTTAAAGTGAAATTGTTATGACAGAACGGAGAAGTATTTTGAAAAAAGGACTTGTACTCGAAGGCGGAGCAATGAGAGGTCTGTTTACGGCTGGCGTTACAGACGCAATGATGGAGCACGGCATAGAGTTTGACGGAATAATAGGTGTTTCGGCAGGTGCGTGTTTTGGATGCAATTATAAATCGGGACAAATGGGCAGAGCATTGAGGTATAACACAAAGTATTGCAATGACCCCAGATATTGCAGTATCCGTTCCCTTATAAAAACAGGGGATATGTACGGCGCAGATTTTTGTTATCACGAGCTTCCGGAAAAGTTGGATGTGTTTGATAAAGATGCCTTTGAAAAATCTCCCATTGAATTTTATATTGTATGCACCGATATCGAAACGGGAAAACCCGTGTATCATAAAATGGATAAATGCGACTATACGGAACTCGAATGGATGAGAGCCTCAGCATCAATGCCTCTTGTGTCAAGAATCGTTGAGATTGACGGGATGATGTTGCTTGATGGGGGAGTGAGCGACTCAGTACCTCTTGAGTATTTCCAAAGCATAGGGTACAGCAAGAATGTAGTTGTCCTTACTCAGCCGAGAGGGTATCTCAAGAAAGCCAACAGCCTGATGCCGTTGATACGTATGAAGTTAAAAAAATATCCAAAG
Source organism: Eubacteriales bacterium (assembly GCA_045653405.1). Taxonomy (GTDB): domain Bacteria; phylum Bacillota; class Clostridia; order Oscillospirales; family CAG-382; genus UMGS882. The sequence continues at coordinate 19,914 of JAZOLW010000049.1, read as the reverse complement.
CTTGTTGAAGCAATGGATAGAAGACACATTATGTATAATGAAACGCTGGAATATATATGGGAAGAGGAGAAAAAGGGCAATGTGCTTGTACTTTGTCCAAAGGAAAACCTGCCTATAAAAAGGGTGGAGCATAAGGCTGAAAAACTCACGGAGGTTTACAATCTTGGGCGATGTGTGTTTGGGGACAACTTAAAAAAAGTAAAGAATTTTTTAAAAGATTGAGAAACGGCAGTGACATTAATTGTCACTGCCGTTTGCTATGCTTTATTGAACTTTCAGTAAATACTTATTACTCATAATAATAAGTATACTCGTCGTAGAAATCGGGTTCGGGAGTTGAGCTTTCAAAAAGTGATGAAAGTTCGGAGCCTGCAACACCTATTCTTCCCAAAACACCAAACAAGTCATTCTGGCTCATTTGGGAAATCTCTGTATATCCTTCAGGCTGTTTTACGTCTGCCTTCTTGCTTGCCTTGTATATAAGATTGAGATCTGCGTTTACTGAGTCATAACCGTCATCAAACATAAAGCTGTCAACTGTAAACTCAAATTCGTCAGCTGATTCGGTATACTTACCGTTTGCAGACATTTTAAGCTTTTCGTCTTCTGATGTCATATCAAGATAAAGCTCGTAGCTTCCGTCTGCGTTTGCGTAATCAAGACCTAAGTTCAAAGAAACAGCTGTATTTTCACCGTTGCCTACAACAAAGTCAAATACATACTTTGTACCTGTTTCGTCGGTGCTTTCTGTCATACTTCCGGAAATGTCCATTGTTTCGCCGTTAACTGTAACAGTGCCGTCAAAAATCGTACCGTTTGCGGTCATATACTGCTCTGCAACTACTTTTACTGTTTCACCGTCTACTGTTATGCTGACATCATCTTTTTCCATAAGATATTTTCCGGTTTTTCTGTCAATATATATCTTGGAACTGCCTGATATTTCCATACTGTCAAGTACAGCTGAAAGTTCAGCTTTAACTTCTTCAAGGGACTGTGAATAGTCTTCGGAAACTTCGGGAAGAAGTTCTTCCTTGAAAGGTTCGGGAATGAAAGCTACCAACAGCTTTTCATTTTCTTGAAGGCTCTTTTCCATATAACCGATATACCAGTCAAAAACATTTGCAACAAGCTGTTTATCGCAAATTATTTCAACAGACAGTGCATCATATGTTTCGCCGTTTACCTCAACGGTTTCTTCCATAACTTCTCCGTAGCTTGATTCGTACAGTGCAAACACTTCTTCAATCATATCGTCAATGGTGAGAGTTGCAGGCGAATATTTCTTGTATGCATCGACAATACCTTTTATGTACTCATCTGTTATGCCGTATTGGTTGCAAAGTTCTGTTAACATACCTTTTTCAATGCCGAGCATTGAGAAAAGAGCAGAGTTTTCAAATTTTTCGATTGTGTTTTTCAGACTGTCAAAGGTGATGCCGTAGGATACGCTTTCTCCAAGGAAAGCATTGGAAGCAAGAGCAAACTTTTTGCTGTCATAGTATGCCGACAAGTCAAACTGCTTGCCGTCTGCTCCGAGAACGATGCCCAAATCCCCCTTGGAATTCTTTGTGTCACTGTTGGCACTCATCAAAAAGTTCATATTGCTGTCGGGAATATCCATACTGAACTCTACAGACTCGTAATCTTCAGCATTTAAAATGGAAAAATCAGAGAACTTGCTGTAATCTAGGGAGTTCATAATAACTTCGGTTTTGTTATTCTCAAAGTATTCTTTTGTCATCCCGGGCTGTTTTTTGTCTGCACATGCTGCAAAGGACATAATTGCAATAATAAAAGCAAGGGTGAGAACTGAAATCTTTGAAATAGTATTTTTCATAAATAAAACTCCTTTCTTGTACTAACTATATTATATCATTAATTGAAGAAAAATGTCAATATGATAAAAGGCTGTGACAGTTAAATCACAGCCTTTAAAAATTCAATTAAAGCAATCCGCGTACACTTGCAAGTGCTTCGTCGAGCTTGGAGGCATCCTTGCCGCCTGCCTGAGCACTGTCGGGACGTCCACCGCCGCCACCGCCACAGATTGTAGCAACCGCCTTAACAATCTTACCTGCATTTGCACCGTTTGCAACAGCATCCTTACCACAGGCAACTGCAAATGTTACCTTGCCGTCGGATACGGCTGCAAGAACAGCAACAACATCAGCGTGTTCAGCCTTGAACTTATCGCAGAGGGTTCTCATAGCGTCTGCCTTCATATCAACCTTCGCACAAACAAGTTTGAAGTTTCCAACCTGTTCAGCAGAGTCAATAAGGGAGGATGCACTTGCAGCGGAAAGTTTTTCGTTTGCCGCGTCAAGCTCGTGCTTGAGATTCTTGATTTCTGCCTGGAGCTGTTCAGCTCTCTTTGCAATGTCGTTTACATTTGTTGCCTTGAGCTCGTCTGCAGTCTTCGCAATAAGAGCATCCTTTTCGTTAAGCATATCAAGTACGCCAAGACCCGTTGTACCTGAAATTCTTCTTACGCCTGCCGCAACGGAGGATTCGGAAACAATCTTGAAAAGACCCAGCTTTGATGTGTTGTCAACGTGAGTACCGCCGCAGAGTTCTGTTGAGCAGTCGCCCATCTTAACAACTCTTACAGTGCTTCCGTACTTTTCTCCGAACAGAGCCATAGCACCCATCTTCTTTGCAGATTCGATGTCGGTTTCTGTGATTGTAACCTGTTCTGCCGCAAGGATGTTTTCGTTAACTATTGCCTGAACCTTTGCAAGTTCTTCTGTAGTCATTGCCGCAAAGTGAGTAAAGTCGAAACGTACTGTTGTTTCGTCAACGTAAGAACCTGCCTGTTCAACGTGTGTGCCGAGCACCTGTCTGAGAGCTGCCTGAAGAAGATGTGCCGCAGAGTGGTTTCTCATAATAGCCTTTCTTCTTGCAAGGTCAATGGATGCGGTAACTGTTTCGTTCTTTGAAATGCTTCCGCTTACCATCTGACAGATGTGAATGTATATTCCGTCTGTTTTCTTTGTGTCAACAACCTTGGCTGTACCGTTTGCACAAGTGATTTCACCTGTGTCGCCAACCTGACCGCCGCCTTCACCGTAGAAGGGAGTTTTGTCGAGAATAAGGCTGAATTCGCCTTCGTTTATGTTGTCAAGCATATCGTCGCCGTCGATAATGGCAACAACCTTTGCTTCGCTTGAGCTTTCAGCATAGCCTGTAAATTCAGTCTTTGCAAGCTCTCCGAGGAAAGTCTTGGACGCGTTGCTCCAGCCGGAAAGATTTGCTCTTGCGTTTCTTGCTCTTTCCTTCTGCTCCTTCATAAGTGCAAGGAATGTATCTTCGTCAATTGCAATGCTGTTTTCTTCGGCAATTTCTCTTGTTAAGTCGATGGGGAAGCCGAATGTATCGTACAGCTTGAATACTTCTTCACCGGAAATCTTGTTGCTTCCGTCATTCTTTGCTTCTGCAATAAGATTTGAAAGAATAGCAAGACCTGCATCAATAGTAGCATCAAAGCGTTCTTCTTCCATACTGAGAACCTTCTTGATGTAATCCTTCTTTTCAACAAGTTCGGGATATGCAGAGCCGTTTTCTTCAATAACTATATCGCAAAGGTCGGAAAGGAATGCGTGATTGATTCCGAGAAGTTTGCTGTGACGAGCCGCACGTCTGATGATACGGCGGAGAACGTAGCCTCTTCCTTCGTTTGAGGGGATGATACCGTCGCTAATCATAAATGTGGAGCTTCTTATATGGTCAGTGATAACACGGATAGAAATATCGTTCTTTGTGTCTTCACCGTATGTCTTGTTTGCAACCTTGCAGACTGTGTCAAGAATACGCTTGATAGTGTCAACTTCAAACATATTTCCAACATCCTGCATTACGCAGGCAAGTCTTTCAAGTCCCATACCTGTATCAATGTTCTTCTGAGTCAGCTCAGTATAGTTGCCTTTGCCGTCGTTGTTGAACTGAGAGAATACGTTGTTCCAGATTTCCATAAATCTGTCGCAGTCGCATCCAGGCTTACAGTCGGGTGAACCGCAGCCGTACTTTTCTCCTCTGTCAAAGTATATTTCGGAACAGGGACCGCAGGGACCTGAACCGTGTTCCCAGAAGTTGTCAGCTTTGCCGAGCTTTACAATGTGTTCTTCGGGAACGCCAATCATATTCTTCCACAGGTCATAGGCTTCGTCATCGTGCTCGTAAACAGAAGGCCAAAGACGATCTGCAGGCATTTCGAGGGTTTCGGTAAGGAATTCCCAAGACCACTTGATAGCTTCTTCCTTGAAGTAGTCACCGAAGGAGAAGTTGCCCAGCATTTCAAAATAAGTACCGTGACGTGCAGTGATACCAACTCTGTCGAGGTCAGGTGTACGGATACACTTCTGGCAGGTTGTAACTCTGTTTCTCGGGGGGATAACTTCACCTGTGAAGAACTTCTTCAAAGGAGCCATACCTGAGTTGATAAGCAGTAAGCTTTTATCGTTGTTGGGAACAAGCGAAAAGCTGTTCATTCTGAGATGACCTTTGCTTTCAAAGAAGGAAAGGTATTTTTCTCTGAGTTCGTTAAGTCCTGTCCATTTCATTTTCAAAACTTCCTTTATATTACATAAAAATACATATTAAATAATACACCAACAATGCCGTATTGTCAAGTATTTTATGGATTTACGGCAAATTTTTGCAAAATAAAAGCGGAAACATTAACCGTTTCCGCAAATATTCAATAATTATACTTTTTCCGCTTTGCAATCATAAAAATTACCGTGATTATTACCGCCATTATTTCTGCCGCAACAACAGATATCCATATCCCGTCAATATCCCAGATAAGAGGGAAAACCATTACTGCCGCAGACTGGAACAACAGTGTTCTAAGGAAAGATATGAGAGCCGATGTAAGTCCGTCGTTGAGAGCTGTGAAAAAGGATGAGCCGAAAATAGCGATACCCGAAAAAAGAAACGAGAAAGAGTAGATGAGGAAACCTCTTAATGTCATAGCCATAAGGGCTGCATCATACCCTACAAAAATGTATGACAGTGGGTATGCAAGTATTTCCGCAAGTATCAGCATTGACACAGAGAAGATGCAAATGATTACAATGCTCTTTTTCATTAGACCTTTAAGCTCTGTGTGATTCTGTGCTCCGTAATGATATCCGATAACAGGAGCAATTCCAACAGAAAAACCGATAAACGCTGCAAGGAAAATCATATTGACATACATAAGAACACCGTATGCCGCAATTCCGTTTTCCCCTGCATATTTAAGAAGCTGAATGTTGTATAACATTCCTACAACCGACATAGAGATATTGCTCATAAGTTCGGATGAACCGTTTGTGCAGGCTTTTAGCAAAGCTTTTCCGTCGAACTTTGTTTTTGTGAATCCAAGTAAGCTCATATTCGGTCTTGCAAAGTATACAAGAGGTATAATTCCGCCGAGTGTTTGGCTTATTGCTGTCGCCCAGGCTGCACCCGAAAGTCCCCATCTGAAAACTGCCATAAACAGCCAGTCAAGCACCATATTTGCAACACCTGAAACAACCGTCATATATAATCCAAGGTGAGGCTTCTCTGCTGTTATGAAAAAGCTCTGAAACTCAAACTGAATTATATAAAAGGGAAGGGCAAAAAGAATGATTGTGCCGTAAAGAACACAGTCCTCAAGCATTTGTCCTTCAGCACCCAGCAATACTGCTATAGGGCGCAGAAAAACAATACTTAGTACTGTTATAATAATGCTGCCGATTATTGTCACATAAACAATGAGCGAGAACAGTTCTCGTGCTTTTTTGTTCTTTCCTTCGCCAAGAGTTTTGGCTATCAGTGCGCTTCCGCCCGAACCGAACATAAAACCCATAGCCCCCAGAACCATAAGCACCGGCATTATAAAATTAACAGCAGCAAAAGGCGTTTTGCCAACATAGTTGGAAACAAAATAACCGTCCACTACACCGTATATGGAGGTAAATACCATCATTATAATGGAAGGCAGCGTGAAACGCAGCATTTTCCGGTAGTCGAAATGGTCTGAAAGTCCTATGTTCATAGTTTGATTTTTCCTGTTCCTTTACAGCAAAATTTCCGCCGCCTTTGGTGCAGTACACATAAAGCGGCGGATTAATATAATATGTTTTATTTTGCGTATCCCTTTTCTTTGATTGCATTTACAACCTTGTCAACAAGCACCTGACAGAGTTCTTCACCCTTAGCCTCAACCATAACTCTGATAACAGGCTCGGTTCCACTCTTGCGAAGAAGTATTCTTCCATCACCATCGAGCTGTTCTTCGACACTCTTTACGGCAGCCTTAACATCTGCATCGTTTACGACTGTATCTTTATCTTCAACACGAACGTTGCGTACAAGCTGAGGGTATCTTACAAATCCGTCACAAAGCTTTGAGGAGGGGAGCTTGCTTTCAACAAATACTTCCATTACTTTGAGAGCGGTGATAAGACCGTCTCCAGTGGAAGCAAACTTTGAGAAGATGATGTGTCCGGACTCTTCTCCGCCAAGGCAGAAGTTGTTGTTTGTCATTGCTTCGTATACATATTTGTCGCCTACATCTGTCTGTATGTAGTTGATTCCCTCATTGTCAAATGCCTTGTAAAGTCCAAGATTTGACATAACAGTGGTAACAACAGTGTTTCCTGCAAGTGTGCCGTTTTTCTTCATATAGCATCCGCACAGATACATAATGTGGTCGCCGGTGAGAACATTTCCTTTTTCGTCAACAGCAAGACATCTGTCTGCGTCGCCGTCAAAAGCAAAACCTATATCGAGGTCGTTTGCTTTTACAAGCTCGCAAAGGCCTTCAATGTGTGTAGAACCGCAGTTTGTGTTGATGTTCAGACCGTTAGGCTGATTGTTTATGACGAATGTCTGTGCGCCCAGTGCATCAAAGATGCTCTTTGCAAGCATCCAGGTGCTTCCATTAGAACAGTCAAGACCTACCTTGATTCCTTTATATGAATGTCTTGCAAGTGAGATGATGTAGCCTGTGTAGCGGTTTCTGCCAACAGCATAGTCAACGGTGCAACCGATGTTTTCGCCTGTTGCAAAGGGGATTTCTCCGATTATTCCGTCAATGTATGCTTCAATGTCTGCAATAATTGATTCGCTCATCTTTTCGCCACGGCTGTTGATAATCTTTATTCCGTTGTCGTGGTAGGGATTGTGGCTTGCGGAAATCATAATACCGCAGTCAAAATCCTCTGTTCTTGCAACGTAAGCAACAGAAGGAGTAGTTGTAACGTGAAGCAGATATGCATCTGCACCGCTCGCGGTGAGTCCCGCAACCAGAGCGTATTCAAACATATAGCTTGAGCGTCTTGTGTCCTTACCTATGACAATTTTGCATTTATGTTCCTTGCCGTAGTACCAGCCAAGGTACCTTCCAACTTTGTAAGCGTGTTCAACTGTAAGATTTTTATTTGCTTCTCCTCTGAAGCCGTCTGTTCCAAAATATTTTCCCATTGTGTCGCTCTCCTTTTGAATTATGAACAGTGCCATATGACAGCACCGGCTCTTGCATAGTTTCAGTGAAGTCAATAGTGAAAAGACTCTCACAAAACTTCTCGCTGTTTGCAAAAGCAGAAATAGGAACTTTGCCTATAAGATATTCTGATAAATAAAGTTTTCAAAAATCAGAAACCATATAAAATTGTTTTGTTGAACAATAAGGGGGCAGAAAAGTCCCCAGGAAATCTTATCCTTGCGGACAGCTTTTTGTATATGCTTGCACATATTTTTGTTGCTGACCTCACGACAAAGGATTGCCGAAGAAACACCCGCCGAAATTTCGATAATTTCTTACCTCGTCACCGCAGCGGTAAGGGAGCGTATTTGTTTTCAGTATCCCTTATTTTGCGGTCTGGCGCTAAAACAGTTTATCGGGAAGAACGGCACTGTTTTTTAACAGCCGCAGTTTTCCTTTTGTGTCCCGTAATATTATATTCAGAATACGCTTTGACTGTCTGTGGCATTAATACTATTTTTTTACTACCACATTGCCTTCGGATTTGAATATGTGATTTTCGGGAATATAACCTCTTACTCTTGAGAGAGGATATACAGTACAGTTTTTGCCGAGAACTGTGCCGGGGCATAGAACACTGTTGCAACCTACTTCGGTATTGTCGCCAACCATTGCTCCAAATTTTTTAAGACCGGTTTCAACTTTTCCTTCTGTTGTTTTCACACTGACGGGAGTTTTGTCGCTCTTGACATTTGAAGTAATGGAGCCTGCACCAAGATGTGACTTGTAACCGAGAATTGAATCGCCAACATAGTTGTAGTGGGGGATCTGAACATTATCGGAAATGATGCAATTTTTCACTTCGGTAGAGTTGCCGACAACGCAGTTTTTACCTATTAATGCGCTTCCCCTTATAAAAGCACAGTGTCTTACCTCAGTGTTTTCTCCTATAATGCAGGGTGCTCCGATATAGGCAGAGGGGAATACCTTTGCACTTTTAGCAATCCACACGTTTTCGGAAACTTCTTCATAAATTTCCTTATCGAGAGTTTTGCCTAGTGCTATTATGAAATCCTTTATTTCGCTGAGAGCAGTCCAGGGGTATTCGTGCTTTTCGAGAAGTGCAGCCGCCATTGTGTTTTCAAGACTGAATAAATCCTTTGTTTTCATTATTTCGCCTCCTTTCAAAACAAATTCACATTATTATATCACACTTCATATATTTTTTCAATATGTTTTTTTATAAAGTAATAATTAAAAATTATAAAATAATAGAGACAAGGCAAAAAAACACAAAAAACGGTGTGCCATAACCGGCACACCGTTGAAATTTGTTTATTTAACCGTCTACTTTCTGATACAGGGGCTTCAGTGTGAGTGAGTCAAGCAGATAACAGTAGATTTCCGATGTTGCGGAATGCGAAAGATCTGAAATCTCAAATTCTGTAACACCGTTTCCTGAAAGCGTAACAGGTTTTAAAACTATGTCCAGCGGCTTTTTGTCGCCGTTCTCTGTTTTTGCCAGCATAGTTACACTTCTTGCGGTTGCAAGTCTGTTGTTTACTTTAACGGTTATCTGACCGTTATCCTTGCGGTCAACAGGAGAAATAAAGCCTTCTTTGGATTCTCCTATAAGCTTGTTTATAAGAGCTTCAACATCTACAACACCGTAACCGTATTTGTCGTTTCTTATTTCGCCTTCTTCGAAATAAGATTTATCCGCCGTGCTGATAAGCAGTTCCCTGAAAGTATCCTGATTAAGGTCGGGATTTATGGATTTTGCAAGTGCTGCAACACCGGCAATGTAGGGTGACGCAAAGGAAGTTCCGCTTACATATCCGTAGGATGAATTGTCTGATATAGTCGCTGCACGGACAGATGTGCCAGGTGCTGCAATGTCCACTTTATCATTATATCTTGATGAGCTTGACCAGGTATAAGCACCGGCAGTGGTTTTATAAATATTTGCAACGCTTATTACATTATCGTATGCCGCAGGATATGAGTAGTTATAGTTTCCGTTGTCATTAAAATTGGGAGGCAGTGAAGTTGTGAGATTACCTGCCGCCGCGACAACAATAATATCAAACATCTGAACGTAATCAATTGCGTCTTTCACATTACTGCTGTCAGAGTTGAAACCAAGGCTGAGATTTATAACGTCTGCACCAAGCTCTGCTGCCTTGTTGATTGCTTTGATTACATCAGATGTCCAACAGCCCTCCACATAAGAAGAGCCGCTCTTAACATATCCGTAAACCTTTATGGGAATAATGTTTGCTCTGTGAGCAACACCTACGCACCCCTTGCCGTTTGCAGAAGAAGCAATAACACTTGCAACTGCAGTGCCGTGATAAGCCATACTGAATGAATCGGGAGAATAGTCCGCGGGGTCGGATGACAAATCCGCAGTATTGGTGATTGTATAATTGTATCCGGGAAGAATATTTGACTGTGTAAAATCCTCGTGAGTATTGAGAAATCCAGAGTCAATAACTGCTACATTAACATCGTTGCCGTAAATGCCGAGATTCCACGCATAATCCACGTTTGTGGCTTGATGTGCCCACTGGTTGCTGTACTGAGGTTCTGCGGTATAGTCATAATCGTAAAGATAACATTGATAATCAGGCTCTACGTTTTTAATAAGACCGCGCTTTTCAAGTTCATCAATAATTTCAAGGTTATAGGACTTATATATTCCCATATTATTTCCGATTTCTCTAAGGTCGCTTTCCTCCGAGAATAACGAAACCTCCGAGCTTATCATATCGAGATATGCCTGCTCTGCTTCGGGAGTTTTAAAGCTGAAGAGGTATCCGTCATATTCGGCGGCAAAAGCCGAAAAAGTGAATACAGAAAGCAAAACTATTGTGAAAATCAGCAAACGGCTGCGTTTCATAATTATATTCATCCTTTCTTAACATAAACAAGATCGTCTACAAGAATATATAAAAAATTATAACATAGTAATACAGAAAAGTCAAATTTTTGCAGCAAAAAAGGGACTGCAAGTTTGCAGTCCCTCAACAAGTTATATGTTTTTTGGAAGCTCAGTAATGAGTCCGGCGTCAAGAAGGTGCTGACATTCACCGTACAGCTTGACATTGTATCCACCCTTGTTGTCATATTCAACAACCGTTACAGATGTATTGGGAACCCATCTTATATTCTGCATTTCCGAAATGTCAAGACCTTTCCACAAGCAGGCGAGGGAACGAATTGGAGTTGCGTGTGTTGCAATCATAACGGTTTTGCCGTCATTATCTGCGGCTATTTTGTCCACGGTCTTCCAAACACGCTCAGCAAGTTCTCTTACGCTTTCACCTTCGGGACAGCGGCAGTTTGATATGTCCTCAAACCAAGTCTTGTATATGTCGGGATATTCTATCGCAATATCCTCAAATTTCATTTTTTCCCATTTACCTGCTCTGATTTCACGCATACCCTCGGACTTTATAATATCCATTCCTCTGCGGTTTGCAGTGTGCAGGGCTGTTGAGTGGGCGCGTCTTATGTCGCTTGAATATATAACATCAATGTTGTATCTGTCAAGAAATTCTGCGGTACACTCAGCCTGTGCGTGTCCCTTTTCTGTTAGGTCGGAGTTGTACTGCCCGTGAAATTCACCAAGTGCGTTGCCCTCGCTCTGACCGTGTCTTACTATAATTACAGTTGTCATTTGTATCTCCTTGATTTACTGAAGAATGGATTTCTTGGCTACGGTAAGAGCAAAATCCTTGGTATCTATCTCTGCTTCGGATATTGCATCAAGACTTGCACCGTATGCAAGATGGGGAGTATTGTTATGCTCTGAAAGATGGGCAAGAATAACCTTCTTTGTCCCGTGCTGATATAAAAAGGGAACGAATGCGGCACAGGCATTGTTTGAAAGATGCCCCTTGTCCGACAGTATTCTCTCTTTAAGATAATAAGGGTACGGCCCGTTCTTTAGCATCTGCACATCGTGGTTGCTTTCAAGCACAACTGTATGGCATCCGAAAAGGGAACTTGCAATTCCTTTGGTTATATATCCTATATCTGTAGCATATCCAAGGGAAACACCGTCAGAAAAAGTGAATCTGTATCCAACGCTCCCGAATGAATCATGTGGCGTCTTGAACAAATCTGCGTGAATTTCCCCGACATCTACACTTTCTCCTGCGTTTTTCACACAGGCAACCTGACTTATAGCGTCAAATGCAGACGGCTTTTCTATATTGTTCAACGACTCGTGATTTATGTATACCGGAATACCAAATTTTTTTGATATTACCTCAAGACCCTTTATGTGGTCATTGTGTTCGTGAGTGATGAAAATCGCCTTGATTTTAGATAAATCCGTGCCGATAAACGCAAGGGAATCCTTGAGCATTTTACACGAAACACCGGCATCCACGAGAATTTCGTCGTCGCCGTATTTAATGTACATTGAATTGCCCGAAGAACTTGAAAAAAGTGGAATGATTTTAAACATATTTATCCTGTTCTGAACATATTTTGCAGATTAAACCGCAAGTAGATTCTTTATTGCCTCAATAATTCCCGAGTCCTGCAAAATCAGCACATATACCGTATCTCCGATTACCGTAAACAGAAAGGGGAGAAGTACAAGAAGAAGGTATTTCACTTTCTTTGTGCGTTTCAGATGTTCTGATTTTGCACTCTCTGACATTTTGCCGTCTTTTCCTAAGTTTTCAGCATAAAGCTGTTCGCATCTCTTGGTGGAAAAGGCGAATGCACACAGCAGAATTGCTGTTATAATCCAGTATATATGGAATATAGGAAGAAAGTGCATTTTCATTGCAGCAATGTAAACTCCTGCCACAATAAACGTGCCGGCAGCAAGGATTGCAAGTATCTTTCCCTTGCCGATAAGCGGCACATTTTTTTGTATACAGGTATTTGAATTTTTGCCGTCTGTGTTTTTGTTTGAAATATAGTATCTGTTACTCATATTACTTAAGATTATCAACCCTAACTGCACCGTGTTCTCTTACTGAAAGCACATATACGTTTCCTTTGCCGAACACACTTTCAAGAGTTTCGGTAAACTTATTTACAAGTGTCTTAGGAACAAAACTCTGGATAGTTCCTGCAAATCCGCCGCCGTGAACACGGTAAGCACTTGTGGGAATACCAGACAGAACATCAGCCGCAAGAGCAAGAGCAACTGATAGACCCTGCTCCTTAACATTCTTTACCGTATATACATTCTGAAGCATTATTGCTGAGGAGTTTCCTGACTTCATTACACTCGCAAGGAACGCGTCAAGGTCGCCCTTTTCAAGAGCATCTCTTTGGGCCGTTACGCGCTCATTTTCATTGAAGAAGTGGAGCGCACGGAGTAAGCACATATCGCCAAGCTGTTCTCTTATTGCAGTTGCATTTTCAAGAAGCTTTTCCTTGGTAGTTTCCGCAAGAACTTCTACGCCGAGGAACTTTGCCGCCGCCTTCATATCTGCCGGAACGGAGGCATAGTCTTCGTTGAGGTCAGCGTGGTTTCCGCCTGTGTTTGTGATACAGAGAGAAATACCTGCCGCATCAAGGTCAAAGGGGAGCTTTTCAACTACAGGTGCACCGGGTACTTTGAAGTCAATTGCAACAAATCCACCCACTGCACAAGCCATCTGGTCCATAAGACCGCAGGGCTTTCCGAAATGAACGTTTTCTGCATACTGTGCAAGCTTTGCAATTTCTATTGAATCAATAGCACCGCTGTTAAAGAAGTGATTTAGCATATTTCCGACCATTACTTCAAATGCCGCTGAGGAAGAAAGACCTGAGCCTTTAAGTACATTTGAAGTTGTGTATGCATAGTAACCGCCGATTTTGTGTCCGTTTCTTGCAAAACCGTCGCACATACCGCGGATTATTGCACTTGCTCTGTATTTTTCACCGTCAACAACTGTTGCAACGTCATCAAGAGAAACAACGTCTTCGTCGAAGCCTTCAGACTTGATTCTGATTTCCTTCTTTTCAACCGTTGCGGCAACAGCAATAATGTCAAGGCTTATGGAAGCCGCAAGAACTCTGCCGTGGTTGTGGTCTGTATGGTTTCCGGAAATTTCGCTTCTTCCGGGAACCGAGAACAGTTTAACCTCGGCTGTTTCGGGAAGAAGTTTGCCGTAATTTTCTTCAAAACCGTCAATAGCCTTTACATATCTTGACTTTATAGCATCAAGGTCTGCACTTTCACCATAAAGTTCTGTAAACGCCTTATTATATTCTCCGCTGAGAACTGACTTCTTTAGGTTTTCTGCAATCATTATCTATTATCCTCTTGTGAAATTCAAGCTATGACGGGACAGCATTAACTGAATCCGTTTACTTTTATTTTCTGTTAAAGAATGCCTTAAATCCCTTGTATGCCATATAAACATCTGTCTTTGAAACAACTTCGCAGGGAGCGTGCATTGCAAGAACACCAACTCCTACGTCGATAACGTCAACATTGAGTTCGGAAATATACATAGCAACCGTTCCGCCGCCTCCCTGGTCAACCTTGCCAAGCTCGGCTGTCTGCCAGAGTACGTCTGCCTCATTGAATATCTTTCTCACTTCTGCAACATACTCTGCGTGAGCATCGTTTGTTGAGGATTTTCCTCTTGAGCCTGTGAATTTGGTAACTACAACACCCTTGTTTATAAATGCAGAATTCTTCGCTTCGTAAACTTCAGGGAAGTTGGGGTCAAAACAAGCGTTAACGTCAGCAGAAAGACACTTTGAGTTTGCAAACATCACTCTGGGATTTGCACCTGCATTGATTGCAAGTTCATTAAGCATATTTTCAAATGCATAAGACTGCATACCTGTGTTTCCGTCACTGCCTGTTTCTTCTTTGTCTGCAAGGATAGTAACGCTTGTATATTCGGGAGTGCCTTTTGCACACTCAATTGCCGCTGTAAGAATGGGGTATGAGCAAACTCTGTCGTCGTGGCCGTATGCACAAATCATACTTCTGTCAAAGCCAAGGTCGCGTGCCTTTGCCGCAGGAACAAGACTGAGTTCGCTTGAAAGCAGGTCTGCTTCCGTAACATCATACTTTTCGTTGAGCAAAGCAAGGATGTTAAGCTTGATTTTTTCGCTGATTTTTTCATCGTCATAAGGACGGCTTCCCACAAGCACGTTGAGATTTTCACCGGGAACTGCTGTGGCAAGAGTTTTCTGTGCCTGGTCCTTTGCAAGATGGGGGAGAAGGTCTGTGATATAGAAAACAGGGTCGCTGTCATCTTCACCTATGCAAATGTTTACTGCTTCACCATTTTCCTTGACAATAACACCGTGAAGTGCAAGGGGAATGGTGAGCCACTGGTATTTTCTCAAGCCCCCGTAGTAATGAGTCTTGAAGAATGCCATTCCGCCTTCTTCGTAAAGAGGATGCTGCTTAAGGTCAATTCTCGGGCTGTCAACGTGTGCTGCCGCAATGCTGATACCTTCTTCAAGGCTCTTTTTGCCCATAACGATAATGTAGAGCGCCTTGCCTCTGTTGTTTAAATAAACCTTATCGCCGGGAATGTATTTTTTGCCGTATTCAAAGGGAGTAAATCCGTTTTCTTCAAGCATTTTTACAGCTTCGGCAACAGATTCACGCTCGGTCTTTGCAACATCAAGGAATTTCATATAATCCTTGCAGTATGTGTATGCCGCATCAATTTCTTCGGATGAGCATGCTTCGTAAGCATTCTGTGTTTTAAGAAAGAGCTTTTCTTTAAGAAGCTCAGCTTTTGACTTTTCGTTTTCCATATATGGTTCCGCCTTTCTTAACAAAAGTTCTGTCATTATAACGTTATAATATGATTTTTTGTGTGTTTCAATACGCACACGGTAAATTAATTCTTTTTAAAGTTCGTCGAGAGATTTTTCAAATTCATCAAGGAAGTTTTTCATAAAATACGAAAGCTCCTCGCAGTTTTTGGAAATACTCTCAAGGGAGGCATGTGTCGCTGCCGCTGCCGCCGTAAACTCTCTGTTTCCATCGCCCGTTTCCTGCATACACTTGATGAGTGCGCATAGCTTGTCTGCCGCCTTGATAAGTGTTTTGACTTCGGGTGTTTCCTCGTGGTCGAGAGCACAAGCGTATGTGTTTTTCATTTCCCCGGGAAGCTTTGACAACAGCTTTTCGCAGGCGTTTTTTTCGATGTCCTTATAGCTTGATGAAATATCCTTGTTGTGGTATTTCACGGGGGTGGGCAGATCACCTGTGTATATTTCACTTATGTCGTGGTAAAGTGCACGCACGGCGATACCGTCAGCATCGTAATTCTTGCCGAAATAGGTGTTTCCGATAACTGCAAGTGCGTGGGCAAGCATTGCACACTCGGCACTGTGTTCGAGGAGATTTTCACCTACGGTATTGCGCATAAGCCCCCAGCGGTTAATGTACTTCATTCTGAAAGCAAGAGGAAAAAATGTATAGTTTGTCATAACAATACTCCATACTTTTTATATTAAATTATATTTTAACATCTTTTCACTCTAAAATCAATATCATATCACCATAATTGTGTATATTTTTTTCAATAATGCAGTCATATATTTTGTTAAATTTTTAAATAAGTATTTACTTATTTATTTATTGGGTGTATAATGCATAATGTGTATTGCTACGTAATTTTTGAAAGGAAAGAGCAAAATGTCTTTAATTACCAAAATTTTCGGAACAAGAAGCGAGCGTGAAGTAAAGAAGCTGATGCCGCTTGTTGAAAAAACCGAAGCTTTGTCAGATAAATATGCGGCTATGTCTGAAAGTGAACTGAGAGGAGTAACTGCAGTTCTCAAGGAAAGACTTGCCGCGGGAGAAACTCTTGACGATATTCTTCCCGATGCATTTGCGGCAGTGAGAGAAGCATCATGGAGAGTTCTCGGCAAAAAGCACTACCGTGTTCAGATTATCGGCGGTATTGTCATCCATGAAGGAAGAATTGCCGAAATGAGAACAGGTGAAGGTAAAACCCTTATGGCAACTCTCCCCGCATACCTAAATGCTCTTGCAGGAAACGGCGTTCACATTGTTACGGTTAACGACTACCTTGCAAGACGTGACAGCGAGTGGATGGGAAAGGTATATAACTATCTCGGTCTTACCGTGGGACTTATTGTAAACGGACTTTCTCAGAAAGAGCGTCAGATTGCCTATGCCGCAGATATTACCTACGGTACAAACAACGAGTTCGGCTTTGACTATCTGCGTGATAATATGGTTACAAGTAAGGAAGCGCTCTCTCAGAGAGGACACGCTTTTGCCATTGTTGACGAAGTTGACTCCATCCTCATAGATGAGGCAAGAACACCTCTTATCATTTCGGGTGAGGGCGACCAATCCTCCGAAATGTACAAAAAAGCTGATAAGCTTGCGGCATCCTTCAAAGCTTTTGTTATCAAGGAACTTGACAGCAAGCAGTCCCACGAAAACATTGAGGGTGACTACATTGTCGACGAAAAGGCAAGAACAGCAACACTTACTGCAGAGGGTATAAAGAAAGCAGAACAGTACTTCGGAATAGAAAACCTTTCTGACCCTGAAAATGTTACCATTGCCGACCACGTAAACCTTGCTATCCGTGCAAGAGGAACAATGAAGAGAGATATCGACTACGTTGTAAAAGACGGAGAAGTTCTCATTGTTGATGCATTTACAGGACGTATTATGGTGGGCAGACGCTATTCAAACGGTCTGCATCAGGCAATAGAGGCGAAGGAAGGCGTTTCAGTAAGAAACGAATCAAGAACTCTTGCTACAATCACTTTCCAGAACTACTTCAGACTTTATAAGAAGCTGTCGGGTATGACAGGTACAGCTCTTACCGAAGAAGAGGAATTCAGAGAAATCTACAGCCTTGACGTTGTTGAAATTCCCACAAACAAGCCTATGATAAGACAGGATATGAACGATGTTGTTTACAGAACTGTCAGAGGAAAGCATGCGGCTATTGTCGAACAGATAAAGCAGTGCCACGAAAAGGGACAGCCTGTGCTTGTGGGTACTGTATCCATCGAAAAGAGTGAGGAGCTTTCCGCAATTCTCAAGAAAAACGGAATTCCACATACAGTTCTTAACGCAAAGTTCCACGAAAAAGAAGCTGAGATTGTTGCTCAGGCAGGTAAGTTTGGTGCGGTTACCATTTCTACCAATATGGCAGGCCGTGGTACCGATATCACTCTCGGCGGTAACGCAGAATACCTTGCAAAGAACGAAATGAAGAAACTCGGCTACGAGCCTGAGCAGATAAATGATGCAACAAGCTATTTTGAAACAGATGATGAGCAGATTATCGAGCTTCGCAGACTGTATAACGAGATACTTGAAAAGTTTGAGGAAGAAATAAAGCCCGAAGCCGAGAAAGTTGTTGCGGCAGGCGGTCTTTACATCCTCGGTACCGAAAGACACGAAAGCAGACGAATTGACAACCAGTTAAGAGGTAGAGCAGGCCGTCAGGGTGACCCGGGGGCATCCCGTTTCTTCCTGTCGCTTGAAGATGACCTCCTAAGACTTTTCGGTGGTGACAGAATACAGTCAATGGTTGCAAGCCTTGGTCTTGATGAAAATACTCCCATTGACTCAGGTCTTCTTTCAAATACAATCCAGAACGCACAGAAAAATCTCGAGGGCAGAAACTTCGGCATAAGAAAGAACGTTCTTACCTATGACGACGTAATGAACACTCAGAGAGAAGTTATCTACAAGCAGCGCCGTGATGTTCTTGACGGGGAAGATATCCACGAAAAGATTCTCGGTATGATAGACAGCTATGTAAATAACGCCTGTGACAGCTTCCTTTCAAGCGATATTCCCGAAGAATGGAATATTGAATCACTCAGAGCGCATTTCCACGGTATTCTCACAACAGAAGATGATTTCAAGTATACAACAGAAGAACTCGACAGAATAGATCCTGAAGATATCAGAAACGAACTGCTTGAAAGAGCAAGAGCGAGATACGCGGAAAAGGAAGAAATTTTCCCTGCAGACGCACTCAGACAGGCAGAACGCATTGTACTTCTGAGAAACGTAGACAGCCACTGGGTAAATCATATAGACGCAATGGAAGACCTGCAGGAAGGCGTAAGACTTCAGGCATATGCACAGAAAGACCCTGTTGTTATGTACAGAAACAGTGCGGCTGATATGTTTGCTGAAATGGTTGATTCTGTAAGAGAACAGACCGCAAAGATGCTGCTTACCATTATTCCTTCAAGCCAGATAAAGGTTCACGCAGCTCCCAGGGAAGTTTCTGCAAAGCTTAAAACAGAAGGCTCTTCAGGTGCATCTGACCTTGGCAAGAGCGTGTACGGCAGAAGTGCAAAGCCCGAAGCAAGAAAAGAACCTGTGAGAAAGACCGCCGCCGAAAAGGTGGGCAGAAATGACCCTTGCCCCTGCGGAAGCGGAAAGAAGTACAAGAAGTGCTGCGGAGCAAACGCACAAGGCGAAGGAAGCGAAGAATAATTATGGGATTTGGACTTATTTTTGTAGGATATCTGACCTTGCTGTTTTTCAAAACAATGCCTCCTGCTATGATTGCAGGAGCAATCCTTATGTACAAAGGTCTTGATAAGCTGTCGGGATACGGTAAGGACTTCAAGCGCACGGCGGCGGCATCGGGAGCGCTTACAGTGTACTATGCACTGTATACTGCACTGTGGCTTGCCCGTATGATGGGTTTCGGTGCAGGATTGTTCTCAAGCAATATCTTTGCACTGTGCGACGGTGTGATTTATTACGGTATACTCCTTGTATTCCACCTGTTTCTCTACTCGGCACTTGAGGATATTTCAAAGCAGTGCGGATATATCAAGGGATTCAAGAAAGCATATATGTCAAGAGTGCTTCTTGCAATGTTTTATGTGCTGACAGCGGTAAATGTACTCCTTAACTTTATGAATGTTACCAACAGCTATCTGCCTCTTGCCTGCCTCATATGCCAGATGGTATGGATAATATATACGGCAGTGTACATATACGGATGTTATATGAGAATAGTGACAGACGATATACTTGCCGATGAGAGAAAAAAGATTGCTGAATATGAGGCAAAGTACGCATACCGTTTTAAAAACGCAAAAAAGAAGTAAGGAATTTTGAAAGGACTGTTTTATTATGTTAAAGACAGGATTACTCGGTAAAGAACAGGTTATTGTAAGTATAAGCAAGAGTGCAAAGGAAATGGGAAGCGGAAGTCTTGATGTTTTCGCAACGCCCGCCCTTGTTGCCCTTATGGAAGAAGCAAGTGTCAACTGTGTTGACGGACACCTTGAACAGGGAAAGACAACAGTAGGTATTTCAATAAACGTAAAGCACACCTCTGCAACACCTTTGGGTATGACAGTTGCGGCAGAAAGCGAGCTTGTTAAAATCGACGGCATAAGACTTGTGTTTAAAATTACAGCCTTTGACAAGGGCGGAGTTGTAGGCACTGCAACACACGAAAGAATGATAGTTGACGGAGAAAAGCTACTTG
>JAZOLW010000048.1:0-3235 GCA_045653405.1 Eubacteriales bacterium | reverse complement strand
GAACTTCCTTGGTAAAGAGAGTTGCAAGAGGAGCAGGAACATCAGTCTTGCAGTACTCGCTCAGTGCCTCAAGAACATCCTTGTCCTCCATATTTTGGGCGTTGTTTCCGAGAGATTTCATAACATCTGCCGCAAACTTATATGCACTTGCAGTTGAAGCAACAACATTCTTAAGACCTGTGTTATTTTCAGCGACAAACTGCTGTGCCGCATAGATTGCAACTGCTGTATGTGTATCGGAAAGATATGAATACTTGTCGAAAATACCCTTGATTGTTGCCGCACACTTTTCTTCGTCGCAGTAGTATGCCGTGAAGTTTTCCTTGATTGCCGCAAGAACTTCGGGTTCAACTTCGTATCTTCCCTCTTTGTTCAGCTTTTCCATATAACCCTTTGTCTTTTCGGGACCTGCGATAAGGTACAGAAGTCTTTCAAGGTTTGAGGAAATGAGAATATCCATAGAGGGTGACATTGTAGCATAAAAATCTCTGTTTCTGTCATATACACCTGTATTCAAGAAATCTGTGAGAATATTGTTCTTATTTGATGCGCAGATAAGCTTATTTACGGGAAGTCCCATAAGCTTTGCTATATATGCTGCAAAGATATTACCGAAGTTACCTGTGGGAACTGTAATATCAATCTTTTCTCCCGCCTTGATGTCTTCTTCGGAAAGAAGGTCACAGTATGCCGAGATATAATAAACTATCTGAGGAGCAAGTCTTCCCCAGTTGATGGAGTTTGCACTTGAAAGGAACATTCCCTTTTCGTCAAGCAATTTTGCTGTTTCCTTATCTGCAAAAATCTGCTTTACACCTGTCTGTGCATCGTCAAAGTTACCCTTGATTGCACAAACCTTTACATTGTTTCCTTCCTGTGTTGCCATCTGGAGCTTCTGCATACGGCTTACACCGTCTTCGGGATAGAATACGGTAATCTTTATGCCGTCAACATCCTTATAGCCTTCAAGTGCCGCTTTACCTGTGTCGCCTGATGTTGCAACGAGGATATGTGCAGTTCTCTTTTCTTCTGTCTTCTTAAGAGCAAGAGATAAAAGTCTTGGCATAATCTGAAGCGCCATATCCTTGAATGCACAGGTAGGACCGTGCCAGAGTTCGAGAACTCTAAGGTCATCGCCTATAAGCATACTTACAGGAGCTGCAAAGCCGTCGAATGTATAGTTATAAGCCTTATCCGCACAGTCGAGAAGTTCCTCATATGTGTAGTCTGTGAGGAAAAGTGATAAGATTTTTGCAGCTCTTTCATGGTATGAAAGCCCGCAAAGGCTCTGAATAAAGTCCATATCTATCTGAGGGATGCTTTCGGGCATAAAAAGTCCGCCGTCTTCTGCAAGTCCCTGCTTAATAGCTTCGGCTGATGTTTTAGGTGACGCGATTGCGCCGCTTCTTGTGCTGAAATAATTCATTTTTGTCATTCCTTTGTGTTTGGTATAATATTATAAATTCTTTAAAAAGAAATTGTATGCGTTGTTATAGAAAATATCGTCAATCAGGGTAAGCTCCGCGCCGTGCAGACGCATATATTCCTCTATTTTGACTATATCTTCCACTCTTTCAAGGCCCTTGAGCGGTGTTACTCCGTCAAAATCAAGACCGAGGCACACATTTTTTTCGCAACCTTTTTCTATAAAGTGTACTATATGTTTTACCAGTGTTTCGATTACCGCTTCTGTATCAACAGCTTCATTTTCCGCAAAAGCCTTCGAGAGATGCTTTCCTACAAGGCTTACTCCTGAGATACCGCCTGTTGAAACTACTGTTCTCAGCTGTGTATCTGACAGGTTTCTCGGATGTACACAGAGTGCCTGTGCATTGGAATGTGATGAAATAAAGGGTTTTTTCGCCACATTTGCCACATCCCAGAAGCCTTTTTCGGAGAGATGGGAAACGTCAACTATTATCCCCAGCTTTTCACACATTTCAAGGACCTGATATCCGAAATCGGTAAGGCCTGTTTCTGTGTCATATGCTCCGCATACCGCACATTCGCCCTTCCAGGCAAGTGTCAGTACACGAACTCCCATTTCACGGAGTATCTCAAGTCTTGATATGTCATTTCCTATAAGTCTTGAGCCTTCAACGGCGGGAATAATTTTAAGTCTTGTATCGTCAAGAGCAAGAGTTTCTCTGTCACTGCAGAAAACTGCTCTGTCGGAATTCTGATTGATTTCCTCTTTCAGATTGTCAAGGATTTTGAAAAAATCACCATACACGTCTTCAGGGGATGCGGTATTTTCCGACCACACTGCAAAAATTTGTGCTTTTTTGTCAAAATTTGCAAATCCCTCAAGACTTACAGCAAGATTATTGCCTGACAGCGGCTGATTTTTTTTGAACATCTCATACGCTGTGTCGCAATGCAAATCAAAATAATTCATAATGTACCTTTTCGAGTTTTATTACAGCGAATTTACTGCAATATATTTTCTATATAATTGAAATCCACAATCTGACCTTTGCTTGTGTAGACTTCAAATACATCAAATTTGGGAGTAAGTGCCGATATATAATTATTGTCACTGTATTCTCTCATAAATTCATTTGCAGTATCAACTATATGCATTATTTTCTTCTCGTCCACTGCATTTGCAGGCTTTTCCGTGAGAATTTTGCGCAGTTTTACCTCTACAAACAAAATATATGATTTGTTTTCGGCTATTATATCAATTTCACCGTGTGCGCCCCTGAAGTTACGGCAGAGTATTCTGAATCCCTTTTCTTCAAGCTTTTTTGCGGCAAAATCTTCGCCCATATTTCCTATGCTTTTTTTGCTTTCCATTTTGTAAAGAAGCTTTCTCTGTGTTCTTTGCAAAGTCCGTATTTTTCAACTGCCTCATAGTGGGCTTTTGTTCCGTAGCCCTTATGCTTTGCAAATCCGTATTCCGGAAATTCCTTATCAAGATATTCTATGCAATATCTGTCTCTTTCGGTTTTGGCAAGTATTGATGCCGCCGCAATTGACGGGCATTTTGCATCTCCGCCGACAACGGCTATGCAGGGAGTTTTGATATTTGTTGTTTTATTTCCGTCGATAAGTGCAAATTCGGCTTTAATCTTCAGTCCGTCGATTGCTCTGTTCATTGCAAGAAGCGCGGCATTGAGAATATTTATCTTTTCTATTTCAGCAACGTCGGAATATGCTATACACCAGGCAAGAGCTTTTTCTTTTATGACCTCTGCAAGGGCATCTCTCTTTTTTTCGGTGAGCTTTTTAG